>JAEZAW010000074.1 GCA_023430315.1 Pseudomonadota bacterium | reverse complement strand
ACCTTCTCCCCGTGAGGTACGGGGAGAAGGGGAAGGGTGTCCCCGCACCGCGAAGCGGCCAGAAGGTTCATGCAGCTCGATACGCCCGCGCAAAGCTCGCCCAAACGCCCCGATGATCATCCGTCGGTATTGTCCGGCAAGGTCGGCGTGCTGCTTTTGAACCTCGGTACGCCCGATGCGACCGACTACTGGTCCATGCGGCGCTATCTCAAGGAGTTCCTGTCCGACGCGCGTGTCATCGAGGAGCCGCGCTGGAAGTGGTGGCCGATCCTCAATTTCATCATCCTGACGGTGCGGCCAGGGCCTAAGGGGCGCGACTACGATTCCATCTGGAACAAGGAGCGCAATGAAGGTCCGCTGAAGACGATCACACGCGCGCAAGCCGAGAAGCTCGCTGCTGCTCTGGCGGACATGCCAGGCGTCGTCGTCGACTGGGCCATGCGGTATGCGAACCCGACGACTGCCAGCCGCCTCGAATGGCTGCTCTCGCAGGGCTGCGACCGCATTCTGATCGTGCCGCTCTATCCGCAGTACGCCGCTGCAACTACGGCTACGGCGTGCGATCAGGCCTTTCGCGCGCTCATGGATATGCGCTGGCAGCCGGCCGTTCGCGTCGCGCCTCCCTGGCACGACGATCCCGTCTATATCGAGTCACTTGCCGCATCCATGCGCCGGCATCTTGCAAAACTCGATTTCGAACCGGAGCGGATTATCGCGACGTTTCACGGAATGCCTGAAAAATATCTTCATCAGGGCGATCCCTATTACTGCCAGTGCCAGAAGACATCGCGCCTGCTTCGCGCGGCAATGGGGTTTAGCGAGACGCAGTGGCTCACGACTTTCCAATCCCGTTTTGGAAATGACGTCTGGCTCCAGCCTTATACGGACGAAACCGTGAAGCGGCTGGCACGCGAGGGCGTGCGGCGGCTCGCGCTGGTCGCTCCTGGCTTCACCGCTGACTGTCTTGAGACGCTGGAAGAGCTCGACGTCGAAAACCGCCACTACTTCATGGAGAATGGCGGTGAGAAATTCGCTTATCTGCCGGCCCTGAATGACGATCCCGAGGGCATGGCCGTTATCGCGAACGTCGTCCGGCGCGAGCTGCAGGGTTGGCTCTGAGAAAAAATGCCGCTTCGCCGTGCTCGCAATTCGGTGGCCGGTAAAAGTAGCTTTGCGGGTACATTTAATGATCTACGGCGATTATTTTGGTCTGCCTGACTTTTTCCAAATAGGCGGTTTACCGTTCATTTACCTTGTTTTGACTGTTTCAGACAAGAGAAACGGGAAGAGATTCGCGCTTATTTCGACAGTGCAGCGCTCATGGAAGGATCTGCCCAATGCAACCGTTTGGTGGTTTCGAGATCTTCGGTCTGTTGCTGATCGTCCTTGCAGCGGTGGCGCTGTGGTCGACCGTGAAGATCGTGCCGCAGGGCTATAACTGGACGATCGAGAACTTCGGCCGCTACACGCGGACGCTGACGCCGGGCCTGCACATCCTCATCCCGGTCATGGAGCGCGTCGGCTACAAGATGAACATGAAAGAGCAGGTGATGGAGATCCCGAGCCAGGATGTCATCACTCGCGACAACGCCATGGTGCGCGTCGACGGCGTGACCTACTTCCAGGTGCTCAACGCCGCCAAGGCAGCCTACGAGGTCGAGGGCCTCGAGGCCGCGATCATCAACCTGACGATGACAAACATCCGTACCGTCATGGGCTCGATGGATCTCGACGAGTTGCTCTCCAACCGCGACACGATCAACGCCAAGCTGCTCGACGTCGTTGATCACGCGACGGAAGCCTGGGGCGTGAAGGTGACGCGCATCGAGATCAAGGACATTGCGCCGCCGCGCGATCTCGTCGACTCGATGGCCCGCCAGATGAAAGCCGAACGCGAGAAGCGCGCCCAGATCCTCGAGTCCGAAGGTTTGCGTGAGGCTGCGATCCTCAAGGCACAAGGTGAGCGGCAGGCTGACATCCTCAAGGCCGAGGGCGAGAAGCAGGCGGTCATGCTGGCGGCCGAAGGCAAGAGAGAAGCCGCGTTCCGCGAGGCCGAGGCCCGCGAGCGTGCTGCCCAGGCCGAAGCCGAAGCGACGCGTCTCGTTTCGCAGGCGATCGCGTCGGGTGACGTGCAGGCGATCAACTACTTCGTCGCCAACAACTACCTGAAGGCACTCGAGCAGATCGCCCGCTCACCGAACCAGAAGGTGCTGATGATGCCGCTCGAGGCCTCCTCGGTGATCGGCTCGCTCGCCGGCATCGCCGAGATCGCGGGCTCCGCCTTCGGCAACCGGGACGGCTCGGCGCCACGACCCACCGGCGGCAACCGCCCCAATGCAGCGGGTAGCGTTCCGCGCGCTGGCGCCTGAGGAATTGAGGCGCCCGGTGTGACTGCCGGGCGCCTACCTTCCTGGCCTTTCTCACTGTATTGTGCGCAAGCGGTTTCTTCGGCTGCCGTAACTACTCGCGACCAGATACTCAATCCGGGTTGGCGCTATGTTGATGTCTTTTCTCTTCGATCTCGGAGCCTGGAACTGGCTCATTCTCGCGCTCGTGCTTTACGCGCTCGAAGCCGTTGTGCCGGGCGTCAACATGGTCTGGTTCGGAACGGCCGCGCTCGCCGTCGGTCTCATCGTCTTCGCGACAGGCGTCACGTGGCCCTGGCAGCTCGTCATATTCGCGGTGTTCTCGATCGCGACGGCCTTTGCCGTCCGGAAGTATGCGCGTGCGCACGTGAACATCACTGATGTCCCCGATCTGAATGTGCGCAGCCATCAGTATGTTGGGCGCGAGTTCGTCGTGGCTGAAGCCATCAAGGGCGGTCGCGGGCGGGTGCGCGTCGGCGACACGCTCTGGCAGGCCGAGGGCGAGGATGTACCCGCGGGCACGCGCGTTCGCGTGAAAGACGTGCATGATGCCGTGCTGATGGTGGAGCGTGTATCGGCCTGAGAAAGATCCGGGTCCTCTGGTCTGGCTCATAGGGCTCGTGGACCTGCTGCTGCCGTGGGTCGGCGTTCCGCTCGCCGCGGTCGGTCTGTATTTGGCAATCCGAAGCAATGCGATCGGCTGGTGGCTGCTGGCGATCGGTATCGCGATGCTCGTGCTCGATCTCCTCCTGGCATTCTTTTGGGCGCACCAGTCGCCTACCGGAAGCGAGCAGCCAAATCTCAATCGTCGTGGATCACATCACATCGGGCGCGTGGTGCGCGTGAGCGAGGCCTTCGCGGGCGGAGAAGGCCGGGTGCGCGTTGCCGACACGGTCTGGCGTGCGCGTGGCCCGGATTGCGAAGCCGGGACATGGGTCCGCGTGGTGGCTGCCGAAGACGCTTATCTCGTTGTTGCCTTGGCAGAAACACCGCCGGAAGCAACGCGCGGCGAGACCTCGACCTCCTGAAAGCGCACGGCTTTCTGCACGGAGATGTGTTCGCCGCGGACTTGCCATTCCCTGCATATGCAGATATATGGCGGCCATGGACCAGAACGCATCAGAACAGCCGCGTCGGGCGCGGGGATGCACGGCCATGCGCCTGCGCAAGGCGGCGCGGCGGGTCACACAGATCTATGACCGTCACCTCGAGGCATTCGGCCTGACGATCACGCAGTTCGGCGTGCTCGCCAGTCTCCTGTCAGGACGGATGGCGATCGGGCCGCTGGCCGAGCAGCTGCTCATGGATCCGACGACTCTGACGCGCAACCTGCAGCCGCTTCATCGCGAGGGGCTCGTGGTCATCGAGACCGACAAGCGCGATCGGCGTGTGCGCTGGGTGAGTCTCTCCGATGCCGGGCGGCAAGCTCTCGAGCGCGCGCGGCCGGCGTGGCGCGAGGCGCAGGAGCACGTTCGCAAGTTGATCGGCGAAGAGGAGACCGCGGCGCTCCACGACACGCTCGACTACGTACTGGAGCGCTTCGCGGAATAGTTCTGCTTTTTTGACGATGCTGTACCTGCATATGCAGTAAATGGAAAAACGATCATGAGCACAAACAAAAGCGCTGTGGAGCAGCTCGCGGGCCAGCCGGTGAGCTTCGGCGTCACCGACTTCAAAACGGCGACGTCGATGTCGGGCATAGAATTCCTGCGCGCGATGATGAGCGGGAAGTATCCGGCGCCGCCGATCTGCGAGACGCTCGATTTCATACTCGTCGAAGCCGAGCCCGGCCGCGCTGTTTTCGAGGGGCTACCCTCGGATCGTTTCCGCAATCCGCTCGGCACGGTCCACGGCGGGTGGATGACGACGCTGCTCGACTCGGCCTTGGGCTGCGCGGTGCATTCGACGCTGAAGGCCAGCTACGGTTACACGACGGTCGATCTCGCCATCAGTTTTGTGCGTGCCGTGCATCAGAGCACTGGCAAGCTCAGGTGCGAGGGGAAGGTCATTCACGTGGGCGGCCGCATCGCGACGGCGGAGGCACGCCTCGTCGATGCCGAAGGCAAGCTCTACGCACACGGCACGACGACGTGCCTGGTGATGCAAGTTCCTGCCGGCTGACGATCGCTCCGGCGTTCCGCCACATCCCTCCATTTTTACGGGCAAGCATATGCGCACGTCTTCGTCTCAAGCAGTTCTTCCGCTCTGGCTGCTCATCCTGATCGTCGGCACGATCGTCGGCGTGTCCATGGGGCGCGCCCAGTCCATGGGACTTTACCTGCAGCCCGTCACGGCGGCGCTCAATGTAGGGCGCGAAGCATTTGCGCTCTCGATTGCCTCATCGCAACTGCTCATGGGCGTCGGCGCGCCATTCTCAGGCGCCCTGATCGACATGTTCGGCGCGGGCCGCGTCGTCGTCGCCTGTGTGCTGGCGACCATCGCGGGCCTCTACTTCATGTTAGCCGCGCAAACTTCGACCGATCTGCTCATTGCCGGTATTCTCATGGGTATCGGCGTCAGCGGCACGGGCGTGACGTCTCTCGTCGGCACCATCGGCCGGCTCGCACCGCCGGAAAAGCGCCTCTCGGCAATCGCATCGATCGGCATGGCGGCTGGCATCGGCAGCTTCGTCGCTCTGCCGGTCATGCACTTCCTCATCGAGATCGTCGGCTGGCAGCAGAGCCTGCTGTGGCTCATGGCGATCACGGCGCTGCTCATCCCGCTCGCGTGGCCCATTGGCGGCAAGCCCGCAAAAGTGGGTGGGCCCGTGCGCAGCCAGACGCTCGGCGAAGCGCTGCGCGAGGCCTTCCGGCATCCGAGCTACTGGCTGCTGACGGCGGGCTTCTTCGTGTGCGGCTTCCACGTCGCCTTCATCGTCGTGCACCTGCCGGCTTTCGCTGTCGATCAGGGGCTGCCGAGCTGGGTTGGACCGTTCGCGCTCTCCGTCGTTGGCATCGCGAACATCATCGGCACGTTCCTTGCGGGTCAGTCGGGTCGCTACATCGAGAAGCGTCGCCTGCTGAGCGTTATCTATTTCGCCCGCGCGATCATCTTCCTCGGCTTTCTCGTCCTGCCGCTGACACCGGTGACGGTCATCGTGCTCTGTGGGCTGCTCGGCATCTTCTGGCTGTCGACCATCCCGCCGACGAGCGGCCTCGTCGCGACCTTCTTCGGCACACAGTGGATGTCGATGCTATTCGGCTTCGTCTTCCTCTCGCATCAGGTCGGCTCGTTCCTCGGCGTATGGCTCGCCGGGCGCCTGTTCGACATGACCAAGTCCTATGACGCCATGTGGTGGATCTCGGTCGCGCTCGGAGTGGTCTCGGCGCTCATCAACTGGCCGATCAAAGAGCAGCCGGTGCCGCGCATCGTCACTGCGTCGCCCGCGAAGGCATGAGGTCCGAACCATGACCGCCACCTCGTTCGGCTCTGCTCCGCAGCCCGCTGCGGCGGCCCATCCTCTGCTCGACGGCGCTATTCTTCCGACGCTGCTTCGCCTCGCGCTGCCGACAACCATCGCCATGGTGGCGACGGCGCTCGTCGCGATCGCGGAGACCTCCTACGTCGGGCAGCTCGGGACGCTCCCACTCGCTGGACTCGCGCTCGTATTCCCGATGGTCATGCTTCAGCAGATGATGTCTGCAGGCGCCATGGGCGGCGGCATTTCCTCCGCGATCAGCCGCGCGCTCGGCGCTGGTGATACCGTGCGCGCCGCAGCCCTCGCCCAGCATGCGTTCGTGATCGGTGCCACCGCTGGTCTTTTCTTTCTGACGCTCTACCTGCTTGCCGGCCCCGCGATCTATCGCGCGCTCGGCGGCCGTGAGGGCGTGCTTGCCGAGGCGCTGACCTACTCGAATGTGGTTTTCCTCGGTGCGCCATCGATCTGGCTTGCCAATACGTTCGCCTCGATCCTGCGCGGCACGGGAAACATGGTCGTGCCGTCGGTCGTCCTGCTCGCGGTCGCCGGCGCTCAGATCCTCGTTGGCGGCAGCTTTGGGCTTGGTCTCGGACCATTCCCGCGCCTCGGCATGGCGGGTGTCGCGATGGGGCAGGCTGCAGCGTTCACGGCAGGCGCCTTGTATCTCTATTGGCATCTCGCATCGGGTCGTGCGCGCATCACGCTGCGGCTCTCGAAGATGTCGCTTTCCTGGGACATGCTGCGGGATATCTGCAAGGTCGGTGCCGTCGCGTGCCTCTCGTCTATCCAGACGGTCGTCACGATCCTGATCCTCACGCGTCTCGTCTCGGCTTTCGGAACGGAAGCGCTGGCCGGATATGGTCTCGGCACACGGCTCGAGTTCCTGCTCATTCCGATCACGTTCTCGATCGGCGTCGCGAGTGTGCCAATGGTCGGCGTCGCCATCGGTTCCGGTAACGCTGCACGCGCCAGGCGCGTCGCCTGGACGTCGGGTGCGGTCGCGACGATCCTGCTGACGATCGTCGGCCTGATCGTCGCCGTGTTTCCGCTTCTTTGGGCGGGCATCTTCACGAAAGACCCGGCGACGCTTGCGGCTGCAAGTAGCTATCTCCGCTTGGCCGGACCGTTCTATGGTCTATTTGGCCTCGGTCTCTGCCTTTATTTTGCAGCGCAAGGTTCGGGCAGCGTCGTCGGTCCTGTTCTGGCGGGCACGCTGAGGCTCGTCGTTGTTTTGATTGGCGGACTCTGGCTCGTCAGCATCGATGCGCCGGCGTGGATGCTCTTTGCGCTCGTCGGCTTCGCGATGGCCATCTACGGCGCAGCAACCGCCTTCTCGCTCTGGATCGTCGATTGGGAGGGCAGGCGGCGCACCTGAGCCTGCGTCGCCCGCGAGGTTCTTCTATCCGCCGTCTACCTGTCATGCGCGGGGCGCTGCAGCCTTGCGCACGGTCCGCGCACGAAGCAAACTCTCCGGCAGCCAAAACAACGAGCTTCCGGGAGGAGCCATGTCGTCCCCAGGCAGGGAAGAAGCCGGGCGCACTGCGCTTGCGGGCATCAAGGTCGTCGATCTCACGCAGTTCGAGGCCGGCACGTCCATCACTGAAACGCTGGCGTGGCTCGGTGCCGACGTCATCAAGATCGAGAATCCGGTGGGCGGCGAGCAGGGCCGCGGGGCCTCGACCGACATCAAGGGCGTCGACAGCTACTACTTCATGCTGCTCAACGCCAACAAGCGCTCGGTGACGCTCAATCTCAAGGATCAGCGCGGCAAGGACATGCTGCGCAAGTTGATCGCGCAAGCTGACATCTTCGCCGAGAACTTCGCGCCGGGCGCCATCGAGAAGCTCGGCTTTTCCTATGAGGAAGTCTCGCGCATCAATCCGCGCATCATCTATGCGACGGTCAAGGGCTTCGGAAAAGGCAGCCCTTACGAGAAGCATCTTGCCTTCGACATGATTGCGCAGGCTGCGGGCGGCGTCATGAGCATCACGGGCGACAGCGATGGCAAGCCGATCAAGCCCGGCGTCACGCTCGGCGATACCGGCACCGGCCTTCATGCGTGCATCGGCGTGCTGGCGGCGCTCTACCAGCGCACGATTACCGGCCGCGGCCAGAAGGTCGAGGTCGCGATGCAGGATGCGATGGTCAATTACTGCCGCATTGCCTACGCCTCGCAGCTTCTGCACAAGAAGCCATGTCCGCGCATGGGCAATCAGGTCGTGCTCGGCACGAATGCACCGTCGGATGTGTTCAAGTGCAAGCCGGGCGGGCCGAATGATTACGTCTATATCTACACGAGCCGCGCAAACAACATTCAGTGGGAGC
>JAEZAW010000005.1 GCA_023430315.1 Pseudomonadota bacterium | reverse complement strand
GGGAGGGTGTCCCTCCCGGCAGAGCGCGAGACTGGTCTCGCTCGCGCCGAAGGCGCGACCTACGCGGCGACCTAGAACTTCAACCCGAGCATCAGCCCGAGGCTCTGCACGGCCGCACCGGATGCGCCCTTGCCGAGATTGTCGAGGCGCGCGACGAGCACGGCTTGCTTCAGGGCTGAACTGCCGTAGACGAACAGCTCGATTTTGTCCGTGCCGTTGAGGGCTTCGGCTTCGAGCCTCGGCAGCGCTGCGACGGGCTCCTGCATGACAGTGACGAGCTTCTGACCGCGATAGTACTTGTCGAGCGCCAATTCCAGGTCCTTGGGACACGGTGTGCCCGGCAGCGTGTCGAGATGAAGCGGAATGCTCACCAGCATGCCCTGCCGGAAATTGCCGACGGAGGGCACGAAGATTGGCCGCCGCGTAAGGCCGCTGTACTTCTGCAGCTCAGGCACGTGCTTGTGCGTCAGCGCAAGGCCGTAAAGCTCGAAGGAAGGCGCGGTGCCGGCGTCATAGGCCTGGATCATGGACTTGCCGCCGCCCGAGTAGCCGGAGACAGCATTCACGGTGATCGGATAGTCAGCAGGAATGATGCCCGCGTCGACGAGTGGCCGCAGCAGAAGGATGCCGCCCGTCGGATAGCAGCCTGGATTGGTCACGCGCTTCGATGTTGCGATGGCCTCGGCCTGACCCGCCGTCAGCTCCGGCACACCATACGTCCAGCCGCGCGCGACGCGATGCGCGGTCGAGGCATCGATAATGCGCGGGCTCTCGGAACCCAGGCTGTCGGCGAGGGCCACGGCTTCCTTCGCGGCGTCGTCGGGAAGGCAGAGGATGACGACATCCGTCTCGGCCATGAGCGTCTTGCGCGTGGCCGGGTCCTTCCGCTTTTCCGGATCGATCGACTTGATCTCGATCCCCTTGGCGCCGGCGAGCCGCTGGCGGATCTCGAGGCCGGTCGTGCCGGCTTCACCATCGATGAAGACGGTCGGGACTTTGCCTTTGATGGCGGCGGGATGGCTTTTGGCAGCGGTCGTGGTGGCCATGGTCTTGATCCTGATGTCAGAGCGGGTGCTTGCGGGCACAAAAAAAGCCGCGTTAGGAGCGCGGCGTACGATCAACGGGCTTCTTAGGACTGCAAGCCGTCATCGCCGCCGCGCCAAGGGGCGCGCGCGCAAACGTCGGATGATGGCAAAACCGGTGCTCATGCGCGGGAACATGATGAAACGGGGCCTGAAAGTCAATGGCCCTGCATTCCGAAGACTATGTCTCGCGAGCGCGGAATTGTCAGATGACGACTCTATGGCCTTCCCGCCGCCTCAGGGCCCGGATGGCGGCCATGGTTTCCCCGAGGCTGCGGTCGAGGCCGACCGACTGGTGCCAGCCGAGCTCGGCCTTGGCGCGGGCATTGCTGGCCTTGGTGACCTTGCCGCGCATGGTCTCGATCAGCTCCCGGCTCACCATGCGGGGTGTGCGAAGGATGCTGGAGCGCAACCAGTCGAGGGCGGGACCGGCGCTCATCACGAAGTCCGGGAGCACGGTCCGGGCCGCCGGCACGGACATGTCAGCCCAGTGCATGAGCAGGCTCAGCTCGCGCATTTCCGGCGCATGGTCGTTGATGATGATGAAACGCCCATCGACATCGCGCTCGGCGGCGAGGACATGGGCCGCCGCGACATCGCGCACATCGACATAAGCCGTGTTCGTGTTCGGCGCGCCGAAGCGCATGGCGCCGAGCATGATGTTCTCGATCATGTGGATGGTCGGTGTGCGGCGCTGGAAGTCCGGTCCGCCAACGGCGCCCGGCAGGATGGTGGCGAGCTTGACGCCGGTCTCCTCGGCCGCCTTCCACGCGGCGCGCTCGCCCTCGGTCTTGGCGCGGAAATAGGGGACACCGAGATCGGTCGCCCAGTCGGCTTCGGTGACGGGCGGATCGTTCGGGCGCACACGGGGCAGCGCCGCGACGGAGGACGTCAGCACGACCTTCGGCACGCCGGCACGCGCGGCGGCATTCACGGCATTGGCGGCGCCCTCGGTGCTGTCGCGCAGCATGGACGGCGCCTCGGGATGGCCGGGCGGATGCATGGCATAGGTCGCCGCGACGTGCATCAGCACGTCCATACCGCGACAGGCGTCGACGAACGGCGCGCTCTCACGCACGTCGAGGCTGACGATATCGTCGATACCGAGCGCGCGCAGCGGCGCGGCCTTTGCCGTGTCGTCCGCCGAGCGGATCGACGCGCGGACCTCGTGGCCGCTCGCCAGCAGCGCCTTGCACACGCCGAAGCCGACATGACCGTTGGCGCCCGTCACGAGCACTTTCATGGCGCGCCTCGCTCAGGCATTGACGTAGATGTTCGTCTTGCGGCGCTTGCGGGCGAAAAACAGAATCAGCATGGCGCTGCCCGCGAGAACGATCCATGCGGGCAGGCTCAGCAGCGGCACCAGCAACCCGTCCCAGAAAAGCGGATGGATCTTGAGCGAGAGCGTGCGCTTGAGGTTCTCCACCATCGTGGGTGCCACCTCGGTCCAGTACTGCAGGGCCGAGGTGATGACGATGCCGCTGTCGTTGGCGATTGTTCGTGTGCCGTCGCTGACGAGGGCGATGAGCGCGATCAGCAGGAGAATGCGGGCGAAGATGCGCAGGCCGACCTGCGTGACGGCGCGCATGCCCGGCACGAACACGAGCAGCAGCAGCAGCACGCCAATCACGGCGAGCGCGCGGTTCTCACTAATGAGCTGTGTGAGTGTTTCAATCATCCGCAGGTGCCGCTAGTCCGTGCATGACTGCTAGCGCGCGGCGCCTCGCGAGGCAACCGCGCGCCTGCATTCCCATGGCGTCGGATAGGGTCAATCCTGCGGCAGGGGCCGCGCAATTGCGCAAATATCCCCAAGTCCCCGTCTCAAGCCGCCTTCACGAGGCGCGAGGAGAGATCGAGCACGGCCATCATGTAGCCGACGCGGTCGTCCGCGGCCTCCGCGAGCAGCGAGAAATAGTCCGGCCCGCTCGGGATGATCTCGCCGATCACCTCGCCGTACTCGAAGCGCAGATCGGCTTCGTGCTTCTTGGCGATGGCCTGCATCTTCGCGTTCTCGGCGAGGCAGCTCATGAACAGCAGTTTGACGCCACGGTTGCGCGCCGAGCGGATGATGCGGCCCATGAGCGCCGAGCCAATGCCCTGGTCCTGGTAGGCGCGCTCGACCGAGAAGGCAGCCTCGGCCTCGACGCCCCAGTTGTCGGAGAGCTTTCTGAGCTCGGCCGCAGCCCGGATCTCGCCATCGACGAAATAGCCGAAGACGAGCGAGCCCATGTCGTTCATGCGCGCCGAATAGTCCTCGATGAAGCTGTCGGACACGCCATGGGCGAAGCGCATCCGCCGGCTGTCCTTATCGAGTCGCAGGAGGTGGTCGCGAAAGAGATCACCTTCGGTCGGCCACAGCTTGCGGACGCTCGCCGCCGAGATCGGATGGATCTCGGGCGGAAGGGCGTCTGGTGCGTCGTCGGGATCCAAGACGGCGCGGGAGGTCGTATTGCTCATGATGTACCCCCTCGGGTTGGCACACGCGAGCCAGCGCTCTAGACGGCACCGGTCTCGCACGAAGTCATATGGGGCTTCTATTGCATTGCACAATAGTGCACATCCGCGCGGGGTCTGTTAAGCATATTTTATAAGCAATTCTGATATGTTATGCCTTCTGTTGCGACGCCATATTTTGCATCGATTTGGATGCAGCGCGCCTAGAATGCGCTCCCAGCGGTATTGATTGTGACGGATGACAAAAAGGACGCCGCCGGAGAACGAATGAAGAGCCGCCTGCGCGCTGATTTGCGCGTCGCCCTCAGGGAGGCTCGCGTTGCCGAGGTAAAGGTTTTTCGGGCCTTGATCACGGCGATCGACGATGCCGAAGCGCCGCCATTCAAGGGTGGTAGTGGTTTGGTCGACGGGGCTGCTGAGCGTTCGTACCGTCCGCTCGGGGAGGGTGATGTGCGCCGTGTTCTGTTGTCAGATATCCTGGAGCGCGAGCGGGCAGCGGTGGAGTTCGAGACGGTCGGAAGAGCAGACCTGGCTGAAGCTCTGCGCTTGGAGGCGCTTGTCGTTAAGCGGTACCTCGAACCCTGAGGAATTCATCCGTCCGGTTAGTCAGATCCCGATCAGAGGAAGCTGTAGGGGTCGATATCGACGGTCAGGCGGAGGTCGCCCTTGATCTCGGGAATATTGGCGAGCCAGGCGCGCAAATAGGCCTGGATGTCCAGCTCGCGGGGCGCCTTCAGCAGCAGCCGCCAGCGGTAGCGGCCCCGGATGACCGAGATCGGCGCCTCGGCGGGGCCCAGTACCTCGATGCGGGGGGCTGCCGGCGCACGCTGTGCGATCATGCGCGCGGCGGACTCGGCCGTCTCCTTATGGCGCGCCGAAACAATGAGCGACGCGAGCCGGCCGAAGGGCGGCAGCATGGCGAGCTGGCGCGTGCGGATCTCGCGCTCGATGAAGGCCTCGCGGTCGCCGCGTACGATCGCGTCCATGACCGGGTGCTCCGGCATGTGCGTCTGGATGTATCCGGCGCCCTTGGCGAGCGCGCGGCCGGCACGGCCGGTCACCTGATGCAGGAGCTGGAACGTACGCTCGGCGGCGCGCGGATCGGCGCCCTGGGCGAGGCCGAGATCGCCATCGATGACACCGACGATCGAGAGATCCGGGAAGTGGTGGCCCTTGGCCACGATCTGCGTCCCGATGATGATGTCGATCTCGTTGCCCTCGATGCCCTTGATGATGTCGCGCATCTCGGTGAGAGAGGGGATGAGGTCCGACGAGAGCAGTGCGATGCGCGCCTCGGGGAAACGCTCACGCACCTCCTCGTCGATGCGCTCGACGCCGGGGCCGCAGGCGACGAGGCTGTCCGGTTCGCCGCACTTCGGGCACTTCGAGGGCAGCGGCATGGAGAAGCCGCAGTGATGGCAGTTCAGCCGATTGCGGAAGCGATGCTCGACGAGCCAGGCCGTGCACTGCGGGCACTCGATACGATGGCCGCAGGATCGGCAGAGCGTCAATGGCGCATAGCCGCGGCGATTGAGGAACAGCAGCGTCTGCTGGCGCTTGGCCATGGTCTCTGCCATGGCCTCGACGAGCACAGGTGAGAGCCAGCGGCCCTTTTCCGGTGGTGACGAGCGCAGATCGATCGGCGTGATCTCCGGGAGATCGACGCCCGTATAGCGGCCCGGCAGAATAAGGTGGCGATAGCGCCCGGTGCGTGCGTTGACGTGACTCTCGATCGAGGGTGTCGCCGAGGCCAGCACCACCGCCGCGCCGCCGAGATGCGCGCGTACGACGCTCATGTCGCGGCCCTGGTAGTGGACGCGATCCTCCTGCTTGAAACCGGGATCGTGCTCTTCGTCGACGACGATCAGGCCAAGGTCCGCATAGGGCAGGAAGAGCGCCGAACGCGCGCCGACGATCACGCGCGCTTCGCCCGTTGCGGCCGCGCGCCACACGCGCCCGCGCTCGGGACCTGATAGCGCCGAATGCCATTCCGCCGGCGCGGCACCGAACCGCGCCTTGAAGCGGTCCATGAACTGGCTGGTCAGCGCGATCTCGGGCAGCATGATCAGCGCTTGCCGACCCTGCTCGAGCGTGCGTGCGACGGCCTCGAAATAAACTTCCGTCTTGCCCGAGCCGGTTACGCCATCGAGCAGCGAGACGGAGAACGTTCCCGCTTCAACCGCTGCAGTGAGCGTCTCGACGGCTTCCTGCTGCGCATCCGTGAACGTGACGGTCGCGTGCGCCGGATCGGGTCGCGGAAAGCGCCGCTCGGGGATCACCACCTCGACGAGGCATCCAGCTTCAATCAGGCCATCGATGACGCCTGTACTGCACGCAGCCTCCGAGGCGAGCGCGCTCTTTGCCCGGATCAGGCCGTCGGCCGCGATGTCCAGCGCGCGCTTGCGGGCCGGTGTCATGCGCGGGGGCTCTGCGGCACCCTCAACGCGTGCGACACCGAGGCGCGGCTTGACCGGCTCGAAGGCCGCCTGCGCGCTCATCATCATGCGCACGACCATGCCGAGCGGCGCCAGCGTGTAACGCGCGACCCATTCGGCAAAGCGCAGCGACGTCACGGGAAGGCCCGGCGCGTCCATGCGTTCGATGATGGCCTTGAGCTTCTTCTCGTCGACGGGCTTGCCCTGGTCGCCGACCGGCTGATCCCAGACAAGCCCAATGCGCGTCTGCGGCCCGAAGGGCACGACCACGAAATCGCCGGGCTCGATCTCTAAGCCCGCGGGCACGGCGTAGTCGTAGGTCTGGTCGAGGGCAACGGGCAACAACACCGGCACGCGCGGGCGCGCGACGGCGGGCGGTCCAAGCATCGTTGCCAGCAAGTCTTCCAATGCGTGTCTACTCGGACTAGAAACCCGAATCAGCCCGCCAGCTTAGCCGCTCAGGAACGGCGATCCGAGGGCAGCATTCACAAGGGCCCGCAGGAGCATCCCGGAGGAGCACCCATGAAATTCTTCGTCGATACGGCGGATGTCGCCGAGATCCGTGAGCTGGCCGCGCTGGGCCTGCTCGACGGCGTGACCACGAACCCGTCCCTGGTGGCGAAAACGGGGCGCGATTTCAAGACCATCATCGAGGAGATCTGCGACATCGTGGACGGTCCGGTCTCGGCCGAGGTCACGGCGCTCGATGCCGCCGGCATGATCCGCGAGGGTGAGATCCTGGCCGATATTGCCGACAACGTCGCCGTCAAGGTGCCGATGACGTGGGATGGCCTCAAGGCCTGCCGCGCGCTGACCGAAGACGACATCATGGTCAATGTGACGCTGTGCTTCTCGGCGAACCAGGCGTTGCTTGCCGCCAAGGCCGGCGCGACGTTCATCTCGCCCTTCATCGGGCGCCTCGCCGACATCGGCCAGAGCGGCATCGAGCTGATCCAGGAGATCCGCACGATCTACGACAACTATCCCGAACTCGGCACCGAGATCCTCGCCGCTTCGATCCGCTCGGAGGAGCATGTCAAGCAGGTGGCGCTCGCGGGCGCGGACGTCGCGACCATCCCGCCGAAGATCCTGCACGCGCTCGTCAAGCACCCGCTGACCGACAAGGGCATCGAGATTTTCCTCGCCGACTGGCAGAAGACCGGCCAAAAAATCAAAGAATGAAGATCAAGGAGTGAAGAGCGTGGCCAAGTCGGTGATGTGGAAGGAGTTGACGGCGCCGGAGATCGTCGAGAAGTCCAAGGCCGGTGCGCTGGTCGTTATGCCTGTGGCTTCGATGGAGCAGCACGGGCCGCACATGGCCGTCGGCGTCGATGCGGTGCTCTGCGAGACCGTGTGTCAGCGCGCGGCGGAAGCGCTCGCTGCTGAAATGCCGATCGTTGTCGCGCCGACACTCTGGTGCGGCATGGCCGAGCACCACATGCCGCGCGGCGGCACCTTCACCTTCGACATCCCGACCTATCGCGCGGTGCTTCTGTCGTTCCTCAAGAGCATCGAGCGCCACGGCTT
>JAEZAW010000337.1 GCA_023430315.1 Pseudomonadota bacterium | reverse complement strand
CGAGCCCGGGAAGCTGCCGCCGTCGAGGAGCAGGTTCTGGCCGGTGATGTAGCCGGCGTGCTTCGAGCAGAGGAACGCGGCTGCCGCGCCGAACTCTTCCGTATTGCCGAAGCGGCCGGCAGGATTTGTGGACTTGCGTTCCTCGAGCGCCTGCTCGACCGAGACGCCCTTCATCTCTGCGTATTTCTTCGTCGAACCGCGCAGGCGATCCGTATCGAAGGGGCCGGGCAGGATATTGTTGATGGTCACGTTCTTGCGCACGGCCTTGCGTGCGATGACCGCGATGGCACCGGTGAGGCCCGTGCGCGCGCCGTTGGAGAGCTCGAGCGAGGCGATCGGCGCCTTCACGGATTGCGAGGTGATGTTGACGATGCGGCCGAACCCGCGATCCATCATGCCATAGACGGTGGCTTTGATCAGCGCGATCGGCGTGATCATGTTCCACTCGACGGCCTTGCGCCAGTCATCGAGCGTGAAGTCCTTGAAGTCGCCCGGTGGCGGGCCACCCGCATTGTTGATCAGGATGTCGGGGTTCGGGCAGGCGGCAAGCACCGCCTTGCGGCCTTCCTCGGTGGTGATGTCGCCCGCGATCGCGGTGACCTTGACGCCTGTCGCCTTGCGGATCTCGTCGGCGGCAGCCTCGATATCGGCCTTGGTGCGCGCCGTGATGAAGAGGTTCACGCCCTCCTGTGCGAGCGCCAGCGCCGTGCCCTTTCCGAGGCCCTTCGAGGCCGCGCAGACAATGGCCGTCCTGCCCTTGATGCCGAGATCCATGGCGTTACTCCTCTGTGCTCTTGGTCGAGATCTGCAGTCCCGCTGCGGTGATACCGCATGTCCGGCATGCCGCATAGCGCCGCCTCTCCCGGGCTTGTGGCCGGAAGTTTGACAAAAGCGAACGTCATATTAGGCTCAGTCGGAGATGATCCGTGTTTGGAGCAATTGGCTGAATGAACTCGCGTGATGTTGTTGCTGCGGCGCTGGAGGTGTGGAGAGCCCAGGATGTCGAGTCCACGTTTGCGTACGTGGCCGAGGACGTTGTGTATGCGCTGCATTTCGATGAGGAATTGGCCCCCTTTGCCGGGGTCGCTCATGGGCGGGAGGCGATGAAGGCCGCCTTCTACGAGCTCATAAAGGCGTTCGACTATTTGGAGTACGAGCCGGTCATCATGGATGTGCAGGGCGAGATTGTGCGCGTCCAGACCAGCCACAGATATCTCCACCGTCGCACGGGGGAGGAGATAGAGGGCACTTTCCGGACCATTTTCACGGTTCGGGATGGCCTGATCGTTCGCTGCGAGGAATACGTCGATCGCGGCAAGGTCGAGGCATTCATGCGGCTCACCCGGCAGCGTGAAGCCGACAATGACATCGTGCAACCGCCGGAAATCCCAAAACGTATTGCCAAGACGGGGGCCGGACGGCCGCTCGAGGTGAGCTCCAAGATGCCCGACGAGGAGGATTGCGAGTAGCAAGCTATTGTATTGCGGAGATTTTGAATGAATGCGCGATCTGTTATCGAAGCCGTTATCAAGGCCTGGAGTGCCCAGGACGTAGAGACGACGATTTCATATTGTAGCGATGATGTCGTCTATGCGCTGCACATCTCGGAGCAGGCAGTGCCCTTCGCTGGTGCCTCGGAGGGCAAGGATGCCGTCCGCGCCACGCTCCATATGATGCTGGAGATGTTCGACTATCTGAAGTTCGACCAGTGGATCGTCGGTTTCGCCGGCGAGACTGTGCGCGTGCAGACGCAATTCAAGCTGCACCATCGGCGAACGGGCGAGAACCTCGAAGGGTCGATGCGAACCATCTTCACGGTGAAGAACGGCCTGATGACCCGATGCGACGAGTATCTCGACGAGGGGCTCGTCGAGACATTCATGCGGCTCGTGCGCCAGCGCGAGGCGGAGAACGATATCGTTGCGCCGCCACGGATCAGTGGGCGGCCCGCACCACCAACGGCATCGGAAGCGACGCCGGAACCGAAGGTTTGTGACAAGGCATGTGACAAGCCCTAAGCGGAAAGGAGGCTGACTGGCGACACTGCGGCGTCAGGATGCCGACTTGACGGCTAGGTGGGGCATCCACGATATCGTCCGCGCGCCGGCCTGCCGCCGGTGGGGATCCGCGGAGGGGCCTGCTCATGTCGTCACAAGCCAGCGAGACACCGCCGGCGCTGCACATGCTGCCGCCCGGCTGGGTGGCGGAGGTCGTGACCTATCTCGAGATGCACGCGCCGCCGCCGCTGCGCCCCGATACTGCTGCAGGGCTTTCGCTGAAGCGGATGCCGGCCGATGTCGCGGAGTTTCTCCGCGTCTTCCGCATGGTCGGCGAGCCGTGGCTCTGGGGCTCCCAGCTTCGCCGCAGTCCCGCCGATCTCGGCGCCGCGCTTTCGTCGGAGGCCATGGAGACCTACACGCTCTGCGCCGGGACTGACGAGATCGGGCTGCTGCAACTCGACTTCCGCACCGAGGGCGCGTGCGAGCTCGCCTTTTTCGGGGTGGTGCCGGAGGCGATCGGTGTCGGCGCTGGCCGGTTCCTGATGAACAGAGCCATCGAGCGGGCGTGGGGCAGGACACCTCGCATCGCCCGTTTCTGGGTTCACACGTGCACCAATGATCACCCTGATGCGCTTGCGTTCTATATGCGCTCCGGCTTTGTCCCCTACGCGCGTGGGGTCGAGTGCTACCGCGATCCGCGTCTCGAGGGATTGCTGCCAAAACAGGCAGCACCACAGATTCCAATTATTTGATTTTGCATAACTATAGCGGCCATGCCATAGCGCGTCGCCGCCACGTCCGCGGGGCACCCGGTGTTGCGTTTCCGGGCGCCTTGCACCTTCGCGCCTGCGACGACGAAGACGTTGATAATTGGGCGGAGTATTGTACGTTCAATTTTTGGGGGAAGGCACGTGGGGACGAGATATGAGCAGCCGTGAGGTTGTTGAGGCCTTCCTTGCCTTCAGGGTAGCTCAGGACGTCGAGAGAGCGTGTGCGCTTCTGCACGATAGCATCGTCTATAAGATACACGCTGCGACAAGCAATCTCCCATTCGGTGGCGAACGGCACGGCGTCGATGCCTGCAGGGACGTGCTGTTCTCCATACTCGAGGATTTCGACTATCTGGCCTACGAGCCCACTATTCTCAGCGCGCGAGGGCGCATGGTGAGAACACAGGTGCGCTTCAAGTACCGGCACAGGCTCACGGGCGGTATCCTCGAAGGCACGCGTCGCCTCGTCTTCAAAGTGAAGGGGGGGCGCATCGTCCGCATCGACGGCTACCACGATGCGAAACTTGTCGAGGCCTTCATGAAACTGACGAAGTACCGTCTCGCGAACAATATGCTTGCGGAGACGCCAGCACTGCCGAAGCGCGTGAAGCAAGGCTCAACCTAGAACTCGGCCTAGAAAATAAATGCTTATTCCCGCTGCACAGCGGCGGGGCGGCGAAGGCCGGGGAGCACGGGGAATGGACGGCAGTTCGGTTGTTGCCTCGTTTTTCAAATACTGGAGCGTGCAGGATCTCGAGATGGCAGTGGCACACGCCCATCCCGAGATCATCTATACAATTCACAACGGGCGCGACGCCTCTCCGCTCGCCGGCACTTACCGTGGACCAGATGGGTGCCGCGATCTCGGATATGCGATGCTGTCCGAGTTCGATTACCTCCACTACGATCCTGAGATCATCGGCGCCGAGGACAACATCGTCCGCGCGCAGGTGAATTTTCGCTATCGGCATCGTAAGACGGGCAACATCATCGAAGGCTCGAGGCGGCTCGTCTTCGCGATCAAGGACGGCCTCATCTACCGGCTCGACAGCTACGAGGATACGCTCCGTCTCGAGGCGTTCATGCGCATGAGCCGTGACGTGCCGCCCGCCGGCGACCTCCTCGAGCAATTCGATCTCGAAATCGGCCGCCAGAAGTCTGGCGCTGGCGCTTGACGCGCGCCTACCGGCACCTCACGAGCCTGCGCGAGCCGTAGTGATCGGCGAGCGTCAGGCTATTGCCCTCGACAGAAATGTTGAACGTGTGCGACTGGCGGTCGCCCTCGACATTGCATCGCGCTCCGATCTGCCATGATGAGGCGCCCGTCTTGCGCACGCTGCTGAATGTGCAGTGCGCCTCGTGCTGATCATACCGACTGCGCCCGAGAACGAGCGGTGCATTCTGCCGGCTCTGATCGACCCGGCATTGCGCCGCGTTCGTGCCCCACGTGCCGACATAGGCCTACGCGGACGCGGGGCCACTGCCGAGGGCGATGTAGATGGTGACAGTAGCTGCAATCGAAGCCCGTTGAATGCGCAGGGAAGTCCCTAGCTGGAGGCGATCTCGTCGTAGCCTCTTCCCAGGAACTGAATGAGGCAGAACCCGTGGCCGAAGGGATCGGCGAGACGGGCAATGCGGCCCCAGCTGTGCGACTCCGCCGGATCGTCGATCGTCGCGCCCGCAGCGACAGCTCTCGCGACGGCCGCATCGACATCCTCGACCACGAAATCGAGATGGACGGGCGTCCAGTGTCGCGTGTAGCGCCGCGTCTCGCCGGTCGTGGAGCTGGCGACGGTCCCAGCTTTTTTCACCAGGAGATAGAATGGCGCCGCGCCGCCGATCAGCTCGACGCCGCCGTCGCCAAAACGCCGGCCGACCTTCAGATCAAGCAGCGCCGAGTAGAACGCAGTCGCGCGCGCGAGATCGTCGACGTCGATGTTGATGAGAATTCCTGGAGTGCTCATGGACGGTTGTGCTTCCCGCTGAGGCCGGCCCGGTGGGACGGTAGCATAGTGCGCGAGTGGTGGCTGTGGTTCCGCGGTTGCGCCTCAGTCGCGTCTTCGACGCGAGCGGGGCTAGCCCCGCACCCCGATCGGGGAGACCCCGAACCCCCTCCTTTTTTAGACTTGGAGTTTGCGGAGCGCGCTAGCGGCCTTTCGCGTAGCGCTTCAGGCGCTCGTCGAGCGTGCCCGTGTGCAGCTCGAACATGTGATTGTCGTCGTCGTAAAAGTAGATCGACTGACCCTCGCCCGGTACGCGCGATCGCCCCTCGCGCACTTCGAGGCCCAGCTGGAGGACACGCTGCAGGTAGGTCTCGTAGTCGGCGTCGGCGATCTTGAAGGCGACGTGATTATAGGTGCGCGTCGGCAGCGGCTCGCCTTCCATGGTCGCAATCCAGATCGGGTCGGCGCCGTCGCCGACGACGAAGAAGCGCTCCTTCGAGAGCGAGAAGGTCTGCTCGCCGCTGTCGTAGACCTTCCGTGCGTCGAGCACGGTCGTGAGGATCGCTTCCATGCGATCGAGATCGCGGACGATGAACGTCATGTGGCTGAGGCCCTGAACCACGCGGCTCTCCGAACTGGTGATGATGCCTGGCTCAGTTTATCAGCGGCTTGAGTAGGAAATGCGGCTCGTGCTATGCGCGACGTATCCGCTAACTCCAAGTCATTAAGGCGGGTGGGTCCGGGAGGGTGTC
>JAEZAW010000295.1 GCA_023430315.1 Pseudomonadota bacterium | reverse complement strand
CAAGCGCGCACGGTTCCAGCGACGCCATGCCGCGTTGTTGCCGCCGGTTGCAAGTCCATGCGCGCTCGCGTTCGACCACACGAGGATGGCTCCGCATGGGGTCGCTCGTTCTGCCGTGCGCCTTGGGACGGGGCGGTCGATCCAATCGTAAACGCGAGGGCGATGGCGCCACACCGAGCGGGGCCTGGCGGCCGGTAATGGTGCTCTATCGCGCCGATCGCATTCAAAGGCCGCAAACGGCTTTGCCGGTGCGCCCGCTCGAAGCGGACGCTGGGTGGTGCGATGCCGTCGGCGACCGCAACTATAATCGGTGGGTGCGCCATCCCTATCCCGCCAGTGCCGAACGTCTGTGGCGCGAGGATGCTCTTTACGATGTGATCGTCGTGCTGGATCACAACAGAATACCTCGGGTTCAAGGTGCCGGCAGCGCCATCTTCATTCATGTAGCGCGACCGGGATATCGCCCGACGGAAGGCTGCATCGCCCTCGCGCAGCGCCATCTGCTTCTGGTGCTCGCCAGGGTCGGACGCGGGACTCGTGTAGCCGTCGGTTGAGCTGAGAGGCCGCGGGGTGAGCGACGACACTGGGGGAGCAATCGCCTCAGATCCCGCGGCCCGGCACCGCAAGGGTGCGGTACCGTCCGGCGCCCGGGAAGAAGCTCGTCTCGCCGGGGTATCGAAGAGTCGATTGGGACCGCTCTCAGAGCAGTCCCAATCAGTGTCACTTCAAGTGTGGGGAGGCCCTGAGGCATCCCCAAATATTTTCATCAGGGCACAGTCTCGCCGTGGAGGCGGGCGTCGAGACCCTCGACCTCGGTCTGCTCATCGACGCGAAGGCCCATGAACAGCTTGATGACCATGAGGATCACGAAGGTTGCGACGGCGCACCACACGATCGTGGCGATCGTGCCGTAGAACTGCGTCCAGACCTGCGCGGGATTGCCTTCGAGAAGGCCGCTCTTACCCTCCCCGCCGACCCAGGCAACGGCAAACACGCCGGTCAGGATCGCGCCGGTGAAGCCGCCGACACCGTGGATGCCGAAGACGTCGAGGCTGTCGTCATAGCCGAACAGGCGCTTGATGCCCGTCGAGGCGATGAAGCACACGACGCCGCCGATGAGGCCCATGATGAGGGCACCCTTCGGATCGACGAAGCCGGATGCCGGCGTGATCACGACGAGACCGGCAACGGCGCCCGAGGCGATGCCGAGCACGCTCGGCTTACCGTGCGTAACCCACTCGGCGAACATCCAGGCGAGTGCCGCCGCCGCCGCGCAGATCTGCGTCACGAGGACCGCCATAGCGGCAGAGTCGCTCGCGGCGCCGGCCGATCCGCCGTTGAAGCCGAACCAGCCGACCCACAGGAGTGCAGCGCCCGTCGCCGTGTAGACGAGGTTGTGCGGCGCCATGTTCTCGGTGCCGTAGCCCTTGCGGCGGCCGAGGACGATGGCTGCCACGAGGCCTGCGATGCCCGAGTTGATGTGCACGACCGTGCCGCCGGCGAAGTCCATCACGCCTGCCGTGCCGAGGAAGCCGCCGCCCCAGACCCAATGGCAGACCGGCGCGTAGACGACGATCAGCCAGAGCGTAATGAAGACGAGGAAGCTCGAGAACTTCATGCGGTCGGCTACCGCGCCGGCGATGAGAGCCGGCGTGATGATGGCGAACGTCATCTGGAACGTGGCGAACAGCGACTCCGTTATCGTAAGCGGAGCGAACAAACCGTCCTTCGTCATGCCGGCGAAGAACATCTTGCTGAAGCCGCCGTAGTAGGCGTTGAACTCGCCGCCGTCGCCGAAGGCAATCGAGTAGCCGACAACCATCCACACGATGGTCAGGAGGCAGGCAGCCGCGAACGACTGCATGAAGGTGGCGAGAACATTCTTCTTCCGCACCATGCCGCCGTAGAAGAGCGCGAGACCAGGGATGGTCATCATCAGGACGATGACCGTCGAGGTCAGCATCCAAGCCATGTCGCCGCTGTTCATTGTGGCGGGCGGAGCTGCCGCCTGTGCCAGCGCGGGCAGCGCGGTGGTCATGCTGACCATGGCCCATGCGGCGGCTAGAGCCGCTACGCTGGTTATTGAACGAATGCATGTCTTCATGGGTCTATTTCCTGCCACCAGTCCAGTTAGAGGTTTGAGCTTCAGCAAGGCGACGCGCCGGCCGCATTGTCCCCCGTCCGCCAATGGCAGGCCGGCCGGTGGCGAGCGCGACGTCGGTTTGATCAGAGTGCGTTGTCGTCCGTCTCACCCGTGCGGATTCGCAGGGTATGCTCGATCGGCGAGACGAAGATCTTGCCGTCCCCGATCTGGCCGGTCTTGGCAGCAGCGGCGATTGCGGCGACGGCCTTGTCGACCTCCGCACCGGTCACGGCGACCTCGATCTTGATCTTGGGAAGGAAGTTCACGGCGTATTCAGCGCCACGGTAGATCTCGGTATGTCCCTTCTGACGGCCATACCCCTTGACCTCAGAAACAGTCATGCCCTGCAGCCCGAGGTCCGTCAGCGCCGAACGCACCTCCTCGAGCTTGAACGGTTTGATGATTGCAGTGATGAGCTTCATGGCCATTCGACCTCGCGTCTTGGCGCCCGTCCGACGAAGCAGCAGACGTGCGCGTTTCAGAACCTGCGCAACGCAGGTCCTTGGTTAAGACTCAAGGGCCGTGCCAGTTTGGTAATGTTTCGCTAATGCCTTGATATATATGGCCGGAAAAAGATGATCGGTACGGAGCGATGGCCTTTTGGGCAGTCACAATTGCCCAAAAACTAGGCAAAAACGGCGTTTTGCACGTTAGCTGACCACGAATCCCGTTGGTTGCTGTCGCATCAGGCCTTCCTGCGTGGTCGACGCGACAAGAAGTCCCTCGCGCGTATAGACGCTGCCGCGGCAGAACCCCCGCGCGCCGAATGCCGAGGGGCTGTCCTGGGCATACAGCAGCCATTCGTCCGCACGGAACGGCCGGTGGAACCACATGGCGTGGTCGAGGCTCGCGAGTTGCAGGTCCTTGTCGAACATCAGCTTGCCGTGAGCGATCAACGCCGTATCGAGCAGCGTGAAGTCCGATGCGTAGGCGAGAACGCACTGGTGCAGGGGGAAGAAATCCGGAAGCCGCTTGGTCGCGCGCATCCATATGAGCTGGCGCGGCTCGCGGTCGTCGCGTGCGAAATAGCGCGAGACATCCACCGGACGGATCTCGATCGGGCGCTCGCGCTCCCAGTATTTGCGCATGTTTTCGGGGAGCTTATCGAGCATCCGCTCCTTGAGGTCGTGCTCGTTGGGCAGCGCCTCGGGGGGCGGCGCCTCGGGCATGGGGGCGTGATGGTCGTATCCTTCCTCGTGCTTGTGGAAGGAAACGCTCATGGTGAACATGGTGCGGCCGTGCTGGATGCCCTTCACGTGCCGTGTTGTGAAGCTGCCGCCGTCGCGGCTGCGCTCCACGTCGTAGATGATGGGTTCGGCCGGATCGCCCGGGAGAAGGAAGTAGGCGTGCAGCGAGTGCGCCACGCGCTCCTCCGGCACGGTCCTGACGGCCGCGACAAGCGCCTGGCCAAGAACCTGGCCACCGTAGACCCGCTGCCAGCCGGCGCTCGGACCGCGACCACGGAACAGGTTCTGCTCGAGCCGCTCGAGGTCCAGAATGGCAACGAGATCATCGACAGCGCTGGTCTCGGACGCTTTCTTTCGGGCCATGATGGCGGCATCCTCGGGATCGGTTGGCCGGGTGGATCGGCAGGCGATCTGCCCACTACAGCATAAAGTCGGAACGCGGCATGCGCGATCAAGACATTCTTATCGTGGGAGGTGGGCTGACCGGGCTCGTCCTGGCACGGACGCTCGCCGGCGTATTTGGTGGCGGGGCGCGCATAGCCATCCTGGATGCGGGCGACGGCGGCGGGCGCCCCGACCCGCGGAGCTATGCGCTCTCGGCGGGCTCCCGCAGGCTGCTCGAGGCGATCGGCATTTGGGCAGGCGTTGCGGACGAGGCTCAGCCGGTCAGCGGCATCGACATAACGGATTCGAGCCTGACCGATGCCATCCGGCCGATCCTGTTGAGCTATGACACGAGCGTAGGAGAGGGCGAGCCGGGCATGTGGATCGTGCCCGCGGATGCGCTCCACAAGGCTGCGCTGGCGGTTGCCGCGAATACGGCGGAGATCGCGCGGATATCGGGCACGGCGGCAGGCCTCGCGTCGGACACGGCCGGGATCACGGTTCGATTGGCCGATGGGACATCACTCGTCGCCGGGTTGGTAGTGGCCTGCGATGGCCGAGCTTCGCCGCTGCGTGCGGCTGCCGGGATCAAAATCGTCGAGCAGAAATTTGCCCAGACCGGCATTGTCGCGACAGTGCGGCACGAGCGCCCGCACGGTGGCCGGGCGGTCCAGCATTTTCTTCCGGCAGGTCCGTTCGCCATTTTGCCGCTGCCGGGAAACCGCGCGTGCGTCACCTGGACCGAGGCGGAAGGCGAAGCGGCGCGCATTCTGGCGCTCAACGACGCGGGATTTCTCGGCGAGCTCGAAAAGCGTTTCGGCTATCGTCTCGGTGCGCTGGAGCTTGCAGGTCCGCGTGGAAGCTGGCCGCTCGCCATGCACCTCGCCCGCGAGCTGATTGCGCCGAGATTCGCGCTTGCGGGCGATGCGGTGCGCGGCGTGCACCCGATCGCCGGCCAGGGCCTCAATCTCGGTCTGCGCGATGTCGCGGCGCTGAGCGAGTGTCTCGTCGATGCCGTGCGCGTCGGTCTCGATGTCGGTGATGCGACGGCGCTCGAGCGATACGCACGCTGGCGGCGCTTCGATGGTGCGGCCTCGGCGGCAGCGTTCGGTGCGCTGAATGCACTCTTCTCGCAGGACAATGCTTTGCTGCGCTCAGTGCGCGATGCAGGTCTCGGCGTCGTCGATCGCCTGCCGGGGCTCAAGCGTGCGCTGGTGAGCGAAGCTGCTGGGCTGACGGGCGATGTGCCGAAGCTGCTGAAGGGCGAGGCTTTGGCTGTCTGATCATGTCGCCGGCGATCGCGTTTCTTCGAGCGGCCGGCAGTACGTTTCGCGCATCGCGAGCGTGCAGAGGAAGCCGATCACACAGCCGACGACGATGGCGCTGAGCGCAATGCGATAGGCGCCTGGATCGTAGAGGCGCGCACCGGCCGCCATCTGGCCCTTCCAGTTCAAATCGAGCAGCCATCCGAGCAGCGGCTGAAAGAGCGCGCCAGCGCCGGTGACCGTTCCATTGACGAGTCCGATAGCCGTGGCGCTGAGACCCGGCGGATTGTTCTCGCGCGCTGCCGCGAAGCCGGTGATCTGCGATGCGCCGCCGAAGCCGCACAGAAAGCAGAGTGCCATCAGCGTTGGGATCGAAAGGCCCGGCACATAGAGAATGGCGGACATGGTGGCGGTGCAGACTACGAGGCCGAGCATGAGAGGCGCGCGGCGGCGGCCGATGTGGTCGGAGGCCCAGCCGATCAATGGCGCGCCTGCGGCCCAGCCGAGAAACATCATCGACGTTATGGAGGCTGCGGCCGTTCGATCGATACCGAGGGTCGCCACGAAGTACGGGACGCCCCAGAGGCCCGAAAAGCCAAGCAGCGGTCCGGTCGTGCCGAGACCGGCAATGGCGATGAGCCACGTCTGACGGTTGCGCGCGACGCGCCCGAGACCGGCGAACACCGGAGCTCGCGATCGCGTCTCGTGTGGCCGGTCACGCACTGTCAGCCACGCCGCGAGTGCGATCGCGATACCGCCGACGGCAAGCGCAAGGACGGCACCCCGCCAGTCGAGCGCTTCGACGACGAGACGAAAGGGCGCCTGGCCGAAAACGCCGCCGAGCATGCCCATCATCATCGCGAGTCCAGAGAGAAGGGCGAAGCGCTGGGCGGGGAACCACAGGCCCGCCACCGCCATGGCTCCGACGAGGCTGAAAGCTGCCGAGGCGCCGATCACGAACCGACCGACGGCGACGCCTGTTATGCCGGGACTGAGAGCGAAGATGACGCAGCCGACCCCGCACATGAGCGCGGCCGCCGTCATGAGGCGTCGAGGGCCGAAACGATCGATCAGCATGCCGACGGGGATCTGCGAGCCGGCATAGCCATAGAAGTAGACGGCCGAAAGATTGCCTATGACGGCCCCGCCGACCACGAGGTCGCGCATCATCTCGTCGATCATGACGCTCGGGGCGACCCGAAGGATCCAGGCATAGAAGAAGAAGAGCGCGCCGGTGGCCCAGCCGAGAAAATGGATCATCGGCAAGGAGTTGGGTCCTTCGGATGTGTGGGTTTTCTGCGTCGAGTACGGCCCTAGACGTGCTTCCGCGGGCCGGCGCGTGCTTCACGCACCCTGCGCAGCGTTGCCCGACCCGTCAACGCCCGGCCCGGAAGAGCCGGTCTGCGCGAAAGCCAAGGCCTCGACGAAGTCCGCTTGACACATAAAGATATCTTTATATGATTTCGCCCATCCGGTCCGAAGCTGGAGAAGGATCCCCTATGTCGATGTCGTCGCAGAGCGTCGTTACGATCCTCAAGGCTGCTGCCGAGCCGACGCGGCTGCGCATCCTGCTGCTGCTCGCGGCGAGCGAGCTCAACGTCAAGGATCTGACGCGCATCCTCGGCCAGAGCCAGCCGCGCATCAGTCGGCATCTCAAGCTGCTCGCGGAAGCGGGCCTCATCGAGCGCACGCGCGAAGGAAGCTGGGCCTACTTCCAGCTCGTCGTCGCCGGACCGGCTGGGGCGCTGTCGCGCCGACTGCTCGACAGCGTCGATCTCGCCGATGCGCAGCTCCAGCGCGACCGCAATCGCGCCGAGGCCGTGAAGCGCGAGCGCGAGACGGCGGCGCAGGCTTATTTCGAGCACCATGCCGCGCAGTGGGACGAAATCCGTTCGCTGCACGTGACGGAGAGCGCCGTCGAGACCGCGATGCGTGCGGCCCTCGGCGCGGGACCGTTCCATCATTTCGTCGATGCAGGCACGGGCACGGGGCGCGTGCTGCAGCTCTTCGCCGATCGTTTCCAGCGCGGCACGGGTATCGACATCAATCACGCCATGCTCGCCTATGCCCGCGCCAAGCTCACGTCGGCGGGCGTCACGCACGCACGCGTTCGCCACGGCGATCTCTATGATCTCGGTCTGGAGGATGGCAGCGCCGATGCCGTGGTCATCCATCAGGTGCTGCACTTCCTCAGCGATCCGGGACTAGCGATCCGAGAGGCGGCGCGCATTCTGGAGCCGGGCGGGCGGCTGCTGATCGTGGATTTCGCTCCGCACGAGCTCGAGTTCCTGCGCGAGACGCAGGCGCACGAGCGGCTCGGCTTTCCGCCCGCGCAGATCGAGCAGTGGCTGCAGGAAGCCGGGCTTAAGGTGCTGTCGATGAACAAGCTCGCACCGGAGGCGGGCGATCCGGAAGGCAAGCTCACTGTGATGCTGTGGACGGCGGAGCGCCTGCGCGTGCACGCACACAGCCGGCAGACGGAACGCATCTCAAAAGCAGAGGTTGTCGGGTGATGAAGTCAGTCCAGCAATTGCACGAGCGGCGCAGCCGCCTCGTCGGCGACGGCGAGATCACCGTTTCCTTCGAGTTCTTCCCGCCGAAGACGGAGCGCATGGAAGAGGCGCTGTGGACGGCGATCCGCCGTCTCGAGCCTCTCGCGCCCGAATTCGTATCGGTAACCTATGGCGCGGGTGGATCGACGCGCGAGCGTACGCACGCGACTGTCGCGCGCCTCGTCAGCGAGACGAAGCTCGCGCCCGCCGCGCATCTGACGTGCGTCGGTGCGACGTGCGAAGAGGTCGACGAAGTCGTGCGCGGCTATTGGGAAGCCGGCGTTCGCCGCATCGTCGCGCTACGCGGCGATCCTGCTGCGGGTGTCGGCGCGTGCTACGAGCCACATCCGGGTGGCTACCAGAGCACGGCTGATCTCGTACGCGGCATCAAGGCCATCGGCAATTTTGATGTCTCCGTCAGTGCCTATCCCGAGAAGCATCCGGAGAGCGCGACCGTCGAGGCCGATCTCGATACGCTCAAGGCCAAGATCGACGCCGGTGCTAACCGCGCGATCACTCAGTTCTTCTTCGACAACGCACATTTCCTGCGTTTCCTCGAAGCGGCTCGCAAGCGCGGCATCTGGGCGCCGATCGTGCCGGGTATCGTGCCCATCCACAATTTCAAGCAAGTCTCGGGATTCGCACAGCGCACGGGTGCGAGCGTTCCTGCGTGGCTGGCGCGCCGTTATGATGGCCTCGACGACGATCCCGCGACGACGCACCTCGTAGCAGCTGCCGTTGCCGCCGAGCAGGTGCTCGATCTCGTCGATGAGGGCATTCGCCAATTCCACTTCTACACGCTGAACCGTGCCGATCTCGTCTATGCGATCTGTCACCTGCTCGGCCTGCGGCCGCAGTCGAACGGTGCACACGTGCTCGCAAGAGGTGCCGCATGAACGATGCAACCGACAGCATCGTCGATGCCCGTGCGCGCAATGCCCGCATCAAGGCACTGCACGCCGCGGCGCGTGAGCGCATTCTGATCATCGATGGCGCGATGGGTACGATGATCCAGCAATATAAGCTGGATGAGGAAGGCTATCGCGGCACGCGCTTCGCTAATCATCGGAAGGACGTCAAAGGCAACAACGACCTGCTCGTTCTGACGCAGCCGGCGATCATTCAGAAGATCCACGAGCAGTATCTGGAGGCCGGCGCCGACATCCTGGAGACAAACACCTTCAACGCGCAGCGCATCTCGCTCGCCGACTACGCCATGGAGCCGCTCGCCTACGAGATCAATTTCGAGGCCGCGAAGATCGCGCGCGCCGCGGCGGACCACTATTCGACGCCGGAGCGGCCGCGCTGGGTGGCGGGTGCGATCGGTCCGACCAACCGCACGGCGTCGATCTCCCCGGACGTGAACAATCCGGGCTTCCGCAATGTCTCCTTCGATGAGTTGCACGAGGCCTATGCCGAACAGGTGCGCGGGCTCATCGATGGTGGCTCCGACATCCTGATCATCGAGACGATCTTCGATACGCTCAATGCCAAGGCGGCCGGCGTCGCGGTGCTCGATGTCTACGACGAAAAGGGAATCGAGCTGCCGATCATGATCTCAGGCACGATCACCGATCGCTCGGGGCGCACGCTCTCAGGGCAGACGGCGGAGGCCTTCTGGTACTCCATGCGGCATCTGAAGCCGTTCTCGATCGGGCTCAACTGCGCGCTCGGTGCGGAGATGATGCGGCAGTACATCGGTGAGCTTGCAAGCGTCGCGGAGACGCTTGTCTCCGCCTATCCCAATGCGGGTCTGCCGAACGCCATGGGCGAGTACGACGAGACGCCGCACGATATGTCCTGCCAGATGGAGCCTTGGGCGCGCGACGGTCTCGTGAACATCGTCGGTGGCTGTTGCGGCTCGACGCCGGATCACATCCGCCACATCCGCGAGCACGTCGAGAAATATCCGCCGCGTAAGCCTGCGAAGATCGAGCAGCGCATGCGGCTCTCGGGCCTTGAGCCCTTCGTGCACGGGTGATCGTGTGATCATCCGTGCCGAGACGCCGGCTGACTACGACGCAGTTCGGAATGTCCTCATCGGCGCGTTCGGCGGTGTTGTCGAGGCGGACCTCGTCGAAGCTTTGCGGCGGGAAGAAGCGATCGCAACCGCGCTCGTAGCCGAGATCGCCGGAGATCTTTGCGGGCATATCGTGATGTCACGCTTGCGGTCGCCGTTGGATGGCTTGGCGCTTGCGCCGGTAGCCGTCGCGCCAGCCCGACACGGTGAGGGAATCGGCTCGGCTCTTATTCTCAAAGCGATCGATCTCGCCAAAGCCGATGGCGGCGGCATCATCTTCGTCCTCGGCGATCCTGCTTACTATCGCCGCTTCGGCTTCTCGACTGAGGTTGCTGCGCCGTTCCAATCGCCGTACGCCGGGCCGTACTTCATGGCGCTCCGACTGACGGAGCAGGCCGTGCATTCAGGAATCGTTGCGTATCCTGCGGCCTTCGATGGCCTCGATTGAGCTCGGCTCGAGCTATTTCCCGGCGAACGCGCGAAACTCCTCGACGCTCGTGCGCGGGACGACGAAGACTTTGTCGTCGGCGCCGCCCGTGATGTCGAAGGACTTGCTCTCGTCGTCACCACCGCCGCACTCGCTAGAGACGCGGATGCGTTCGAGCCGTACGAGCAGCTCGGCGCCATCCTTGCGCGACTCGACACTGACGCCGCCGCCATCGCAGTCAATGCCGCACCAGATGGGTTTGCCCGATATGCGCTTCTGCTCCTCGGGTGGCATGTGAGAGAAGCCGCACTCGCCACCTGTCTTCGCGATGCTCGTCTGGCCCTTGAGCTTGGCGGCGAAGTCGAAGTTGTAGATGTAGCGGACGATCTCGCCCTTTTCCTCGGGCGGCAGGCGCTCGACGCTCACGCAGATGCCGATTGTCTCGACGCGCTGTTTCGGACGCGCCTGCAGGTGAGCCGCATCATAGCGGCGCAAAAAGCAGCTCTCCGTCTTGTCCTCCGCGGGCGCGAGCTGGAGCAGTCTCTTGTCGAAGCCGGGTTGCAGGTCTGACTGGGCGAGCGCCGGCGTTGCCGACAGCGCAGCGAACAAAACGACGAAGGCGGCGGGCTGTTTTATTCGGCGATCCATGGGCTGAGGTTCTGCAACCACAGCACTGGATCGGTAAAGCCGAAGTTAGGCGACAAGGTTACTTCGCCGCCGGGGTGACGATCCCGCGTGCAATGAGGTCGTCGGAAGCGGCGGCGCCATATCCAAGCTCGGCAAGGATCTCGCGACCGTGCTCGCTGATCTTCGGCGGATTGAGGCGCGTGCCGAGGCGACGTCCGGCAAGCTCGATCGGCAACGCTGGCGTCACGGTCTCGGTGCCATCCGGAAGCGTCAGCGGTAGCAGTCCACCGGACTCCTTCAAGTGCGGGTCGTCGAACAGATCGTGCGGCTTGGCGATGGGTGCATAGGGGAGGCCAGCGGCGGCGACCTTTGCTTCGAGGTCGTCGCGCTTCCACTGCAGGAATTGCTCGCGAACGAAGGGCAGAAAGACTTCGCGGTTATTCGCCCGCATGGCGTTGGTCTTCAGCCGCTCATCCGACAGGAGGTGAGCGAAGCCAAACTCGTCGCAGAAGATCTTCCACTGCGTTTCGGTCACGACCGCCAGGAAGAGCTGGCCATCAGCGCAGTCGAACACGTTGTAGATTCCCCAGGCGGCCTGGAGGCGCTGCGGCATTGGGGCCGCGGGCGTGCCTGTAACGACGTACTGCATCATGTGCTGGGCGACCAGGAATGCGCAGTTTTCGTAGAGTGCGCTCTGAACGAGCTGCCCTTTGCCGGTGCTATCGCGTTCGCGCAGCGCTGCGAGGATGCCGATCGCGGCAAACATGCCGCCCATGACGTCGTTGACTGAAGCACCGGCGCGAAGCGGCTGCCCGAGCGGGCCCGTCATGTAGGCGAGGCCGGCCATCATCTGCACGACCTCGTCGAGGGCTGCACGCTTGTCGTAGGGGCCGGAGAGGAAACCCTTGAGCGAGCAGTAGACGAGGCGCGCGTGTGATTTCTTCAGAGCCTCATAGCCAAGGCCGAGCGCGTCCATGGCGCCGGGCCGGAAATTCTCCGTGAGCACGTCGGCGGAAGCGATGAGCTTCTTCGCGATCTCCATGCCCTCGGGTGTCTTCATGTCGAGAGCGAGCGAGCGCTTGTTGCGGTTGTAGGTCGCGAAGAAACCCGCGCCCGAGCCGACCATGCGCCGCGTGTTGTCGCCGTTCGGCGCCGGCTCGACCTTGATCACGTCGGCGCCGAGATCGCCGAGGATCAGGCCGCAGGTCGGGCCCATGATGACGTGGCAGAACTCGACCACGCGGACACCGGCGAGCGGCAGATCATTGGCGGGCATGGCGATGCTTGTCTCCCTGGGAGGCGGGGCTGTCATGCAGCGCCTCGCCTTTCTTGACACCTGCAGCAGGGGCCCATTTGATGCCCCCGGAACTCAGCGAATATAGAACATGAGGCCGCTCGGCGCGCCAAGTCTCCTGCGGGTTCAGGAGACGCATGGCCCGCATGTGGCGCCCGAGGGAGGACGAGGATGAATCTGTTCGCGCCGCCGGCCACGATCCGGGCCGAGATCTTCTCGCGAATGCCCGATGCCGTGCGGTGCCCCAAACGCTCGCAATGGGGTGACTTCAACAAAGCCGGTCAGCCTGTCGACTGCTTCCTCGAGGGGCCGAGCTTCGATGCCGACGGACATCTGGTCGTCACCGACATTCCGCACGGGCGCATCTTCAAGGTCTCGCCTGCAGGCGCCTGGTCGCAGGTTGCGGAGTACGACGGCTGGCCGAACGGCCTCAAGTTTCATGCCGACGGCCGCGCCTTCATCACGGACTACAAGCGCGGGATCATGACGCTCGACATGGCGAGCGGGAAGGTGACGCCGCTCATCGAGACCATCCGCTCGGAGAGCTTCAAGGGCGTCAACGATCTGCACTTCGCCGCTAACGGCGATCTCTACTTCACCGATCAGGGCCAGACCGGGCTGCACGATCCGACCGGGCGCGTCTATCGCTATACGGCGGCGGGTCAGCTCACGTGCCTCGTGAATACGATCCCGAGCCCGAATGGCATCGTGCTCGATCTGCATGAGCGCGTCGTCTACGTGGGCGTGACGCGCGCCAATGCCGTGTGGCGCATTCCGCTGATGATCGACGGCGGTGTGTCGAAAGTCGGCCTCGCGATCCAGCTCTCGGGTGGTCTCGGTGGACCGGATGGTATTGCGCTCGATGCGCAAGGCGGTCTCGTCGTCGCGCACATCGGTCTCGGCGTGTGGCGCTTCGATCATCTGGGGCGGCCCACGCACTTCATCGAGCCGCCGGTCGGGCACTTCGTTACCAACATCGCCTTCAAGGGAAAGCAGCTCTTCATGACTGAGTCGGAGACCGGGCACATTCTCGTGGCCGACATGCCCTATGCCGGCAAGCCCATGTTCGGACCGAAAGCTGGAGGTTGAGCACCATGATGCGATCCAAGCTGTTCGTGCCGGGAAGCCGGCCGGAGTTCTTCGAGAAGGCCATGCGCTCGGCTGCTGATGCCCTGACGTTCGACCTCGAGGATGGTGTGGCGCCGGCACAGAAGCCCGCGGCGCGCCGAGCGATCGGGGACTTCCTGCGCAGCCTCGGGAGCCCGCAAGAGAAGCTGATGATCGTGCGCACCAACGGTGTCACTCACGCGGACTTCGCGGAGGATGTCGATGCAGTGGTGTCCGCACGCCTCGACTACATCAGCCTGCCGAAGCTCGAGAGCGCTGAAGATGTCGAACGCGCCGTGCTCGTCATCGAGGCTGCCGAGAAACGCAAAGGCATCGATCGCGCGATTGGTATCCTCGCGACGGTCGAAAGCCCGAAGGGCCTGCGGCTCGCCTACGAGATCACGAGCGCCGACAAACGCGTTGCTGCGCTGCAGGTCGGCCTTGCGGACCTCTTCGCACCCCTGCGCATCGAGCGACACGCGGCAGCGTTGGGGCCGGTGCGCTTCGCCGTGAAGATGGCGGCGGCTGAGGCGGGTGTGCCGGCCTACGACACCGTGTGGACCGATGTGAACGACCGCGCCGGCTACGAGCGCGATGCCCGCGATGCCCTCGCCATGGGCTTTCTCGGCAAGAGCTGCATTCATCCGACGCAGGTCGACATCGCCAATCGCGTCTTCTCGCCGAGCGAGAAGGATGTTGCCTGGGCACAGAAGGTGCTGGCTGCCGGCGAGCTGCCGGAGAATGTGGGCAAGGGCGCCTTCACGGTCGACGGCCAGATGGTCGACGAGCCCTTCTTCCGCGAGGCCCGCGCCACCATTGCCCTTGCGCGACGGCTGAAGCTCGTTTCATAGAAGCGCGCGCGAACGCGGCAGACTTGCAGATGGAAGCTTGTCTGTGGCTTGCGTTCAATAAACAGTGTTCAATGAAAGATGGCTTCGCGTGATCCTGTTTCCGGCGATCGACCTCAAGGACGGCCAGTGCGTCCGCCTCAAGCATGGCGAGATGAGCTCGGCGACCGTCTTCAATGACGATCCCGGCGCGCAGGCGCGCACGTTCGAGAGCCAGGGCTTCCGCTATCTGCACATCGTCGATCTCGATGGTGCCTTCGCGGGAAAGCCGGCGAATGCGGCGGCCGTTGAGAGCATCCTCGCGAGCATCAGCATTCCGGCTCAGCTCGGCGGTGGCATCCGCGACATGGCGACGATCGAAGCCTGGCTCGGCCAGGGCATCGCGCGCGTGATCCTCGGCACGGTGGCCGTGCGCAATCCGGCGCTGGTGCGGGAAGCCTGCAAGGCGCACCCCGGCCGTGTCGCCGTCGGTATCGACGCAAAGGGCGGCAAGGTCGCGGTCGAAGGCTGGGCCGAGACGAGCGAGCTGACGGCTATCGAGTTGGCGAAGCGCTTCGAGGACGCGGGCGTCGCTGCGATCATCTACACGGACATCGAGCGCGACGGCGTGCTCAAAGGATTGAACCTGCCGGGGACTGTGGCGCTCGCCCGCGAGACGTCGATCCCCGTCATCGCGTCCGGTGGACTCGCTTCAATGGCGGACATTGACGCGCTGCTCGCGCCGGAGTGCGCGATCCTCGCCGGCGCTATCTCCGGCCGTGCGCTCTACGACGGCCGCATCGATCCGGCGGAAGCGCTGAGAAGGCTTGCGGCGGCCCGATAGTGCCGCCGCGTTGAATTCGCCAGAGCTTGCAGCTTCAACCTTGCGGGCCACCCATGAGCCGCAGGCGAATGTAATCGAGCTGATCGAAATTGCCGTACTTGATCTGGAGCACGCCGCTCTCGCCCGAGCCGCGCCGGATCTCGACCTTCAGGCCGAGGATATCCGCGAGCTCTTTCTCGAAGGCCTTCGTGTCGGCGTCCTTGTCGCGCACGCGACGCGTCGTCTGCACGGACTCCGTGCCGGCCTGCACGAGCGCCTCGACATCACGCACGTTCATCTGGCTATCGACGATCTTCTTCGCGATCGCCTCGGCATCATCGCGGCCGACGAGTGCGCGCGCATGACCTGCTGAGATCTTGCCGTCCTCAACCATGCTCTGCACGGTCATCGGCAGCTTGAGCAGGCGTAGCGTGTTTGCGAGATGGCTGCGGCTCTTGCCGATCACCTCGGCGAGTCGCTCCTGCGTATAGGCATAACGCTCGATCAGTTCCTGATAGCCCGCCGCCTCTTCGATCGGGTTCAAGTCAGCGCGCTGGACGTTCTCGATGATCGCAAGCTCGAGCACTTCCTGATCGGCAAGATCGCGCACAATCACCGGCACCGCATGCAGACCCGCACGCTGCGAAGCGCGCCAGCGGCGCTCACCCGCGACGATCTCGTAGCTGTTGCTGGCGCCCGGCTCCGGCCGCACGAGAATCGGCTGCACGAGGCCCTTTTCGCGGATCGAGTCTGCGAGCTCTGACAGCTCATCTTCCTTGAAGGTCTTGCGGGGATTGAGCTTGCCGCCGCGGATCTGATCGATGGGCACCATGCGCTGCTCGCCCTCGGGCGGTATGCGCGGCTGCGTGACCGGCGCATCGCCGATCAGCGATGCCAATCCACGGCCGAGCCGGCTTTTCTGCAATGGCGCATTCATCGCGAACTTTCCTCCGCTTCCCTCTGTATTCGTTTGCCCCTACCGGCCATCTCACGCCGCCTTGTACTGGCGCTCGCGCTCGATGATCTCCGTGGCGAGGCGGATGTAGGCTTGGCTGCCCGCGCACTCGTAGTCGTAGAGGAGGATTGGCTTGCCGTGCGACGGCGCCTCCGCGACCTTGATGTTGCGCGGGATCATCGTGTCGTAGACCTTGGGTCCGAAGAACTCGCGCACGTTGTCGGCGACCTCGCGCGAGAAAGCCGTGCGCGCATCGTGCATGGTGAGCACGACGCCCTGGATCTCGAGGCCCGGATTGAGCGTCGAACGGATCTGGTCGATCGAGTCCTTGAGCTGCGAGATGCCTTCAAGCGCGAAGAACTCGCACTGCACCGGCACCAGCACCGCGTTCGCCGCTACGAGCGCATTGAGCGTCAACAGGTTCAGCGACGGCGGGCAGTCGATCAGGACGTACGTGAAAGGCTGCTCGCCTGGCCGTGCGCGCTGCTCGGCGATGAGTGCGGTGACGGCATCGCGCAGGCGATAGGGCTTGGCGCCATCCACCATCAGCTCGGACTCGAGGCCGACAAGATCGGAGTTCGCCGAGACGATCGAAAGACCCGGCACAGCCGTCGGCAGCCGGGCAGCGCTGAGCGAGGCCTGGCCAGTCATCACGTCGTAGGAGGTGATGTGGCGGGCCTCGGGCGCGATGCCGACGCCAGTCGAGGCATTGCCCTGCGGATCGAGGTCGATGATCAGCACGTTCTCGCCGACAGCGGCGAGAGCGGTGCCGAGATTGATGGCCGTCGTCGTTTTGCCGACGCCGCCCTTCTGGTTTGTGATGGCCAGGATGCGCAAGCCGTGCGTCCCAGGGTATTTGCCAGTCACGGGCCTAGCCCTCCGTTATCGCTCGCGGGTGCCGGACGAGAACGATCCGGGCGGCCTCGTCCGTGAGGCTCGGGACTGTCTCGACATCGAACGCCCAGGTAGCGCGCGCTTCCTCGATCTCGGATTCCGCGGCCCGCCCCTTGGGGAATATCCCAATGGTATCATCACCAAAGAAGGGCAGGCTCAGGGAGATCAGGCGCACCAGAGGCGCCAACGCACGCGCGCTCACCACATCAACCGCCCCGAGCATACCCTGAGTCGCCGTTTGTTCTATGCGGGCCGTCTGAATCTCCACAGTGATTCCGGTTTGGCGGGCGACCTCGGCAAGAAAGGCGGACTTGCGCCGATCGCTCTCGACCAGGGTAACGCGCGTGCCGGTCCCGTGGAGCATGATCGCGACCACGAGGCCCGGGAAGCCGCCACCGCTGCCGAGATCGAGCCAGGTGCGCGGCGACGGGCGCGCCAGGGCGACGATCTGGGCGCTGTCCGCGATATGGCGGTGCCAGACCTCGGAAAGAGTTGCATTGGCGACTAGATTGATCCGCGGCTGCCATTGGGCGAGCAGCGAGACGTAAATCTTCAGTTGATCGATGGTTTCACGTGAAACAATGAAGGTCCGGGCGAAGTCCTCAGGCCCCGATATAGGGCTCGGGAGGGGGCCAAAGCTTGCAGGATTCGGGCGACTCATCCGACTCGCCGCTTCGTGGACTTGCGGATATGGGCGAGGAGCAGAAGGAGAGCCGAGGGCGTCATGCCGTCGATCCGACCGGCGTGGGCGAGGGTCGCTGGGCGATGCCGCTCCAGCTTCTGGGCGATCTCGTTGGAAAGGCCGCTGATATCGCCGAAATCCATATCCGCCGGGATATGGCGGGCTTCCTCGCGCTGTAGGACCGCCACGTCCTCGGCTTGGCGCTCGACGTAGGAGGCGTAGCGGGCGTCCACCTCGAGTTGGCGGGCGATCGGGGCATTAAGGCCACCGATCTCGGGCCAGATGGCACTCAGGCGAGCGAGATCGATGCCGGGATAGGCCAGCAGCTCAAAGGCCGTGCGGCGGCGGCCGTCCCGGTTGATCTCCAGCCCATGGGTGGCGGCCTGATTGGGGCTGAGGCTCAGGCCATCCAGTAGAGCGCGGCCGGCCTCCAGGGCGCTGGCTCGCTGAGCGAAGGCGGCGCGGCGATCGGGACCGATACAGCCGAGACTGATCGCGAGAGGCGTCAGGCGCTGATCGGCATTGTCGACGCGCAGGCGCAGGCGGAACTCCGCCCGCGAGGTGAACATGCGGTACGGCTCGGAAACGCCGCGCGTCACGAGATCGTCGATCATCACACCGAGATAGGCCTCGGTGCGGGAGATCGTGATGCCTTCGCTGCCGCCGGCAAGCCGCGCCGCATTGAGGCCGGCGAGCAGGCCTTGAGCGGCGGCTTCCTCGTAGCCCGTCGTGCCGTTGATCTGGCCTGCGAGATAGAGGCCGGGCAGGCGCTTCACCCCCAGCGTCGGCCATAGCTCGCGCGGATCCACGTAATCGTACTCGATGGCATAGCCCGGCCGCCGGATCTCGACGCGCTCCAGTCCTGGAATCGTGCGCAGGAAGGCCTCCTGGATCTCGGCCGGCAGCGAGGTCGAGACGCCGTTCGGGTACACGGTATCGTCGTCGAGGCCCTCGGGTTCGAGGAAGATCTGGTGGCCGGTGCGATCGGCGAAGCGGACGACCTTGTCCTCGATTGAGGGGCAGTAGCGTGGACCAACGCTCTGGATGGCGCCCGAATACATGGGCGCGCGAGCCAGATTGGCGCGAATGATCTCGTGCGTGCGCGCGGTTGTCGTGGTGATGCCGCAGGCAATCTGCGGCTGCGCGATCCGCTCCGTCAGGAAGGAGAAGGGCACGGGATCGTCGTCGCCGGGCTGCATGTCGAGGCTCGCCCAGTCGATGGACGGGCCCGCGAGGCGGGCGGGCGTACCGGTCTTGAGGCGGCCCATGCGGAGATCCAACGCGGCGAAGCGTTCCGCGAGCTTGACCGCCGGAGCGGCGCCGAAACGTCCTGCAGGAATGCGCGTCTCGCCCATGTGGACGAGCCCGCGCAGGAAGGTGACGGTGGTGATAACGACGGCGCCGGCTCGTAGCGCCCGGCCATCGGCCAGCACGACGCCGGCGACGCGGTTATCGCTGAGGATCAGATCGTCGACACCACCCTCGATGACCGTCAGGCCATCGGTGGCCGCGATCGCTGCTTGCATGGCCTGGCAGTAAAGCTTGCGGTCGGCCTGGGCGCGAGGGCCCTGGACGGCCGGACCCTTGGAGCGGTTCAGCAGGCGGAATTGGATGCCGGCCTGATCGGCGGCGCGACCCATGAGACCGTCCATGGCATCGACCTCGCGCACGAGGTGGCCCTTGCCGAGGCCACCGATGGCCGGGTTGCAGGACATCTCACCGATGGTCGCGGCGCTGTGGGTAACGAGGGCCACGCGGGCGCCCATGCGCGCGGCTGCCGCCGCGGCCTCTACGCC
>JAEZAW010000195.1 GCA_023430315.1 Pseudomonadota bacterium | reverse complement strand
TCTCCCCATTGAAGACAATGGGGAGAGGGGGATCAAGGATCCACCAATTCGAGCTGGCCCTTACCGTCGATGACGATCACAGGACCGCGGCGCTGCTCGATCCAGCCACGCACGAGCACGCGACGGCCGACCAGCGCGCGCGGGATCATCCCACCCGTCAGATCCGAACGATTGCCCGCAACTACAGCTGCGATCGGATAAGCGCGACCACGCCGCGCGCCGAGGGTCACATAGACCTCGCCGCTGCCGCGTGAGACGCGGCGCACCGTGCCACTCACGACATGGAACTGGCCGGCAACCCCTTCCCAATCACCGCGCGAGGCCACGCGCACACGGTAGGCGGCATTGGCCCAGAGTCCGATGCCTTCCTCACGCGCGCGCCGCTCGATCTTCGCCAGTGCCTCTGCGCACGCATCGATGCCGGGACGTCCATAGGCGCGAGCGAGACCACGCGCGACGAGCGTGCCTTGTAGCCAATCTGCGCCGATCATGACGTGCGCAAGCACCTGACCATATCGATCGCTCTGAGCAGTATCGTGCCAGAGCGTCGCCGAACGTCCCTCGGCGAGCGCTGCCAACGCCGTTCGCGTTGCATTCTCCGGCGGCCAGCTTCCGGCGGTCGCGCCGACGTCACCTGCTCGCGGCGCGAGCGCACCGATCAGGCGCACGAGACGGCCATCGTCGAGCGCGAGCGTCTCGCCATCGACGACGCGGGCAATGGCGCGTGTATCGCCTTGACTCAGAGAGCAGGGAGGAGCCTGCGCGGCCGCCACGTCAACGAGACAGCATGAAATCGCGATCGCCAGACGGGCGACGCCGCGCATCTACAGCCAGCCTTTGCGCCTGAAATAGACGTAGGGCAGGATTGCCGCGAGCACCATGAGGACAAGCGCCATCGGATAGCCCAACGCCCACTTCAGCTCCGGCATGTGTTCGAAGTTCATGCCGTAGATGGAGGCGATCAGCGTCGGTGGCAGGAACACGACAGCGGCGACCGAGAACAGCTTGATGATCTGGTTCTGCTCGATGTTAATCATGCCGAGCGTCGCTTCGAGGAGGAACTCGAGGCGGGTGCTGAGGAAGCGCATGTTGTCGAGCAGCGAGGCGACATCGCGCTGCGCCGACTTGACCCGCTTGTTGATCTTGGAGTCGTTTCCGCGCTCGCGCATGGCATTTGCGACAAACGCCAGGACACGGTCGATCGAGAACGCACTTTCCTGCACGCGCGCGATGATGTCGCCTTCCTTGCCGATCGTCCGCAGCGCCACGTCGAGACGCTTGCCGCGCGTCTGCTGCCCGCCCTTGATCTCGAAAATGTTCGGCGCGAGGCGGTCGACATCGTCCTGGATGCGCTCGATCAGATCGGCCTGCCGATGGATCAGGGATTCGATGAGCCCCACCATGATCTCCGGACCGCTTGCGCACGGCGCCTGTCCTTTCTCCGCCCGCGCGAGAAACATGGGAAACGCCTTCGGTTCCGCGTACCGCACCGTCACCAGCCGGTTACCGGCGATGATGAAGGTGATTGAGGATGCAGCCGGAATGGCCTGTTCGATGGCATAGATGACGTAAGCGGTCATGTAGTAGGCGTCGTTCTCGACGTAGAGGCGATTGGACGCCTCGATCTCGCGCATTTCGGCGCGCGTGGGGACGCAGATGCCGAGTGCTTTCTCGACGGCGGCATCTTCCTCCGGCGTCGGGTTGAGGAGGTCGATCCACACGCTTGCATCCGTGAGCGCATCTGCGCCCCTGCAGGTTGCGAGGCCGCTTCCGCTGGCGTCGTAAATGGTCAGCATCGCCACACGCCTCGCTGCTGGGAGACTCGATCGTCCGCCGTCCCTATAGCGCACCTGCGACAGGAGGGCGACGGGGAGAACGCGGCATCGCCAGGCTCAGGTCAGGGGCGAGGGCTCCGACGGCAGGCGCCCGTTATCCGGCGGACGATCCGTACGCCAGAAGAGCCAGATGAACGCGATCAGCGACAACCCGACGAAGAGCCCGAAGGTCCAGGGCTCGGCTCCGGCGCCGAGCAGTCGGACGGCCCAATCATTGATCTGGGGATAGCGAAGGATCGCAACGGCGCTCGCGATCACGCTCGCGCCCTGGGCGATCAGCTCGCGGTTCTTGTCGAGGCGGCGCAGGAAAAAGAACGGCAGCAGGATGGCCCACGGCACGATGGCGAGGCTCCAGCGCAAGTGCATGCCGCCGTGCGTACGCCCGAACAGGGCCATGCTCGTCTGCAGGTAGGCGTAGTCCATGAGTGGCCAGGTGAGCATTGCAAGGCCGCCGATGATGATGCCGCGTTCGATCACCGAGACATACTCGGGATAGAGAACGTCGATCCGCTTGCGCCAGAAGGCCAGCAGCGCCGCAATGAGTATCATGACGGCGATGAAGAAGACCTTCATGGGCAGAAAATAGCGGTCGAGCTCGGCCGACCGCGAGCGCAGGCGCGGATCGGCCTGAAGCTGCCCGACGTCGGCGGCGAGACGGGCCTGCACGTCGCAGCACTGCCGCGCGTCGAGCAGACCGGAAGACGGGAAGCAGTAGCGCTTCTCGCGATACTCGGGCGGGACCTCGAGGAGGGGATCCGGGCTGCAATTGCGCGTGAATTCAGCAAATCCGACCCGTTGCCGCCCAAGTGTGCGCAGTTTGTCGAGGGTCTCCAGGATCGGCACGCGCTGACACATGGAGCTGGTGCCATCCGCGCTGGTACAGGGCACGGCCGCCCCCTTATCTTGGGCAAGGGCGGCGGGCTGGACCTCATAGATGCCGCGCAAGCTGGCGTTGCCGATCTGCTGCGCGACCCACCATGAGGCGGCGACGACGGCGGCAAGCCCGATCAGGTAGCGCACCTTGCCGAAACGGACGCGCGTCTCCTTCGACCAGTAGAGGTGGGTGAAGATGACGGACGGCCAGTAGAAGGCGGCGAGGACGACGATGCCGAAGGTCGGGAAGAAAACGAAGAGATGGCTATGCGTCAGCGCCAGCGACAGCCAATCCAGATCCTTGAACTCTAGGATGAGCGTGGCGGTGGAAGCGACGAAGCTCGCGGCGAGCACCGCATAGACGACGGCCACGAATGCATGAGCGCCCCACGCCATAACCCCCTCCCACCAAACGCTCTTGAGGCCTTGCTCCCCAGCAAGTGCCGTCATCCCCCCAATCGCCACTACACCATGCCTGCGACGGTGGCACAACGGGCGAGGCGGACGCACCTGTAGCGCTGCGGCACCAGCGGATCATCACTGCTGGTGGCGGCGTGCTGTGGGCCAACAGGATCGTGGCCGCCGCCCGATTGGCAGTATCGGGGCGGCGGCCAAGTACGCGCGATCGAGCCGCTGTGGCGCGACCTCAGGCGCATCGAGTGGACGTGGAGGGACGCGTGGGATGTGTCCATCGAATTGCCTGGGCCTGGCGGGGGGTCGACCGCCTGCCGCATTTGGCTCACTGTGTTGCGGACAAGAGCGACATAACGATCGTCGCACCTCCTTTCCTGGGTACGCAGACGTGCTCTTTCGCCAATTGCTCCAGGCACGCATGGAGCTTCGGCCGGCTGATTTGGGAGAGCGGCGGCCGGCCGGGCGGTTTGTGGTGTCATTCGCCGCTATGCGATTTCCGCCACACGTTCAGGTTGACATCAATCCCTGAATACATCTTAAACGAGCATAGCGCACTCTTATCCACCGCTAGTTGCAATTTGGCCGCGGGCTCGAAACCTGGGGCCGGGCTCGCGCGGCGCGTGCTGGGGCCCTAGCCGCACGACGCCGCACGCTCTGGACTGGAGGGTTAAGAGCATTGCCAAGCCGCCCGGCCGGAGCTATGGACTGCGCATTCGGCGCGCCACGGGCGTCGCCGCCAGCCGCAATAGCTCAGCCGGTAGAGCATCGCATTCGTAATGCGGGGGTCGGGGGTTCGAGTCCCTCTTGCGGCACCATTTTGTTCGCTCACGCCATGTTCGCTTCGCTCACTGGCTCCGCTGGGGCGGCGCTTGCGCCGGCGCGCGATTGCGCGCTCAGGAGCTGATTGGTCCCGCTCACGCCATGTTCGCTTCGCTCATTGCTGCGCGGGGCCGCCGACTCCGCGAAGCAACCTCCGCGGATAGTTGAGCGTTGTTGCCTCGGGGGCGAATGCCGGGAGACGTCCCGGCCCAGGAGGCCCCAATGTCCACCCACGACATGATCATGCCACTGGCGCGCTCGGATGAGTTGCCGGTGGTTCGGACCATAGGCTTCCACGATTTAAGGCAAGCGCTGGTGCAAGGCCTTGCGGACTTCCTGGCAATGCCGACCCACGTCCTCTTTCTCAGCCTCATCTATCCGATTGTCGGTGTGACGCTCTGGTTTGCGACCGCCGGCTTCGATCTGTTGGCGTTGCTCTATCCGCTCGCGACCGGCTTTGCCCTGCTGGGTCCGTTCGCCGCGATCGGCCTCTATGAGCTAAGCCGTCGCCGCGAGATGCATCTGGATACGTCGTGGCAGCACGCCTTCGACGTCATGCACTCGCCGTCCCTTGGACCGATCCTGCTACTCGGGCTGATGCTCGTTGTCGTGTTCCTGACGTGGATCGCGGTCGCGCACGGGATTTACGTGGCGAACTTCGGCTATCACGAGCCTGAAACGCTGGACGCTTTCATCTCCAAAGTGCTGACCACGAGCGCCGGCCATAACCTGATCGTAGTCGGCAATCTCGTCGGTGCTGCATTCGCGTTGTTCGTCTTCGTGATCAGCGTCGTATCGTTCCCGTTGCTGCTGGAGCGGGACGTTGGGATGGCGGTTGCCATGACGACATCCCTCAAGGCCGTTGCCGCCAATCCGCTTGTGATGATGTGCTGGGCAGCAACCATCGCCGGCGGATTGCTGATCGGCTCGTTGCCGCTGCTGGTGGGACTGGCCGTCGTGATGCCGATCCTCGGCCATGCGAGTTGGCACCTCTATCGGCGCGTCATCGAGCCACGCGAGGCTTAACAAGGTCAGGGATGCGGGGTGCGATGCCGGTAGAGCACCGCATTCGTAATACGGGGGTTTCGGGGGTTCGAGTCCTCTTGCGGCGCCATTTGCTCGCGTGTCCATCCCAGCGAGCAGGCGCGAGGCGCCGCCCACAGCCCCGAGCCACGACGACTGATCGCGCGAGCCGCATCAGGCAGGCCAGACCTTCGTATAGGTGGCCGGCCGCATTGCGCGGTCCCACATCCCCGGGGCACGCCATGAATTGGCGTTTACCCCGAGTAGTGGCTTTGGAGGCGAGCGGTGATGAGCAGAAGTCGGCTATGGGCCAGCCTCATCTTGGCTGCCACTGCCACGCTTTCGGGATCGATCCACTCCTATGCGCAGGTGAGCTCCACACCCTGTGGGAACGCGGCGCTTTCCCACGAGCTGGAGTTCCTCTCCGAGAACAGCGCCGCCATGGCCAAAATGATGGCGGGCATGGACGCGAAGCCGACGGGCGACATCGATGTCGACTTCACCGCCATGATGATCCCGCATCATCAGGGGGCGATCGACATGGCGGTCGCCTACCTTCGCTATGGCAAGAACGAGCAATTGCGCCGCTTGGCGCAGGAGATCATCGTCGAGCAGCAGCAGGAGATTGCGGCCATGCATCTCGCGCTCGGCAAGCCGCCACCGCCGTCGGCCCCCGCACCGACACAGCCGACAACCTCGTCTCACCTTCCCGTAGGGCATGATCATCATTCGATGACACCCCACGGCGGAATGTCGACGCCCTGCAACATGAAACAGTGACGAACAAGGATCCGCCCCGATGATGAAGATCTCTTCGCTCGCCGGCCTGATGGCCGCAACATTGCTCGGTTGCTCGACGGGCGCCTTCGCGGGACAGGCTCCCTTCGCCACAGGCGCATCGGAAATTCCGATCAGCAGCCGGGATCGCGTCTACGCGGCGGAGCAATTCTCGAACACGGTCTCCGTCACCGATCCCTCGACCAATAAGCTGCTCGGTGTGATCCGGTTGGGCGATCCTCAGCCCGGCAATTTCAGCCCTCTGTATCGTGGCCAGGTGCTCGTCCACGGCATGGGCTTCTCGCCGGACAAGAAGACGATCGCGGTGGTCTCGATCGGCTCTAACTCAGTAACCTTCATAGACACGGCCACCAACGCGGTGAAGCACACGACCTATGTGGGCCGTTCGCCACACGAGGCCTTTTTCACGCCCGATGGTAGCGAAGTCTGGGTCACCGTGCGAGGCGAGGACTACATTGCGGTCCTCGACGGGCGGACCTATGCCGAGAAAACCCGCATCAAAGTGCCGAACGGCCCGGGCATGCAGATATTCTCGCCGAACGGCAAGTACGGCTACATCTGCTCGTCCTTCGAGCCGGAAACCGTGGTCGTAAATATTGCCGATCACCAGATAGTCGGTCGCGTTAAACAGGAGAGTCCTTTCTGCCCCAACATCGCGGCGACGCCCGATGGCAAACAGGTCTGGTTCACGTTGAAAGACATCGGAAAGACCCAGGTCTTCAATGCCGAGCCGCCTTTCAACCCGCTCAAGACGATCGACACCGGACCGATCACCAATCACGTCAACTTCGCGACTAATGCCAAAGGCAGTTTCGCTTATGTGACTGTCGGCGGCATCAACCAGGTGAAAGTCTTCCGCACGGACAATTTCGAGCAGGTTGCGACCATACCGGTCGACAGCCTGCCGCACGGCATCTGGCCCTCCGGCGATGGCTCCCGCGTCTATGTCGGCCAGGAGAATGCAGACAAGCTTGCCGCGATCGACACGCTGACGAACAAGGTCGTCGCTCAGATTCCGATCGGCCAAGCACCACAGGCGGTCAACTATGTGCCGAACGCTGTGCCCGAAGGCGACGGAACCGCCAATCTCCAGCCTCTAGGCGTGGCCGGTCAAACCGCGCATTTCATCTTGGCCCCTGCGGTCCGCAATGGCGACGCAATGCCCACCAGCGTCTCGCTGTTCGACCAGGGACTGCTGCAGATTCTGCAGGCGTCCGTAACTGGTCTCGAGCCGAAGAAACCCTACGTGCTGTCGCTGTCCAACCACCCCGACGGCCGGGGACCGCTCGAGCCGCTCGCCGCCTTTATGACAAATCCTGCCGGATCGGCCATCGTCAACGCGACTGGTCCTATCCGCCAGATCGTGCGCAGCGCCGCTAAGGCGGAACGGCGTTATCTCGTCGTCGCGGAGGGCACGCCAAAGCAGCCTGGCCGCGTGGTGCAGCGCCAAGTTCCGAACTGACTGAATTTGCGGGTATCGCAGCGCCAGGCGTAAGGGTGGCCGGCCGCTGGCAGGTGAACCGACGCACCCGAATGCGCCTCCCCTCTTCACGCCCGCCCCCATAGCGCCAACATCCCGCAATACTTGTGAAAGTGTGGGCTCCGCGCACTGGCATTGCCGGCGTGCACAGTCGATACTCACGTGGAATGCTCTGAACTCTTTTTGACGGGCCGGCCTCATGCGCACGCGCATTCGTGTCCTAGGCGCCGCCGCAACCGGCGTTGCTCTTTCTATTTGCACTGCGACGGGCGCCTCCGCCCAGGCAAACGGCATTGTCTGGGAGAAGGACGGCTGGCGCGTCCAGATGCTCGTCTCGACCAAAACGGCGGTCGGCTGCCAGGCCATCAAAGGCTTCGCCAGCAGCCATGACGCCAGCCGCTCCGCAGCCTGGGGCTTCATCAGCACTGTCAACGGCAACTGGGGCCTCGCCATGGTCGGCCCCGCTGCCGACCGCATGGCCGGCCAGCAAATTACCATCACCGTCGACGATCAGGTTCTCCACGTCGCCGTGCCGCGCCGTCTGCCCAACGGTCTCACGATCATCGGACAGCTCCCGGCGAACCGCATGGGCACGATCGCCTCGGGCCGCACGCTCACGTTCAAGGCTGCCGCAACAAGTGCCGAGTTCTCGCTCGCCGGTGCGGGCGCCGCCCTGGCCGCGGCATCGAAGTGCGCCGTGGCCGTTCGCGAGGCTGCCGCGCGCAGCCCGGGCGGCCTGCCATCTATCGGCGGTAACGAGGCGTCGGGCGGCTCCTCGCCGAAGGTCTCTGCCGGAACGGGCTTCTACGTCTCCAAATCCGGCGAGGTTCTTACCAATGCGCACGTTGTCCAGGGCTGCGCCACCATCGGCGTGAAGGGCCACGGCGACACGACTTTCCGTTCGGCGCGCGTGAAGGCCGCCGATGCCAAGCGCGATCTTGCCTTGATCACCGCCGAAGCCTCCCCTGGCGGCGGCGCGCCTGCCGTCCTTGCATGGCGCCGCGAAGCGCGCCTCGGCGAGCAGGTTGCGATCTTCGGCTTCCCCTATCTGGGCGCGCTCGCCTCATCGGGCACATTCACGCGCGGTGATGTCACGGCGCTTGCCGGCATCGCGGACAACAATGCGCACTTCCAGCTATCGGCACCTGTGCAGCCCGGAAACAGCGGCGGGCCTGTCGTCGACGATCGCGGCCAGGTCGTTGGCGTCGTCGTGGCGAAGCTCAACGCGCTTGCAGTCGCGCGCGTGAGCCGCGACATCCCGCAGAATGTGAACTTCGCGATCAAGTCCGCCGAAGCGCTTTCCTTCATGGAGGCCAATGGCGTAACGGCCTCGGTGGCCAGCGCCGGCACGAAACCTCTGAGTGGTCCGGATCTCGCCGAGCGGCTGCGGGACGGCGCCGTGCTCGTCATGTGTTCCGGATCAGGCGCGCGTACACCGGGCGGATCGACGACACCAAACGCCAAAGCCCGGCGAGCTGAGGGGGGAGAGCTCACCGGGCCGGGCTGAGAGGAACACCCATCCGACGGGGAGACGGCAGGCGTTCACACTCACTAACAACTGAGGCTCGCGAGAGTTTCCGTCGCCGAGCAGAATTTTTTCAGCCGCGGTCGCGCCGGTCCGGCTCGGGAGCGCCGAGCACACCGCGCACTTTATCGCCGACATCATTCGAGATCGCGTCGAGCAGCGTTCGCAGTTCGCCGATGCTTCGTTCGGCATCGCCCCAGCGTTCGTCTTTCACCGCCGCGGCAACAGCGCTCATCTTCTCCATAGCCTCGTGCGCTTGCTGCAGCATGGCTCAGGCCCGTGCCTGACGTTCCGCCGAGAGGTCGTAGATCTTCGCACTCTGCGTTTTCTGCTTGCGCAGCTCGAGCAGGAGAATACCCGTCTGAATATGCACTTCCTGGATGACACGGGCGACGCCGGCAGCATCACCCTTGCTGGCTGCACGATGCGCCAGCATCATCACGGCATTGAGCTCGTCGAGCTTTCTCTTGGCATCGGCCATCGCAGAACTCCCACACACCAATGCCGCCGCAACGTCCGCGACGGCATACCGGTTCCTGCATGGGATCCATCAGCCGAGTTCATCCACAGTCCAGCGCTAGCCGGCGTCGCGGCACGCGAACCGGGGACCGTCCACTTTCGCGCCGCGCGACTGCCGCATAATCGCCCCATGAATCAGTTCAACTCTCTCCAATCGGGCGGTTAAGCCATCAAGCTTCCCGGCTATTCAGGAACCCTGGGCTATGACGGCCCAGGGTTCTGTTGGTTTTGGAGCCGTTAATTCATCGCGGCGTGCGGCGCACGTCTTCTCCTGCCACGCGATCAAGAGCTGTTGAGATTTCGTGAGCCGTTCGACGCGCCGGAAAAAGTGAAGGCGGCGTCCAAGATATTCGCGAACCGCGACGCCTGCACGCTATGCGAACAGCCACGCGTGCCGCGTCACCACCGAAGCCGGGCCGGAAGCTCTTTCAGCTCACCAGTGTGCGATGGCCTGACCGAAGCTGCTGAGCATCACAAGGACAAGCCCGGTCATGATGGCTTGGCTCCATCCCGGCCGCCTTGCCGGCCGTTTGGGCGCCGATTGCACACGCGGCATCGCCCGTGCCTGCGGAGGTATCACAACGTCGTCCGCATCTGCTGGCCCCACCACCCGCAAGGGCGGCCAGCGCGCCTCCCGGCTCACGCGAGCGCTGCGCGCCAGCGCTTCATTTCCCCCAACTACCCGCAATTGCGGTCGTTTCTCCCCCGACATGCCCTGCTCTGCCCCCTCAAACAGGCTGATATGTTAGACTGAAAACGGGCATCGTCAGCGCGCTGATTTGAGATTTTCCACAGCAATGGCCTGGATGCCACGCCGGCAGCACATGGAGAGCGGCGTCCGCCGGCGATGCTTGGAATGATCCGCACGTGCGGAGTCAGCAGCATGGCGCGAACGTGATGAGTTTGCGTCCTTAAGGTTGCGGCGAGGAGGCGAGCACGAACGCCGAGCAAAGGGCGAGCGTGCCCGGGCGCGCGTTGCGTCAATTCGCGATTGGTGCATCGCGCTCGCAGGATCACATTTTCGTAAACTTCCGTGATCCCCAGAAACGAAGTGCTTGCCACGCACGCCGCTTTGCTGCGGCGCACCAACGCAATGTCATGGAAAGGCGCTGTTTTTCCGCCTTATGGTCGCATTGAGGACATGGAATTTCGCTACTCGAGTCCCAAGCGAAGCGCGTGCACCGCACGCCTACCGGGTTGACCACCGGCAGAGTGGGCACGCTAGCTTCAGAGACGAACGCGACTGCATCGAACAGGGGTACTGTGATGATGATGCGTTTGAAGGGCCATTCCATCCTGGTCGTCGAGCACGAACCTGCGGAAGCGCGCGAGCTCGCGAGCGAATTCGCTCAGGCGGGCGCCAAAGTCTTCGCTGCGGGCCACCTCCGCGATGCGCTCTATCTCGCGGAGTATCCGGCGCTGACTGCGGCCGTGGTCAACCACCGTCTCGGCAGCGATACGACGGCTGCCGTCTGCCGCCGCCTCGATCATCTCGGCATCCCCTTCATATTCTACACGAAGTTCGATCCGAGCGAGATCGCCGCGACGTGGCCGAATGCGCCGGTCGTGGCAAAACCCGCCGGCAGCGCCGAGGTTGCAGAGACGATCGCGCGCCTTCTGCACTGAGCACGCGGCTCGCTTAGTTCTGCCATCCTGATAGCCGACACATCCTCGGGAACATGGGGTTTGGACGCGCGTTTTCTGGACGCGCGGCACTCCGCGCCCTGCGAACCCGAACCGGAGATCATGATGCGCTGTTTTCTGGCCGCACTTGCCATGGCCGCACTTACTGCCAGTCCCGCATTTGCGGATCGTCCCGTGACCGACGAGGAGCGTGCCAAGCTCGTCGCTCTGCTCGAAGCCGAAGGCTGCACGGGCGGCGAGATGGAATTCGACGACGGCAGGTACGGAGTCGACGACGCGCGCTGCGCGGACGGTCGCGAGTGGGATTTCGAGTTCGACCGGGACTTCAGGCTGATCAGCAAAGAAGAAGACGACTGACACGGACAGGCAGGCGGGCTCAACGCCACGCCTGCCATTTGCGATCGCGCCATACGTGCGGCACGTACGATGGCACGTCAGCATCGCCCTTCGCGTCGAAGCGGATAGAGCCGAGGCGTGTAGGGTGTGACCGTTCTTTGAGCTCATTCGCGATGCGCTGAGGTGCGAGTTCACCAACTTCGGTAATGGCTGCCGACCAGACTTCGACCGCGGCCCCCGCAAGCTCGCCTATGACGCTCTCCGTCGTGGCGTCCTGCGTGGTCGCGCTCATCCCCGGCCAGGGCAGCATGACCAGAAACGTATCGACGGATGCCAGCAGACGTGCAGGTGGTGCGTCGGCGGCGAGTACGTCGGTACCGATGACAGTCGCAATCCGCGTGCCGGCTCGTTTTGCCTGATCGAGGATCATGGAGGCCTCGAAAGGCTGGCCGGGAAATACCACGAGGTCGACGCGAGCCTGAGCAAGCTCACCGATCAGCACCGCATGATCCTTCGTACCTGACGCGTAGGTGCCGACGACCACAGGCGGCACCTGCGCGGCCGTTGTGCTGCGGCGGAGTTCGTCCGCCATCCCGCGCCCCTGGAGACTGCGATCATGGACGATGGCGACGCGCGCCGCAGGGAGTGAGGCTGCTATCAACGCCGCGATGCTGTCGGCCTGGCGGTCATCGCGACCGGCCAGCCGATATATGCCGCGACGGCCAGCCGGCGCGGTGAGCCGCGGATGGCGCGGCCCCGTTGCAATCATGACGATGCCGGCCGCAGCATAGATTTCGGCGGCGCGGATCGCACCGCTCGGACAGACGTGCCCGATCACGATATCGACGCTTTGCGCGACCGCACGCGCGGCGATGGCCGCCGCCTCATCGGCCTCGCACTGGTCGTTCTCCTGGGCGACGCGCAAATGCCGACCGAGAACTCCGCCGGCCAGGTTGAGCGTGCGCACTGCGGCCTCAACTCCCTCGCCGACGGGACGTGGGGCCACACGGTTGCTCCTGCCATCCGGCTCGGGAATTCGGCTCGAGTCGACCGCCATGATCACGATCTCGCCGTTCGTCGCCCGTGCGGTGCTCGGCTCAACAAGCAGAACCACAAGCGACGTCAGCGCAAACAAGAGCCGACGCAGGACCCAAAAAGCAAAAGGCAGCCCCGAGGGCTGCCTTTCGATAGTCATGAGATGCAGCACGTCTGCCGCGCTCAGTTCTGGACGTAGGTGATCTTGTCGCCCTCGACCTTCTTCCATGTGTACATGGTGTAGTCGGGCCGCGTGATATCACCCTTCTTGTTGAAGGAGAGCGAACCGATCACGGTCGAGAACGGCTTACCGCCGCGGATCGCCTCGGCCATCTTCTTCGGATCCGTAGACTTGGACTGCGCAGCAGCAGCAGCCATCACCTGAACGGTCGCGTACGCATAGAGCGTGTAGGCTTCCGGTTTGAAGTTTGCGGCGAGGAACTTCTTCACGGCCTCGGCCGCTTCCGGACGGCGCTGCGGATCCGGCGCGAAGGTCATGAGCGTGCCTTCGACGCCAGGCCCGCCAATCGCGGCGAACTCATCGGTCGCGATGCCGTCACCCGACATCATCGGCGCCTTCACGCCCTGATCGCGCATCTGGCGCACGATCAGACCGCCCTCCGTGTGCAGGCCGCCCCAGTACACGAGATCGGCACCCGCAACCTTGATCTTGGAGACCAGCGCCGAGAAGTCCTTCTCGCCGATGTTCACGCCTTCGTAGAGCACTTCCTTGAGCCCGCCCGCGTTCATCGCCTTCTTGGTCTCGTCCGCGAGGCCCTTGCCGTACGTCGTCTTGTCGTGGACGATCGCGATCTTCTTGCCCTTGTAGTTCTTGAGCAGATAGGCGCCAGCGACTTCGCCCTGCTGGTCATCGCGGCCGCACGTGCGGAACGTGTTCCACAAGCTGCGCTCCGTGAGGCGCGGATTCGTCGAGGCCGGCGAAATCATCAGCACGCCGTTCTCGGCATAGACCTCGGACGCGGGGATGGAGACGCCCGAATTGAAGTGCCCGACCACGAGCATGACCTTGTCGCCGACGAACTTGTTGGCGACCGAGACACCTTCCTTGGGATCGGAGCGATCATCGCCGATCACGAGTTCGATCTTCTGGCCGTTGATGCCGCCCTTCGCATTGATATCGGCGACGGCCTGCTCGGCACCTTTCCTCATCTGAGCGCCGAAGGTCGCGTTAGAACCGGTCATGGGGCCGCCGACGCCGATCTTGATCTGCGCACTCGCCACACCGGTCATCGCGAGCAGCGCCGCAACGGCTACCCCGGACCACATGAGCTTCTTCATGCAACGCTCTCCCTTTCGCCAACAGGCTGCTGAAAAATTGCGGACCGGCCCGGGCATGTCCGGCCGGCGCAGGCGAACAAGTACCGCCCGTGAGGGCAGCATTCACCGAAAGTTTGGCAAAGTCACGCCCAATCCACAGCCGTTCGGTGGTCAGGGATCGGGCCGCCGAAGCGCGCGAGCCGCCGCCTTCAAAGACCCGCGCGCTGCGCCGTCCCCTTGGCGGGACCGGATGCGAGCCAATCGTACTGCTCGCGCATCTGGCGTCGGCGCGTGAGATGGAAACCGAACGCTGCAGCAGCGATCAGCACAACGAGATCAACCACATAACTGCGGGGTGCAATGAAGGGCTCTTCAAAGAGCGCGTGATGAATGAAGCGCACGGCGGCGGCAATCAGAAAACCGTAGACCACGAGCTGCCACCGCGGCCGCCATGTCGTCGCGATGGCGCTGCCGGTCGCGTAGGCCGCAAGGCCCCCCATGACGACGGTTACGAGCAGGAAAACCCAGTCGCCGTTCGGGCCCGCGTCGTAGAGCCAATCGGGCATGTATGTCATCCACACACCTCTAGTGTCCCGATACTAAAGTTCTAGTGGCGGCCGCCCTCGAGATAGGCGGCGCGGATCTCCGGCCGTTGCAGCAACTCGCCGCCCGTCCCCTGCATGGTTATGCGGCCGTTGACCATTACGTAGCCGCGGTGCGCGAGCTTCAGCGCGTGATAGGCGTTCTGCTCGACGAGGAAGATCGTCATGCCCTCGCGCCGATTGAGCTCATTGATGGCGTCGAAGATCTGCCGCACGATGATGGGCGCCAGCCCCAGTGACGGTTCGTCGAGCATAAGCAGGCGCGGACGGCTCATGAGCGCACGCGCGATCGACAACATCTGCTGCTCGCCGCCGGAGAGCGTGCCGCCGCGCTGCGCAAGCCGCTCCCTGAGGCGCGGGAAAAGCGTTGTCACCCGCGCGAGGTCTTCCTCGAAATGCCGCGCGCGGTCGATCTCGGCGCCCATCTGAAGGTTTTCCAGCACGGTCATGCGACCGAAGATGCGCCGCCCCTCGGGCGATTGCGCAATCCGCAGCCGCGCGATCTCGTGCGTCTCGAGCCGCGTGATGTCCTTGCCGGCGAAGCTGATCGTGCCGTCACGCGCGCGAGGATTGCCGCAGATGGTCATCATGAGTGTGGACTTGCCGGCGCCGTTGGCACCGATCAGCGACACGATTTCGCCTTCCGCGATCTCGATATCGACGCCCTTTAGCGCCATGATGCTACCGTAGTAGCTCGTAACGCCGCTGACACTCAGAAGGGGCGTGCTCATGGCAGCTCTCCCTTCTCGACGGCTGCGACCTCATCGTCTTCGACGCCGAGATAAGCAGCGACCACTTTAGGATCGTTGCGCACGTACTCCGGCGTACCATCGGAAATCTTGATCCCGTACTCGAGCACGATCACGTGGTCGGAAATCTCCATAACCACCGACATGTCGTGCTCGATGAGCAGGATCGACGTCCCGTGCTCGCGCTGGATGGTCTTGAGCAGCTTGTTGAGCTCGCCGCTCTCGCGCGCATTGAGGCCTGCCGCCGGCTCGTCGAGACAGAGAAGCAAGGGATCGCTGCACATGGCGCGCGCGATTTCGAGGCGGCGCTGATCGCCATAGGGGAGGCTGCCGGCGGAATCGTCGGCACGGCTCGTCAGGCCGATGAGGTCGAGCCAGTAGCGCGCGCGCTCGATCGCCGCCTGCTCGGCGCGCGTGTAGCGCGGCAGGCCGATGAGGCCGAGCACGGTCCAGCCCGAGGCGTCCATCAGCGTATTATGTTGAGCGACGATCAGGTTCTCGAGCGCCGTCATGCCTGTGAAGAGGCGGATGTTCTGGAAGGTCCGCGCGACGCGCGCCTTGGCCGCGATCTCGTAGTCGGGCATCCGTTCCAGCAGGAAGAGCGCGTTCTCGCCGCGGCGCATGTACCGTGCATCGCTCTGCGTGAGCACGGCGACATCATCGGAGACGGCATTGCCCGTATGGCTCATGACCATGCGGCCGGACGTCGGCTTGTAGAAGCCGGTGATGCAGTTGAAGACCGTCGTCTTGCCGGCGCCATTCGGCCCGATGATCGCGGTGATATCGCCGCGACCGGCGCCGAAGGAGACATCGTTGACGGCAACGAGGCCGCCGAACCGCATGGTCAAATGCTCGATTTCGAGAAGCGGCGCCGTCTCCCAGCGCATCAGCCGTGGCCCTCCTTGACGAGATCACCGGAAATAGCGCGCCGCGAGATGAGGAACAGCGTCGGCTGCCGGTTGGCAATGAGCCCGCGCGGCCGCCAGATCATGATCACCACCATGGCGAGGCCGAACAGCAGCATCCGGTACTGCGTCGGATCGAAATCACCGCCGAAAATCCGCTTCATCCAGTCGAGCTCGCGCAGAAGCTCGGTGCCGCCGATCATCACGATCGCGGCGATCGCGACACCAATCTGGCTACCCATGCCGCCGAGAACGACAATCGCCAGGATCACCGCGCTTTCGAGGAAGGTGAAGGATTCCGGGCTGATGAAGTTCTGCCGCGCGGCGAAGAAGGCGCCCGCGAAGCCGCCGAAGCCTGCGCCGATGGCGAAAGCCGTGAGCTTGGTATTGGTCGTGTTGATGCCGAGCGAGCGGCAGGCGATCTCGTCCTCTCGCAGCGCCTCCCAGGCG
>JAEZAW010000154.1 GCA_023430315.1 Pseudomonadota bacterium | reverse complement strand
CGTCGTAGACCGGGAGCTGACCGGCATTGACGATGGCCATGTCCATGCCCGCCTTGATGGCGTGGTAGAGGAACACCGAATGCATGGCCTGGCGGACGGTCTCGTTGCCGCGGAACGAGAACGAGAGATTCGACACGCCGCCCGAGATGCGCGCGTGCGGGCAGGCTTCCTTGATGCGCCGCGTCGCCTCGATGAAGTCGAGGCCGTAGTTGTTGTGCTCCTCGATGCCGGTCGCGACCGCAAAGATGTTCGGATCGAACACGATGTCCTCGGGCGGAAAGCCGACCTTCTCGGTAAGCAGCTTGTAGGCCCGCTTGCAGATCTCGACCTTCCGCTCGGCCGTATCGGCTTGCCCGACTTCATCGAACGCCATCACGACGACAGCCGCACCGTAGCGGCGCACGCGGCGCGCGTGTTCGAGAAAGGCCGCCTCGCCCTCCTTCATGCTGATCGAGTTGACGATCGGTTTACCCTGGACGCACTTGAGGCCGGCCTCGATCACGCTCCACTTGGAGCTGTCGATCATCACCGGCACGCGCGCGATATCGGGCTCGGATGCGATCATGTTGAGGAACGTGGTCATCGCCTTCTCGCTGTCGAGAAGCCCCTCGTCCATGTTCACGTCGATGATCTGAGCGCCGCTTTCGACCTGCTCACGCGCAACGGCCAGTGCCGCAGCATAGTCGCCGGCCTCGATGAGTTTCCTGAACTTGGCCGAGCCGGTGACGTTCGTGCGCTCGCCGATATTGATGAAGGTCGCCGCGGTGGGGGGCGACTGAGTTGCAGAGGTCATATGAGACGCAGGTCCGGCAAAGATGCATCGGGACCCGCGTCCGACACGGCCGCGGGCAGATTCGCGGTCACGTGTATATGAAATCGGCGGAAACTCAAGGATGCGGCGCGCGGACGTCACCCCCTAAAAGCAGAACGCCCGCCCCCGGAAGGAGCGAGCGCACTGTTCGGCAATTTTAGGCGCCTGGCGGCATAAGCTACCGCCGGGAAGCCAAGAAATCAGGATGCCGGGGCCGGGGCTGCAAGCTTATCGCCGATCGTATCGAACACAGCCGAAAGATTGGTGCCGACCGTGGTGAGAACGCCGATGATCGCAACCGAGATCAGGGCCGCGATGAGGCCGTACTCGATGGCCGTGGCGCCCGACTCGCACTTCGCAAAACGAACGAGGGTCTTCATGATATCACTCTCCCACTCTGACTAACTCCGCGACCTCGTGGGTCGAAGCCCGCCGTTCCTTGTAGCGGCCGAACTTGGGGTCACCCTACGCCCAGCAAATTAATGACGAGTAAAAATAACATATTTCACCGAAAGAAATCCAGATTGGGAAACAACATATTAAATACGGCACCCATGAACTTGAGTACATTATGCCAATATTCCGCACGCCACAAGATATTATACTTGGGAATGCTTTCAAGATCCGCCAGTTCTACGGCGTAGATCGTGGTTTCTCAGTGATTAATATAACCGCACAGAAAGTCTTAGGCGAGCATATCGCACCACGATGCTCCCGGCGGACGAGCGATCAGCCTGCCAAGACACGGGTCGGCGCACCAGATCTGCAGTATCCGATGCTTGGCCGTCAGACCCGCACGTGCTTCGATGGCAAGTAAGAATGAAAGGCCGGCCGGCGGCCAAACAGGGAAGGAAAAGCCATGAAGGTGGGAGATGCAATATCCGCCATCCTCAAGCAGGAAGGCGTCGAATACATCATTGGCTACCCCGTCAATCACATCCTCGAGCACGCGGCCAAGTTCGATATCCGCCCGATCATCGTCCGCCAGGAGCGCGTAGGCCTCCATATGGCCGATGCGGTCAGCCGGGTGACTTCCGGCAAGACCATCGGCGTATTCGCCATGCAGCACGGCCCAGGCACCGAGAACGCCTACGGCGGCGTCGCGCAGGCCTACAGCGAGAGCGTCCCGATCCTCGTGCTCCCCATGGGCTACCAGCGCCGGCTCGCCTGGGTCGATCGCAACTACAATGCCTCCGTCTCCATGCGCTCCATCACCAAGACCGCCGAGCCCATCACCTCGGCCAAGGAGATCCCGAACATCTTCCGCCGGGCCTTTCAGAACCTGAAGTCCGGTCGCGGTGGCCCGGTGCTCGTCGAGATCCCGACCGACCTCTGGAACGAAGAGGTCGATCCCAAGGACTACGTCGTCCCGCAACGCATCCGCACCGGCACCGACCTTTCCGCCGTGGCCGAAGCAGCCAAGATGCTCGTCGCCGCCAAGCGGCCGGTCATCTACGCCGGCCAGGGCGTGCACTGGGCCGAAGCTTGGACCGAGCTCAAGGAGCTGGCCGAGCTGCTCGCCATCCCCGTCACGACGAGCCTCGAAGGCAAGAGCGCCTTCCCCGAGACGCATCCGCTCTCGCTCGGCTCTGGCGGTCTCGCCATTCCGCAGGCCGTGCGCACGTTCCTCGACAAGTCAGATCTCATCTTCGGCATCGGCTGCTCGTTCACCGAGACCAACTTCGGCGTGAAGATGCCGGCCGGCGCACGGATCATCCAGGCGACGCTCGATCCCGGCGACATCAACAAGGATGTGCCAGTGGCGCTCGGCATCGCGGGAGATGCCAAGATCGTGCTCGAGGCCATGCTCGCGGAGGTGCGCAAGCTCCACGGCAACAAGCCCAGAGACGCCAAGAAGGTTGCCAAGGAGATCAGCGACACGAACGAGCCCTGGCTCGCGAAGTGGATGCCGAAGCTCACGAGCAACGACGCGCCGCTCAATCCCTATCGCGTGCTCTGGGATCTGCAGAAGACCGTCGACATCGCCAACACGATCATCACGCACGATGCCGGCAGCCCACGCGACCAGCTCTCACCCTTCTGGAAGTCGACGACCCCGCTCTCGTACATCGGCTGGGGCAAGACAACCCAGCTCGGCGCGGGCCTCGGCTTCGCCATGGGCGCCAAGCTCGCCAAGCCCGACAAGCTCTGCATCAACGTGTGGGGCGATGCAGCGATCGGCTTCACGGGCATGGACTTCGAGACGGCTGTGCGCGAGCGCATCCCGATCATGTCGATCCTGCTGAACAACTTCTCCATGGCGATCGAGCTGAAGGTGATGCCCATCTCGACGGAGAAGTATCGTTCGACGGACATCTCCGGCGACTATGCCGCCATGGCACGCGCGTTCGGCGGCTACGGCGAGCGCGTCGAGAAGCCGGGCGATATCGTCGCGGCCATCAAGCGTGGCATTGCCGCGACCCAGAAGGGCCAGCCGGCGCTGCTCGAGTTCATCACGTCGAAGGAAACCGAAGTCTCACGGCTATAATTGTTCGCCGCGAGCTGCTGGAAAGAGGCACTGTCGCCTCTATCCGGTGTGCCATGCCCGCGGCCGCCATACGGACAGTTCTCACTCGAGACCGTGAGCAAGAAAGACGTGAGCCCGGGAGGTACGCCTCCCGGGCTTCTCCATCCGTATAGCGCCGGTTAGCGCTGCGGCACGCTCGCCGTTGGGAAGTTGCGCGAGCGCTCCTGCTCATGCGTGACCTCGGCCTGGATGGCAGCGCGGATGATCGCATCCGGGTCTGCCTCTGCGGCAGGTGCGACGACAGGCGGCGCTGACGCAGGTGCCGACGCTGGCGCGCGGACCGACGCCGTGCGAACAGGCGGAAGCTCCCTGCGGGCGACGGCTGGCTGTGGGGGCGGCGTAGCGACCGCGACCTTGGCGGGTTCGGCGACGGGCACGGGGCGCGTCGCAATCGGCTTGGGTGCGACAGGCGGGGCAGCCGCGGGCATGGCCTGGTCGCCACCCATGGACAGACGCGTCGCCTCTTCTTTCTTGCCCTGAAGGTCGAGCACCAGTGCCAGATTCTGGCGGACGCGCGGATCGGCGTCGACACCATTCGCCTGTCTGAGCATGGGCTCGGCCTGTGAAGCCTGACCGTCCATGGTGTAGGCCAGCGCAAGGTTGTTCATAACGCTCACCTGGTTCGGGGCGAGGGCGCGAGCACGCTCGAGGAAGGGAATGGCTTCCTTGTATTGACCCTGTTGGGCAAGCGCCACGCCGCGCGCGGAGAGCACCCGCCAATCCGGCTTCGCCGGGTCGTCGGCCCGCTCGAGAAGCTGCTGCGCCATCGGGGCGTGGCCCTGATCGAGCGCGAGGCGGCCGAACTCGGATAGGTACTCGCGGTCCTGCGCATTATAGAGGTAGGAGGACTGAAGCACCGCCAACGCCTCCGCCTTGCGGCCGAGCGCCTTCAGACTACGGGCATAGTTGAGCGCCATCTTACCGCTCTTCGGCTGCTTCCCGTGCTCCTTGCCCCAATGCTCCGCGGCTTTCTCGGCTTCCGAGCGCGGCCCCTCGGCAACCTTCGACTCTCCGGGGACTGGCACGTCCGGCTCGCTCAGGAGCAGGCTGCCGGATTGCGAGCAGGCCCCAAGCGAGAGCGCCAGACCCGCAACCATCACCACCCGCGCAGCAGACGCGCGCGCCCTCAACGAGAACCCGTTCGACATCGGAATTCATGCTCCCTGCCGGATCCGCGTATCGACCCTGCCGCGGTCCTGCCCCACGGCGATATTTTCGGCACAGCCGTCAATAAACCTTTAAAGGTTACAATGCACAACTATAGGTTTAGTAAAATCTCTGAATACACGCGCAAATGCGGATTCGGGAGGATCGCAACAAAGCGGTCAAGATCAAGGGACTAGATGCGCCAACCGGAGTGTATGGCAGCAATGCCACCGGTCAGGTTGCGGACTGTCACATTCGAGAACCCAGCCGCCCTCACCAGCTCCGCGAAAGCCTGCTGATTCGGAAAATTGCGGATGCTCTCGACGAGATAACGGTAGGGCTCGGCGGCCCCCGCGGCGAGCGCGCCGAGGCGCGGAATGACCTCGAAGGCATGGAAATCGTAGATCTTGTCGAGGATCGGCACGTCGACGTGCGAGAACTCGAGGCAGAGGAAATGTCCGCCGGGCTTCAGCACCCGATAGGCCTCGGCCAGCGCCCGATCGATGTGCGTCACATTCCGGATGCCGAACGCGATCGTATAGGCGTCGAATGAGCGATCGGCGAACGGGAGTGCCTCGGCATTGCCGAGGACCGTACCGATGCGCTCCGCCAACCCCGCTTCCGCGATCTTGCGCTTCCCGACGGCCAGCATCTCGGGACTGATGTCGCAGACGATGGCGTTGATGCCCGCGCCACCCCCGGCGACCGCCTTGAGCGCGATATCGGCCGTCCCGCCGGCGACATCGATCAACCGGAAGGGCGTCGCGCTCTTCGGCGGATTGAGTCGGACGATCAAGTCGTCCTTCCAGAGGCGGTGCAGCCCCCCGGACATGAGATCATTCATGAGGTCATAGCGCTCGGCCACGCCACTGAACACCGCGTTGACAAGCCCCTGGCGTTCGCCCTCCGCCACTTCGCGAAAGCCGAAAGTCGTCGTGCCGGGAGGTTGTGAATGCTGAGTGCCGCTCATGGCGGGCACACTAATGCCGCGCTGCGGGCCGCGATAGGCACTAAACCGCCGCGGCCCGCCCGATGTCCGAACTTAGTTGCTTCGAGTTTCGCTCTAGGTTTCCCTGGGACCTTGCATGAGCTTGAGCGCACTCTCGATGCGCCGCCAGTCCGAGGCCCCGGCCATGTCGCCGGAATGCTCGCAGTCCTTAGCCTTCTTGCTGGCCTCGACCACGGCCTTGGGACCGTGCACCTCGAACAGCATGCGGGCCTGCGTCTGGATCTCTGTCGCTTGCATGGATGTCTCCTTTGGTTTCTTGTCACGCGTTTCTTGGTGGTGTCCCCTCCATCTGGAGAAAAGCCCTGAGGTCGCAATACGGTTCCACGCAATGCGGCGACGCGCTCGCCGAGCCGCATTCGGTCCGATAGAAGGGGCGTCTCTCGCGCCCAGGAGTGCCACGACATGAAGCTCACCGCCGCCCAAGGCATGGTAGAAGCTGCCATTGCCCACGCCCGCAGCCGCAAGATGCTCCCGCTTGCCATCGTCGTACTCGATGCGCGGGGCGTGCTGAAGTTCGCCGCCGCGGAGGATGGCACGAGCCTGAAGCGTGCCGAGATCGCAACCGGCAAGGCTCACGGCGCACTCGCCATGGGCTTCGGCTCGCGCACGCTGTACACACGCGTCCAGAACAGCCCTCATTTCTTCGCGGCCGTAACACACGCCGTCGGCGGCTTGCTCGTGCCTGTCCCCGGTGGCGTTCTAATTCGCACGAAGGACGGCGAACTGCTCGGCGCGATCGGCATTTCGGGCGACAGCTCCGATAATGACGAGGAAGCAGCGCTCGCCGGCATCGCGGCCGTGGACCTCGTCGGCGATCCCGGAAGCTAAACAATCATGCCCGAGCTGCCCGAAGTCGAAACCATCCGCCGCGGGCTCGAGCCCGTGCTCGTCGGCCAACGCATTCAGCGCGTCGAGCAACGTCGCGCGGATCTGCGTTTTCCCTTTCCCGAGAACTTCGGCAAGCGGCTCACCAATCGCACCGTCGTCTCGCTACAGCGGCGCGCCAAGTACATGCTCGCGCATCTCGACGATGGCACCGTGCTCATCATCCATCTCGGCATGAGCGGGCGCATCAGCATCGTTGGACATGGACAGCTCGGGCAGTTCACGCACAATCAGGGCAACCGCGACGCCCATGATCATGTCGTGCTGCGTCTCGGGAGCGGCACCGAGATTGTCTACAACGACCCGCGCCGCTTCGGCCTCATGGATCTCACGACAGCGGCGGCGCTCGACACACACCCGCTACTCGCGAGCATCGGCATCGAGCCTCTCGGCCCGGACCTCACACCCGAGTATCTGGCGCGCCAGGCGGCCGGCCGTCGCAGCGATTTGAAAAGCTTCCTGCTGGACCAGCGCATCATTGCCGGGCTCGGCAATATCTACGTCTGCGAAGCGCTCTTCCGCACGCGCTTGAAGCCCTCGCGCGCCGCCGCCTGTCTTGCGACGGCGACCGGCAAGCCGAACGCGCGCACCATGGCGCTCATTCCCCACATCAAGGCTGTGCTGAACGACGCCATCGCGGCCGGCGGCTCAACGCTCAAGGACTATACCCAGGCCGATGGCTCGCTCGGCTATTTTCAACACAGCTTCCATGTCTATGGGCGCGAAGGAGAGCCTTGCCTCACGCCCGCCTGCCGGGGCATGGTCCGCCGCACGGTCCAGGCCGGGCGCTCGACGTTCTTCTGCCCGGTCTGCCAGCGCTGAGGCGCACACGCCGCCACACACCACATGAGGAGAGGTAACCGCCCATGGCTTATTCGAACATCATCGTCGAGACGCGCGGCGCCGTCGGCCTCATCACGCTCAATCGTCCCAACGCGCTGAATGCTCTTAATGCCGCGCTGATCTCCGAGCTCTCGCAGGCCATCAACGGCTTCGAGGCCGACGACAAGATCGGCTGCATCGTCCTCACCGGCAGCGAGAAAGCCTTCGCCGCAGGCGCCGACATCAAGGAAATGCAGTCGAAGACCTATATGTCCGCCTACAAGGAAGACTTCATCGGCAGCTGGGAGTGCGTCGCGCGTGCGCGGAAACCCGTGATCGCCGCGGTCGCCGGGTACGCGCTCGGCGGCGGCTGCGAGATGGCCATGAGCTGTGACTTCATCATCGCCGCGGACACGGCGAAGTTCGGCCAGCCCGAGATCAATCTCGGTGTCATGCCGGGTGCAGGCGGCACGCAGCGCCTCGCGCGCTTTGTCGGCAAGGCCAAGGCCATGGATATGTGCCTGACCGGCCGCATGATGGACGCGGACGAAGCCAACAAGTGCGGGCTCGTGAGCCGCGTCGTCCCCGCCGACAAACTCCTCGAGGAAGCCCTGAAGGTCGCCGACGTCATTGCCGGCAAATCGACCGTGATCGCCATGATGACCAAGGAGTCGGTCAATCGCGCCTTCGAAACCACCCTCGCCGAGGGCATCCGCTTCGAGCGCCGGGTCTTCCACGCCATGTTCTCGACCGAGGATCAGAAGGAGGGCATGACCGCATTTGTCGAAAAGCGTAAACCCAACTTCAAGAACGCTTGAACGGCGCTCCACTATGGAATCACTCACTGAATCGACGATATTTGTGCGGTGCACCTGCGGGATTTACGGGCACGGCGGCGCCGAATGTCGCAAAAGGTACTTGCAAGGGCCATAGATGCTCGCTATCTTGTGATCGCTCATGATCATCTCAACTCTGAGAGTGGGCCCGCAGGGTCCGCTCTTTTTGTTTTTGTAGGTCGATCTGGCATTATCGGAAATCGTAGTCGGGCACGGATGGAGCGCTTGAGCGGTCCGGTTGAACAAGCACGTTTTGTTGTCGAGATCGGTGTTGCCGCACGCGTTGCAGGCCTTGTAGAGCCGGTTCTCGAGAGCATGGGCTATCGTCTTGTGCAGGTTCGGCTGATGGGCGGGAGTGACGCCATCCTCGAGATCATGGCCGAGCGCGCAGATGGGACGATGACGGTCGAGGATTGCGAAGCCGTCTCTCACGCCGTATCACCGCTCCTCGATGTTCACGATCCCGTAGACGGCGCCTATCGGCTGCAGATCTCTTCGCCCGGCATCGATCGCCCCCTGGTCCGCCCTTCGGATTTCGAGCGTTGGGCCGGTTATGAGGCTAAGATCGAGCTCAAGGAGGCGGTCTCGGGCAGAAAGCGCTTCCGCGGCCCCATCGAGGGTTATGCCGACGGCGAGGCGCGCATCGAGATCGAGGTGCCAGAGGCAGGTCGCCAGATCATCGGGCTGCCGCTCGCCCTCATCGGCTCGGCAAAGCTCGTGCTGACGGACGAACTGGTGCGCGACACGCTGCGCAGCGCCAAAAAGAGTGAAACAACGGCCGAGAAAGCCGCTAAGCCGGCTCGAACGGCTGAGAAGAGACGAGTTGACGTCACCAAAGTGAAGTGAGGGTGCGAAAGCATGGCTCAGGCAGGCATCAGTGCGAACAGGCTGGAGCTTCTCCAGATCGCGGACGCGCTCGCACGTGAGAAGACAATCGACCGCAAGATCGTCATCCAGGCGATGGAAGAGGCGCTGCAGAAGGGCGCCAAGGCCCGCTACGGTGCCGAGAACGACATTCGCTGCGAGATCGACCCGCGCACCGGCGAGACGCATCTCTCGCGCGTCATGACGGTCGTCGAGGAAGTCGAGAACGAGAGCCAGCAGATCACCGTCGCTGACGCCAAGCGGCGCAAGCCCGACGCGGCCGTCGGCGATCTCCTGATCGACAAGCTGCCGCCGCTCGAGTTCGGCCGCGTCGCCGCGCAGAACGCCAAGCAGGTGATCGTGCAGAAGGTCCGCGAGGCCGAGCGCGAGCGCCAGCACAACGAATACAAGGATCGCATCGGCGAGATCGTCAACGGCACTGTGAAACGCGTCGAGTACGGTAACGTCATCGTCGATCTCGGCCGCGCGGAAGGCATCATCCGCCGCGACGAGATGATCCCGCGCGAGAACGTGCGCCTCGGCGACCGCATCCGCGCCTATATCTACGATGTGCGCCGCGAGCAGCGCGGACCGCAGATCTTCCTCTCGCGCACGCGGCCCGAGTTCATGGCCAAGCTGTTCGCGATGGAAGTGCCGGAGATCTACGACGGCATCGTGCGCATCATGGCCGTTGCCCGCGATCCGGGCTCGCGCGCCAAGATCGCCGTGATTTCACGCGACAAGTCGATCGATCCGGTCGGCGCGTGCGTCGGTATGCGCGGCCAGCGCGTGCAGGCGGTCGTTGCCGAGCTGCAGGGCGAGAAGGTCGACATCATCCAGTTCCCCGAGAACAACGACGCCGCGACGCTGGTCGTCAACGCGCTGGCGCCGGCTGAAGTCTCGAAGGTCGTGCTCGACGAGGACTCCAACCGCATCGAGGTCGTCGTTGCCGAGAGCCAGCTCTCGCTCGCGATCGGTCGGCGCGGCCAGAACGTGCGCCTCGCTTCCCAGCTCACGGGTTGGGACATCGACATCCTCACCGACCAGGAGGAGAGCGAGCGTCGCCAGAAGGAATTCACCGAGCGCTCGCAGATGTTCATGGAGACGCTCGACGTCGACGAGGTCATCGCGCAGCTTCTTGCGACCGAGGGTTTCGCGTCGGCCGAGGAAGTCGCATTTGTCGATCCGTCGGAGATCGCCCATATCGAGGGCTTCGACGAGGATACGGCGACCGAGATCCAGACGCGCGCGCGCGAGTATCTTGCCCGCATCGAAGCTGAGCGTGACGCACGTCGCGTCGAGCTCGGTGTGTCCGACGATCTCGCCAAGATCGAGGGCGTGACGACGGCGATGATGGTCGCGTTCGGCGAGGCCGGCATCAAGAGCATCGAGGACCTTGCCGATTGCGCGACCGACGATCTCATCGGCTGGACTGAGCGCAAGAAGGACAAGGACTCCGAGGCGGTCAAGCACAAGGGTGCGCTCGACGGCTTCGAGATCGGCCGCAAGGAGGCCGAAGCCATGATCCTCGCGGCCCGTGTCGAGGCCGGCTGGATCAAGGCCGAGGACATCGCGCCGGCGGAAGAGCCGGCCACCGAAGAGACTGCACCGGAGACTGCCGAAGCCGGGGCTGCTGCCCCCGCCAAAGCGTAATCCGGGAATGAGCACGGAGCGAACAGACCGGGTATGGGCGCCGACGCGGCACCAGAGCATGACATGGACGCAGGCCCTGCCGACAAGGCAGCGGCCGAGCGGACGTGTGCGCTCACGCGTCAGCCGCTGACGCCGGAAGACGGTCTTCGTTTCGTCGCAGGGCCTGACGGCCAAATCGTACCGGATGTCGGAAGGCGGCTCCCCGGTCGGGGTGTCTGGCTGAGCTGCAGCCGGGACTTGGTCACCGAGGCGGCCCGCAAAGGCGCTTTCCAGCGAAGTCTCAAGCGCCCGGTCACGGTCCCCGAGAACCTCCCCGACATCATCGAGCAGCTGCTCCTGAAACGGGTCATCGAGGCGCTGAGCCTCGCCAACAAGGCTGGGCTCGTCTCGACCGGGTTCACCAAGGTCGAGATCGCCGTTCAGCGGGGGGACTGCGCCTTTCTGCTGCATGCCAGCGATGCGGCCGAGGACGGAGTATCCAAGCTGGACCGCAAGTTTGCGGCCGTTTTGGCCGGTTTCCGGCCCAAAGAGACGCAGAATGGGCCCGAAAGTGGCCCGGGCGACCCAGGAAGTGCCCCTGGGGAGAAATTGAAGCAACACGTTCTGGATTGCCTGTCATCGGCTGAATTGAGCTTGGCCATGGGGCGTTCGAATGTGGTACACGCTGCACTGGCACGCGGCGGCGCAGCCACCAGGTTTTCTCGCGAGGCAGAGCGGTTGAGGCGCTATCGGGCGCCGGCTTCCGCTCACG
>JAEZAW010000079.1 GCA_023430315.1 Pseudomonadota bacterium | reverse complement strand
GGCGCAGGTCATCGCCTTTTCGCCGCCGCGCGCGCCTCTCGGGGAGCGCGTGTGGAATGCGACGCAAGGTTGGCTCGCAACGATCGTCCCGCCTATCATCGTGCTGCTTGCAATCCTGCTGATCTGGGAGCTTGCAAGCAGCGGCCCGAAGGCAAGCCTGCCCCCGCCGTCCAAGATCTGGCAGGACTCCAAGGATCTCATTGTCGATCCCTTCTTCGTCAATGGACCGCAGGACATCGGCCTCGGGCTGCGCGTGATGACCTCACTCCAGCGAGTCATCATGGGCTTCGGTCTCGCCGCGATCGCCGGCATCCTGCTCGGCGCGCTCGTCGGCCAGAGCGTGTGGGCCATGCGCGGTCTCGATCCGATCTTTCAGGTGCTGCGCACGGTGCCGCCGCTCGCCTGGTTGCCAATCTCGCTCGCCGCCTTCCGTGATGCGAACCCGTCGGCGATCTTCGTCATCTTCATCACCGCGATCTGGCCGATCATCATCAATACGGCCGTTGGCATCCGTAACATCGCGCAGGATTACCGCAACGTCGCCGCCGTGCTCCGGCTCAATCATCTTGAGTTCTTCTGGCGCATCATGATCCCGTCGGCAGCGCCCTACATCTTCACGGGTCTCCGCATCGGCATCGGACTCTCATGGCTCGCGATCGTCGCGGCCGAGATGCTCACAGGTGGGGTCGGCATCGGCTTCTTCATTTGGGATGCGTGGAATTCCTCGCGCCTCTCCGACATCGTCATCGCCCTCGTCTACATCGGCGTCGTCGGCTTCATCCTCGACCGGCTGGTCGCGGGCATCGGCCACCTCGCGACACGCGGCACACAGGCAACCTGAGGAGGCACGGACATGCTCCCATTCCTTAAGGTCGAACAAGTCAACAAGAGCTTCGCTCGCGGCGCTGCGACGACCGAGGTGCTGCGCAACATCAACCTCACGATCTCCCGCGGCGAGTACGTCTCGATCATCGGTCACTCGGGTTGCGGAAAATCGACGCTGCTCAATCTGATCGCGGGCCTGACACCGATCACGACCGGCGGCATCCTCCTGGAAAACAAGGAGGTGAACGACCCTGGCCCCGATCGCGCGGTCGTCTTCCAGAACCACTCGCTGCTGCCCTGGCTGACAACCTATCAGAACGTCAAGCTGGCCGTGGACAAGGTCTTCTCGCAATCGAAGTCTCGCGCAGAACGCCACGCCTGGACCATGCACAATCTCGAGCTGGTGCAGATGGTCCACGCCAAGGACAAGCTGCCGGCCGAAATCTCCGGCGGCATGAAGCAGCGCGTCGGCATTGCCCGCGCGCTCGCCATGGAACCCAAGGTTCTCCTGCTCGACGAGCCGTTCGGCGCCCTTGACGCACTGACCCGGGCTCATCTCCAGGACTCGGTCATGCAGATCCACGCGCGCCTCGGCAATACCGTCATCATGATCACGCACGACGTTGACGAGGCCGTGCTGCTCTCCGACCGCATCGTGATGATGACCAACGGCCCCTCGGCAACCATCGGCGAGATCCTCGATGTGCCGCTACCGAGGCCCAGGAAGCGTCTGGAGCTTAGCTCGGACTCCACCTATCTGCGCTCGCGCGAAGCCGTGATGAGATTCCTTTACGAGCGCCATCGCGCTCCAGCATTGCAGGCAGCCTAGCGTCAACGTCCAGCAACATGGAGGCCTATCGTGACACCAGCGCAGATCGATCTCGTGCAGTCCTCCTTCGCCAAGGTCGCCCCATCGCGGAAACGGCTGCCGGTCTCTTCTATGGCCGTCTCTTCGAGATCACTCCCGAGGTGAAGCCGCTCTTTAGTGGCGACATGAAGGAGCAGGGGCGCAAACTCATGACGACGCTCGCCGTCGTCGTCAACAACCTCAAGAACCCCGATGTCATCGTGCCGGCCGCGAAGGCTCTCGCGGTCAAGCACGTCGGATATGGCGTCACCGCCGAGCACTACGCGCCCGTTGGTGCCGCGCTCATCTGGACGCTCGAGCAAGGCCTCGGCGACGACTTCACGCCTGAAACACGCGACGCCTGGATCGCCGCCTACACGCTGCTCTCCGGCATAATGATCGATGAAGCCTACTCCAAGGCTGCCTGAGCGGCCGGATAGGGAAACAACATGAAGCAGAAACTCGTCATCATCGGCAACGGCATGGCGCCGGGACGCGCGCTCGAGAAGTTGTTCGAGCTGGCGCCTGACGCCTATGACGTCACGATCTTCAATGCCGAACCGCGTGTGAACTACGACCGCATCATGCTCTCGCCGGTGCTCTCCGGCGAGAAGACCTTCGATGATATCGTCATCCACGGCGATGGCTGGTACATCGAACACGGCATCACGCTCTACAAGGGCCACAAGGTCGTCGAGATCGACCGCGAGGCAAAGACCGTGCGCTCCGAGCCCGGTGCCGTCGCTTCGTACGACAAGCTGATCATCGCGACGGGCTCGCTACCCTTCATTCTGCCAGTACCCGGCAATGATCTTGCGGGTGTCCTCACGTACCGCGATCTCGACGACGTCCATGCCATGATGCTTGCGGCTAAGGCTGGCGGTCGCGCTGTCGTCATCGGTGGCGGGTTGCTCGGGCTCGAGGCGGCCGCTGGCCTCAAAGAGCAGGGTATGGACGTCACTGTGCTCCATCTCATGCCGACGCTCATGGAGCGCCAGCTCGACGTGGCCGCCGGGCACTTGCTGCAGAAGGCCGTCGAGGCCCGCGGCATCAAGGTCATCACCAAGGCAAATACCAAGCAGATCATCGGCAGCGATATCCGGCTCGGCCCCACGCGCGTCGAGGCCGTCGAGCTCGATGACGGCACACACATCCCCGCCGATCTCGTCGTCATGGCCATCGGCATCAGGCCCAGTACCGCCCTCGCCAAAGGCGCCGGCCTCGAATGCAAGCGGGGCATCGTTGTCGATGCCAGCCTGCGCACCAGCGATCCCGACATCTTCGCGCTCGGCGAGTGCGTCGAGGTGGACGGTCAGGTCTTCGGCCTCGTCGCACCGCTCTATGAGATGGCCGGCATTGCCGCCTCTCATCTCGCCGGCGACAGCGAGCCGCGCTTCGTCCCGAGCGCCACCGCGACCAAGCTCAAAGTCACCGGGATCAACCTCTTTTCCGCCGGCGACTTCGCCGACGCCAAAGACCGCCAGGAGATCGTGCTGCGTGATGCAGCGCGCGGCATCTACAAGCGCCTCGTACTCAAGGACGACCGCATCATCGGTGTCGTCATGTATGGCGACACCGCCGATGGCGCCTGGTTCTTCGATCTCCTGCGCAAAGGCTCGGACATCGCGCCCATGCGCGATACGCTCATCTTCGGACCAGGTTTCGCGGGAGGCGGCCCTGCCGACCCTACAGCCGCCGTTGCAGCGTTGCCTGATGAAGCAGAAATCTGCGGCTGCAACGGCGTCTGCAAGGGCAAGATCACGGGCGCGATCGATACTCTCGGACTCAAGTCGCTCGACGACGTGCGCGCACGCACGAAAGCCTCCGCGTCATGTGGCTCGTGCACGGGTCTCGTCGAGCAGCTCCTGAAACTCAAGCTCGGTGACCGCTATAATCCCGCCGCCGTGCAGCCGATGTGCGGATGCACGCATCTTGGCCATGACGACGTGCGCCGGCTCATTGTTGCCCAGGAGCTGAAGTCGATTCCGTCGCTCCTGCAGGAGCTCGAATGGAAGACGTCCTGCGGCTGCGCCAAGTGCCGCCCTGCGCTCAATTACTACCTGCTCGCGACATGGCCCGGAGAGTATCAGGACGATAACCAATCACGCTTCATCAATGAGCGCGTGCACGCCAATATCCAGAAGGACGGCACCTACTCCGTCGTTCCGCGCATGTGGGGCGGCGTGACGAGCGCCAAGGAGCTGCGCGCGATCGCCGACATCGTCGACAAGTTCGCGATCCCCACCGTTAAGGTCACTGGCGGACAACGCATCGATCTGCTCGGCGTGCGCAAGGAGGATCTGCCGGCCGTTTGGGGCGAGTTGAATGATGCCGGCATGGTTTCGGGTGCGGCGTACGCCAAGGGCTTGCGCACAGTGAAAACTTGCGTCGGTACGGACTGGTGCCGCTTCGGCACGCAGGACTCGACCGGGCTCGGCGTCCGTATCGAACGCTTCATGTGGGGTTCGTGGACACCAGCCAAGGTCAAGATGGCCGTATCGGGCTGCCCGCGCAATTGCGCCGAGGCGACGTGCAAGGACGTCGGCGTGATTTGTGTCGAGTCGGGCTTCGATATCCACTTCGCCGGCGCCGCCGGCCTCGATATCAAGCCGACCGAGGTACTCGGCCACGTTGATACCGAGGACGAGACTGTTGAGGTGATCGCGGCCCTCGTGCAGCTTTATCGCGAGCAGGGCCGCTACCTCGAGCGCATCTACAAATGGGCGAAGCGCGTCGGCATCGATTCCATCCGCCAGCACGTTCTCGATGACAAGGAGCGGCGGCGCGCCTTCTTCGATCGCTTCGTCTTCTCCCAGAAGTTCGCGCAGATCGACCCTTGGGCAGAGCGCGCGCAGGGCAAAGATGCCCATGAATTCCGCCCGCTCGCCGATCTCACGCGCGCGGAGGCCGCAGAATGACTGTCATGGAGAAGGCCTGGATCGACATCGGCGCACTCGACGACGTCCCGCGCCTCGGTGCACGCGTCGTGAAGACACCGCTCGGTTGTATCGCGGTCTTTCGCGCGGAGAACGATGAGGTCTTCGCGCTGGACGATCGCTGCCCGCACAAGAATGGACCGCTGAGCCAGGGCATTGTCCATGGCCGTACGGTCACCTGTCCACTGCACAACTGGGTCATCTCGCTCGAGCGCGGTACGGCCGAGGGCGCCGACGAGGGGCAGGTCCGAACCTTCGGCGTACGCGTCGATAGCGGACGCATTCTCATCGACGCCGATGCGCTTCTCGCGCGCGCAGACTGAGGCAGATCGATGGACGGGGGCACAACACGAACGACTTGCCCCTACTGCGGCGTCGGCTGTGGAATACTTGCGCGACCTCTCGCCGACGGCACAGCCGAGATTGCGGGCGATCCCGAGCACCCGGCAAACTTCGGGCGCCTGTGCTCGAAGGGCGCCGCTCTTGGCGAGACGCTGTCGCTCGAAGGACGCCTGCTTCATCCGCTCATCCACGGCGAACGCGCGAGCTGGGATCAAGCACTCGATCTCGTCGCGCAGAAATTCTCAGCGACCATTGCCGAGCATGGCCCCGACAGCGTCGCCTTCTATCTCTCGGGCCAGCTTCTGACCGAGGACTACTACGTCGCCAACAAGCTCATGAAGGGCTTCCTCGGCTCGGCCAACATCGACACAAACTCGCGGCTGTGCATGGCTTCCTCGGTCGCAGGCCATCGTCGCGCATTCGGCACCGACACTGTGCCCGGCACCTACGAGGATCTCGAGCTTGCGGATCTCGTCGTTCTCGTCGGCTCGAACCTCGCCTGGTGCCATCCCGTGCTCTATCAGCGCCTCATGGCGGCGCGAGAGACGCGCGGCACGAAGGTCGTCGTCATCGATCCGCGCGAGACATCGACGTGTGAAATCGCCGATCTCCATATGGCCATCGCGCCGGGCGCGGACGTCGCCCTCTTCAACGGGCTTCTCGCACATCTTACCGCTAGCGGCCGCCTCGACGCAGAATACATCGCGCAACACACGCGCGGTCTGCCCGCTGCACTCTCTGCCGCATCCAGCATGAGTCTCGCCGAAATCACGGCTACAACGGCCCTGCCGACATCGCTCATCGCAGACTTCTACGAGCTGTTTGCGGATACGGAACGCGTCGTCACCGTCTACAGCCAAGGTGTGAACCAGTCGTCCTCCGGCACGGACAAAGTCAACGCGATCATCAACTGTCATCTCGCGACGCGACGCATCGGCCGGCCTGGCATGGGACCGTTCTCGGTCACCGGTCAGCCGAATGCCATGGGCGGGCGGGAGGTCGGCGGGCTGTCGAACTTGCTCGCCGCGCACATGGAGCTCGACAATCCCGAGCATCGCCGCGCCGTCCGCGATTTCTGGAAAGCGCCGGTCATTGCCGACAAGCCGGGTCCCAAGGCCGTCGATCTTTTCCGCGCCGTCGAAGACGGACGCATCAAGGCGCTCTGGATCATGGCGACCAATCCGGTTGTCAGCTTGCCCGAAGCCGATCGCGTCCGCGCTGCAATTGCGGCCTGCCCCTTCGTCGTCGTCACGGACGTCAATCGTCATACCGACACAACAGCGCTCGCCCATGTACTGTTGCCCGCAGCCGCGTGGGGCGAGAAAGATGGAACAGTCACGAACTCCGAGCGGCGCATCTCACGCCAGCGCACATTCCTGCCATTGCTGGGCGAGGCACGACCCGACTGGTGGCAGATGGCGGAGGTGGCGAAGCGCTTGGGGCATGGCGCCGCCTTCTCTTACACCGGTCCCGCCGAGATCTTCGCCGAGTACGCGCTGCTGACCAGCGTAGAAAACGACGGCGCACGCGATCTCGATATCAGCGGTGCAGCGACGCTTTCCCGCGCCGATTACGACGCGCTCGTGCCGTTCCAATGGCCGCGCCCCGCAGGTGCTCGCCCGCAAACGACGCGTTTCTTCGCCAACGGCGGCTTCTACACGCCTGACCGTCGCGCACGCTTCGTGCCGACGCCCTTCAAAGGACTTGCGCTGCCCACGACGACGCGCGCGCCGCTCACGCTCAATACGGGCCGCATCCGCGATCAGTGGCACACGATGACGCGCACGGCAAAATCGCCGCGCCTCATGGGTTCGGCGCCGGAGCCGTTCGTCGATATCCATCCGGCGGATGCTGCGGTCTTCGGCATCGTGCACGGCGCCCTCGCGGAGGTCGATAGCCCGACGGGCACAATTGTCTGCCGCGCCGTCGTCACCGATCGCCAGAGCGCCGGATCACTGTTCGTTCCCATGCACTGGACGAACCAGCTCGCCAACCGCGCCCGCGTCGGCGCTCTCATCTCGGCGTTCACCGATCCGTTCTCGGGACAACCCGAGCTCAAGGGAATGCCCGTATCGATCCGGCCATTCGATGTCACATGGCAGGCATTCGCAGTGACACGCCGGGCACCGCAGACACAAGCCGCCTACCTGGCGACGGCGGTCGTGAATGGCGGCTTCCGCACCGAGCTGGCGTGGTACGAGACGCCCGAAAGCTGGGACGAGCTCGCGCAGCAGATGCTGCTCGGTGGCGACCATGAGGGCATCGAGCTGCTCGCCTACCATGACACCGCGGCAGGCCAGTATCGTTTCGCAGCTTTCTCGGGCGAGGAACTCGTCGGCGCGCTCTTCGTCGCAGCTGGCGCCCTCTCATGCGCGCGGAGTTGGATCGCGACTCAGTTGTGCGAGCCCATGCCGCCACAGGCGCGTCTGCGGCTCCTCGCCGGTCGCCCTGGCGGCGAGAGCAAGGATCGTGGCCCCATTGTCTGCGCCTGTTTCGAGGTAGGCCACAACGAGATCGTGGAAGCGATCACCAAGAGCGGCGCCATGACGGTCGCGGCCGTCGGCGCGTGCGTAAAGGCTGGGACGAACTGCGGCTCGTGCCGCGCAGAGATCAGGAGGATTCTCGATGCAGCTCGCATCCCGGAAGCCGTCTGAGCAGGCCCCGCCGCGCATGGCGGCGCTGGCTGCGCTGCCTGTCTTCCTCAATCTGGAAGGTCAGCGCGCGATCATTGCGGGCGGCACCGCCGCGGCCGCATGGAAGGCGGAACTTCTGGCTGCTGCCGGCGCGGATGTAGAGATCTTCGCACCCGAGATCTCCGCCGAGATGGAAGGCTTGCTCACGCGCGGTGCTGCATCGGGCACATTGACACACCACGTCGCGCCATGGACCGCGGACATTCTCGCGGGTGCCGCCATGGCAATCGCCGATGCAGAGGGCGATGAGGAAGCTGCGGCTTTTTACGACGCCGCTCGTGCAGCGGGCGTCCCCGTCAATGTCATCGACAAGCCAGCCTACTGTCAGTTCCAGTTCGGCGCTATCGTCAACCGCTCACCTGTCGTCGTCGGAATATCGACCACGGGTGCCGCGCCCATTCTCGGCCAGGCCATACGCCGCCGCATCGAGACACTTTTGCCACCGCCCCTCGCGCTCTGGGGACAGCTTGCCGGCAAGATCAGGGAACACGTCGGGGTGCGTCTCTCTGCAGGCGCCGCGCGGCGCGCGTTCTGGGAAAAATTCGTCGACCGAGCGTTCGGCCCCGCGCCCGTGCGTGACGAAGCGCTGCACCTCGGCCATTTCATCGATGCTCTGTCGGTGCAAACCAAATCCGGCGGGCGCGCGACGCTTGTCGGTGCCGGTCCGGGCGACGCCGAGCTTCTGACGCTCAAGGCTGTCCGCGCGCTACAGGCCGCAGATGTCATCCTCTACGATGATCTCGTGTCCGATGAGGTGCTGGAGCTGGCGCGGCGCGAGGCCAAGCGAATGCTCGTCGGCAAGCGCGGCGGCCGCGAGAGCTGCCGACAGGAAGACATCAATGCGCTCATGGTGAATCTGGCGCGACAAGGGCGGCATGTCGTCCGCCTCAAGTCCGGCGATCCCATGATTTTCGGGCGTGCCGGCGAGGAGATCGAGCAGCTCGAGCGCGCCGGCATTCCCTGCGAGGTCGTGCCCGGCATCACGGCAGCGAGCGCGATGGCCTCGACGCTCGGCATTTCGCTGACGCACCGCGACCACGCGCAATCCGTGCGTTTCGTCACGGGACACTCGCGCGCCGGCGGTTTGCCGGAGACACTGGACTGGCGCGGCCTCGCGAACCGCGACACCACGCTGATCGTCTACATGGGCGGGCGTACTGCCGGCGCTCTCGCGGCGCGCTTGATTTCGGAAGGACTGCCAGCGGGAACGCCGGCAGTCGCGGTCGCCAGCCTCTCCCGCGCGGCAGAAGCACGCTGGCAGGGCACGCTCGCGACGCTGCCGGAAGCGGACCTACTCGCTTCAGCGAAAGGGCCACTTCTCATCGGCATAGGCGGAGTCTTTGCCCATCGCGCCATCGGTCTGGATCAACGCGACGATGCCGTGCCAGTCCGCGAGGCTACACTCATCGGCTGACTCTAGCTGCTGCGAAGGACACCGAGAACCAACGCGCGCATGGCTTTCGCCTTGAGATCTTCAGGTCTATGGAGGTGCAGGCGTTCTAGCTTCTCCTGTGCGCCAATTGGCAGCTCGCCCGGCATTACGCCTTGCACAAGATAACGCGCCAAGTGCGTCACCGACGCGCGGCGCAATTTGCCGAGTGCTGGTATCAATGCCTGCTCGGTCTCAGTCATCTCGGTGCCGAGCGGAAATAGGGGAAGCAAACCCTCCCGCCGCGCCGGTGCCAGAGCCTCATCGATGCGGGCTGGCGTATTGTCCATCGCGTTCGACGGCAGCTTGAAATCCTTCGGCAGCTTGCCAGCGGCAACAGCAGCCTGTCGAAGCTGGGATTGGAAGCGCGCATCCGAAACGGCAAGCATCGCCGCAATGACCTCCTTGTCCGAGCGGCCGCGGATGTCGGCGATCCCGTACTCGGTGACGATCATGTCGCGGAGCTGGCGGGGAATGCTTGTATTCGCATGTTGCCAGTGGATGTTCGTGGCGGCCCGCGGTCCTTGCATTCGCGTGCTGCGAACGCCAATGATCGAGCGTGCACCGGGAATCTCGTGTGCCATCGCGACGAAGTCGCCCTGTCCTCCAATGCCACTGATGACGCGGCCATCCTCGAGCTGATCCGAGGACACGGCACCGAGCAGCGTCGCCGCAAGCGCTGTATTGATGAAACGCGCATCGCGACGCTGCGCGATCTTCGCTGCCGTATCGCCAGAGAGCGTGTTCGTGAACGAGATCGATGTCATGGCGATCTCGTCCAGCTCGTCAGGTGATAGCCCGCGCAATTCCTCATAGAAAGAGCGGCTGCCGAGGAAGAACCCTCCATGCACGAGCACGTCGCGTCCCGCGTCCTTCACACGTCTCTTGAGGATGCCGGCACGCCGCAATGCGAGAAAGCCATCGACCAGCATCTCGCTGCAGCCATAGAGACCCTGCTCAAGGGGACCATACTCGGCGCCAGCTGTCGACCGCTCGCCAAGCCTCCCCACAAGCTCGCGGAAGCGGGCGCTCTGCGTGTGCCGCAGGATAAGCGCGTGCGTGAGCGCATCGGCAAAGGAGCCAATGCCGATCTGCAGTGTACCGCCGTCCTTGACCAGCGTCGCAGCGTGCAGCGCCATTGCGTAGTCGGTCGTCGATACCGGCTCCTTTGGCGGCGCGAAAAGTTCGAAGTGCGGTGCAGCCGGTTCGAGCAGGAGATCGAAGTGATCGCGCGCGACCACGGCCACACCGCTCATGAACGGCAGGTTCGCATTCACCTCGCCGACAACCGCCATTGGCGCGCCGCTCTTACGCCGCTCCTGGATGTATTCATTGAGATCCAGTGAAACATCGGTGTTGGAGGACAGGCTGAAGCGAGGCTCACCATCTTGCCCGACATCCGCTCGTGGCGGCGCGACGAGCTGTGCGAGAACGTTCACGCCCTCACGCTTGAGATGCGTGTGCACGTGACTGTAGTTGAGGCTCGCATAATTCTGCTGCATGACGGGGTTCGACAGCCATTGCCCCGCCTGCAGAAAGAACTCATGCACGGTGACGTTGGGTGCAAGTTTCCCTCGACGCATGGCCTCGGCATAGGCGAGATCCGGCCAGCTCCCAAAGAGCCGTTCCAAGAGAGGCTCGATGAAGCGCCGCTCGAGGTCGCTCTTGTAGGCCGGACGGACGAGCGTCAGACCCGTCAGAATGCGCAAGCTCAAGCGGCGATCGGCTTCGGCCAATCCATAAAGCGCATTGACGAGCAAGTTGGGCTTGCCGATGCCCACGGGAATGGCGAGCACGATATCACGCCCGACTTTATCGATGATCGCTTGGGCACAGCGAACAGGGTCATCATACGTGCGCGTCAACTGATGGATTTCCGTGAGCTGGCCAATATCATCGAACGCTGTAACCCGAGGCGCGTTCCCTCGTCAGGCTAATGGTAGCCCTCTCCTGGTCCGATCTTGCCGCGGAACATCCAATAGACGAAAAACGTGTAACCGAGAATGAGCGGCAACAGAAAGACTGTGCCGACGAGGAGAAAGAGCTGCGAAGCGGGCGCTGCCGCCGTATCCCAGAAGGTCAAATGCGGCGGCACAAGATAGGGCCATGTCGAGATCACGAGACCGCAGTAGCCGAGTAGGAAAAGCACGACGCTGCCAAAGAACGGCTTCACATCGTCCCCGCGCCGCAGCCAGATGAAGACGAGATAACCAACGAGCGCGGTCACGAGCGGAATAGGCCAGAGATAGAAAAGATTGGGCAGGCTGAACCAGCGCGTGGCAATGCGCTCGATCGCGAGCGGCGTCCACAAGCTGACCACGGCCATTGCCGCGAGTACAGCAGCGACCAACAGCACACCCGCGCGCCGACCAAAGTCCTGAGAGGGGCCGGACGTGCGCATGACGAGCCACGTCGCACCAAGTAGGGCATAGCCCGTCACCACCGCGAGCCCTACGAAGATCGAGAAAGGCGTCAGCCAGTCGAAAGGACCGCCAGCGTACTGGCGATCGACGACCTCGACGCCTTGAAGGAGTCCGCCGAGGATCGCGCCCTGCAGGAATGCGGCAACGATGGAGCCGCCCGCAAAGGCAACATCCCAGAACAAATGCGAGGGCTTGGCCACCCAGCGGAACTCGAAGGAGACGCCGCGCAAAACGAGTGCCAGCAGCATCCCGATCACCGGCAAGTAGAAGGCCGGCATGATCACCGCATAGGCCGTGGGAAAGGCCACCCATAGTCCGCCGCCGCCGAGCACCAGCCACGTCTCGTTGCCGTCCCAGAAGGGCGCGACAGAGTTCATCATGACATCGCGATCCTCCTCCTCGCGCACGAACGGGAAGAGAATGCCGATGCCGAGATCGAAGCCGTCGAGAATGACGTACATCGCGACGGCCGTTCCGATGAGTGCGGCCCAGATGAGCGGGAGATGCGCTTCCATCGCCGTCACTCCTTCGTGCCAAGTGAGAAGCCGGGTCCCGTGCCGCGCGGCCGGCCGGTTGCCTCACGTGCGGCTTCCTCGGCTGCCGAGAGCGGCCTGTTCGGCAGGCCTTCGGGCGCGGCCGTCGCTTCGCCCTTGGGGCCGGCGTGGATGAGGCGGTTGATGTAGTAGACGCCCATCGAGAAGACGACGCCATAGATGAGCACGAAGAGCACAAGAGTGCCTGCAACGCTCGCGCCCGGCACGGGCGATGTACCGTCGGCGGTTCGCATGAGGCCGTGCACCAGCCAGGGCTGGCGTCCCTGCTCGGTCACGAACCAGCCCGCGAGAATGGCGATGAAGCCGAGCGACCACATATGCGACACGGGCCAGAGAAAAGGCCTGCTCTCGAAGAGACGACCCCGCCACCAAAGATACATGCCCCAGAAGCCGACTGCGATGAGCAGCAACCCGATGCCGACCATGATGCGGAAGGCCCAGAAGACATTGGCAACGGGCGGCCAGTCGCTCTCGGGAAAGCTCGTGAGGCCCTGGTACCTGCCCTCCCAGCTATGGGTGAGAATGAGCGAGCCGGCATTGGGGATCGCGATCTCGAAGTGGTTCTTGCGCGCCTTCTCATCAGGGAAGCCGAACAGCACGAGCGCCCCCGGCTTGGAACCATCCCAGTGCCCCTCCATCGCCGCAACTTTGGCCGGCTGATGCTTCAGCGTGTTGAGGCCGTGCATATCCCCGATGAAGAGTTGTAGCGGCGCCGTCACCGCGATCATCCCGCCCGCCATGCGCAGCATGGTGCGGCTTTCCTCGGGATGACGACCGGCAAGCAGATAGCGTGCGCCAACCGCCAGCACTACGACGGCTGTCGTGAGGTAGGCCGCATTCAGCATATGAGCAAAGCGATAAGGGAAGCTCGGGTTGAAGATGATCTCCCACCAGCTTACGGGGAAGGCAATGCCATTGCGGATTTCATGGCCGGCCGGCGTCTGCATCCAGCTGTTGGCGGCGAGGATCCAGAAGGCGCTCGTCGCTGTGCCGATGGCGACCAGTGCTGCGGCGAGCGTGACGAGCCAGGGCGGAAAGCGGTTCCAGCCGAACAGCAGGATGCCGAGGAATGTCGCTTCGAGATAAAAGGCCGTCAGCACCTCGTAGCCGATGAGCGGACCGATGACATTCCCCGTGAACTCGGAGAAGCGGCTCCAGTTCGTGCCGAACTGGTAGCTGAGCACGATCCCCGAGACCACGCCCATGGCGAAGGATACGGCGAAGATCTTGGTCCAGAAGCGGGCGAGGCGGTGGAACTTCTCCTCGCCGGAGCGCAGCCACAGAAGCAGCAACACGGTAATGAAGGCCGACAGGCCAATGGTAAATGCCGGAAAGATGATGTGAAAGGATATCGTGAACGCGAACTGGATGCGCGCCAGCATCACGGGATCGAGTTCCATGGGACCTCCGATGACCGTAGGCTCTCGAATCGAGCTTACAGCAACTTCGGCGTATTTAGTGTGTGTCTATTGCGCGCCCCTCCGGCACAGAGCCATCTCCCGCAATTGACTTGTATTTCAGTATACGCGACGCTTCCGGCACGCTGGACAGACCCCGCAGATGCGGGACAGCCGCCGAAAAGATCGCAGCGTGTGGCCGATGCGGCGGCCTCACGAAAACTGAACTGAAGCAATCACCAGCATGGAGAGCATGAAATGAGGCGTTTCCAGTACATTGCAGTCGCCGCAAGCATCACGGGCCTGCTCGGCACCGCGACAAGCGCACTGGCGCAGCAGAAATTCGTGACGATCGGCACGGGCGGCGTGACGGGCGTCTACTACGCGGCCGGCGGCGCTATCTGTCGGCTGCTCAACAAGGACCGCAAGCAGCACGGTATCCGCTGCTCCGTGGAGTCGACCGGCGGCTCGGCCTTCAACGTCAACACGATCAAGGCCGGCGAGCTCGACTTCGGCATGGCCCAGTCCGACGTGCACTACAATTCCTTGAAGGGCGTCGGCGGCTTCAAGGATGCCGGAGCGTACGCAGATCTGCGCGCCGTGTTCTCGGTTCATCCGGAGCCCTTCACGGTGCTCGCCCGCAAGGAAGCCAACATCAAATCGTTTGATGACTTCAAGGGCAAGCGCTTCAACGTCGGCAATCCAGGCTCCGGCACGCGATCGTCGATGGAGGAGCTGCTTGCCGCCATGGGCTGGAAGCTCTCAGACTTCTCGCTCGCTTCCGAGCTCAAGGCCGACGAGCATGGCCCAGCGCTCTGCGACGGCAAGATCGACGGTTTCTACTACGCCGTCGGCCATCCCTCGGCAAACATCCAGGATCCGACCACGACGTGCGGCGCACAGATAATCGCGCTCACTGGCCCTGCCGTCTCCAAGCTGCTTGCCGAGAAGCCCTACTACGCCAAGGCCACCATCCCCGGCGGCATGTATGCGGCCAACCCGAACCCGGTCGAGACGTACGGCGTGCTCGCAACGCTCGTGACCTCGGCCAAGATTCCCGATGAGACGGTCTACCAGCTCGTCAAGGCGACGTTCGACAACTTCGACGAGTTCAAGAAGCTGCATCCCGCATTCGCCAACCTCGATCCGGCGAAGATGGTCAAGGACGGGCTCTCCGCACCGCTCCATGCGGGCGCCGCGAAGTACTACAAGGAAAAAGGCTGGGTGAAGTAAGCGACAATTCGGAGCGGGGCACTGGCGTCGGTGCCCCGCCTCATTTCCTGAGTGCGTAGAGACTGCGGGGGCGGAATGACCGAGAAACCGGCTGCCACGAGCGAGATTCCATCCGAGCTCGAGCAACTCGTCGCCGAGGCGGATACGGGAGGGCGCAAACCCACCGGACTTGCGGCACAGATCCTTCTCTGCACCGCCGTCTTCTGGTCCCTGTTCCAGCTCTGGTACGCCTCGCCCCTGCCGTTCATCTTCGGCATCGGTGTGCTGAACGATACCGAGGCGCGCGCCATCCATCTCGGCCTCGCGCTCTTTCTCGCTTTCACGGCCTATCCGGCGTTCAAGTCGTCGCCACGCGACCATATTCCGACCGTCGATTGGGTGCTCGCGATCGCCGGCGCCTTTGCCGGCGCTTATCTCTTTCTCTTTTACAACCAGCTCGCGCTGCGCCCCGGCCAGCCGACCATGATGGATCTCGTAACGGCCGGTGCGGGGATCGTCCTCCTGCTCGAGGCGACGCGCCGTTCGCTGGGGCTGCCCATGGTGGGCGTTGCGCTAGTTTTCATGTTCTTCACGTTCGCCGGGCCTTACATGCCCGAAGCCGTGCAGCACAAGGGCGCCTCGCTGCAGCGCTTCCTCACGCATCAGTGGCTCGTGACCGAAGGTGTGTTCGGCATTGCGCTCGGCGTATCGACGAGCTTCGTCTTTCTGTTCGTCCTGTTCGGCACGCTGCTCGACAAGGCCGGCGCCGGCAACTGGATGATGCAGCTTTCGATCGCCCTGCTCGGCCACTTGCGCGGCGGCCCTGCGAAAGTCGCGGTCGTGTCTTCCGCCCTCAACGGCGTGGTCTCGGGCTCGTCGGTGTCGAACGTCGTATCCGGCGGCATCTTCACCATCCCGCTCATGAAGCGCACGGGCCTCTCGGGCGTGAAGGCCGGCGCGATCGAAGCGACGTCCTCGATCAACGGCCAGATCATGCCGCCGGTCATGGGCGCCGCCGCATTCCTGATGGTCGAGTACGTCGGCATTCCCTACTCGGAAATCATCAAACACGCGGCGCTGCCGGCGATCGCCTCCTACATATCTCTCTTCTACATTGTACATCTCGAGGCGGTGAAGATCGGCTCGAAGCCCATTCCGCGCGAGCAAATGGAGCTCAAGACGCGGCTGCTGCGGACCGGTCTCGGCCTTTCCGGAACCATTGCCGCGATTTGCCTGCTGTACTATGGCGTGCAGGGAATTCAGGCGATCTTCGGCAACGGCGCGCCGACGATTCTTGCTGTCCTCGCCGCTGGCGTCTACGTCGCAAGCGTCTGGTTCTCATCGCGCTACGAAGATCTTTCCATCGACGATCCCGATGCGCCTATCATCATGCTGCCTCGCGCCTGGGACGTCGTGCGCACGGGCCTTGATTTCGTCATTCCGCTCGTCGTCCTGCTCTGGTGCCTGACGGTGGATCAGCTCTCCCCGGGCCTCTCTGCGTTCTGGGGCACTGTAACCGTCATGGGCATTGTAGCGACCAGAAAGCCCCTGCTCGCGCTCTTCCGCAATCAGTCGATCCAAGCTGCCATAGCCGCCGGCTGGAGCGACCTCGTCGATGGTCTCGCCAGCGGCGCCCGCAACATGATCGGCATTGCCGTGGCGACCGCGACTGCCGGCATCGTCGTCGGCACCGTGACTCTCACGGGCCTCGGCCTCATGATGACCGAGTTCGTCGAGTTTCTGTCGGGCGGCAACGTCATCATCATGCTGCTGCTCATCGCGGCGATCTCGCTCATTCTCGGTATGGGCATCCCGACAACGGCCAACTACATCCTCGTCGCGACGCTGATGGCGCCCGTCGTCGTAGAGCTCGGCGCGCAGGCTGGGCTCGCGATCCCGCTCATCGCCGTACATCTCTTCGTCTTCTACTTCGGTATCATGGCCGACATAACGCCGCCGGTCGGTCTGGCCTCGTTCGCGGCCGCAGCCATCTCCCGCGAGGATCCTATCGCGACAGGATTCCAGGGCGCCCTCTACTCGCTGCGCACCGCGATCCTGCCGTTCGTTTTCGTGTTCAACCCGGCCATTCTGCTGATCGGCATCGAAAGCTGGTGGCAGTTCATTGGCGTGATCGTGATCTCTTTGATCGCAGTCCTGCTGTTCGCCGCCGCGAGCATGAACTGGTTCTTGACGAAGAGCCGGTTGTGGGAGTCCGCAATCCTGCTGCTTGCCTGCTTTACGCTCTTCCGGCCCGACTGGTGGCTCGACAGGTTCTATCCGAAATGGATCGAGCTTCCGGCCAAGGAGCTGCTGACGCGTGTCGAGCGAGCCCCCACCGACAACCGCCTCACAATGGTCGTCGAGGGGCTGAACGTCGAAGGCGAGAACGTCCGCAAGACTGTCAGCATCCCTCTCGGCGACCCAAAGGAACCGCGCCTGCGTTTGCGCGCGGTCGGCCTCGGCGTCGCGCCGGCCGGCGACAAGGTGACGATCACGAATGTCGCCTTCGGCTCCTATGCGCGGCGGCTCGGGCTCGAAGCCGGCTACGAGGTCATAGCCGTACTGGAGCCGGCGCAACGCCCATCGCAGCTCTGGCCGATTGGCGGGGGCTTGCTGGCCACCGGGCTCATCGCGCTGCTGCAATGGCGGCGGCGCGATGTCGCTACCGGAAAGCCGGCGCCCGCATCCTAGTCCGGCCCGTCAAAATAACGGACCGCACGGGTGTAAGCCTGCCTGGGCGCCGTTCAGAAAATTTCTTGGTTCTGTTGTCGGCTCGGGTCGGCGTCGTTCGTCCTCGAAGTACGTTACCTGCAGATAGATAAGGCCAGCCAGTGGCCGGAACGGCTGTGGGCCAGCAGATGGAGGAAGATCATGAAGTACGTAGAAGGTTTCGTTTTAGCCGTCCCCGTGTCCAACAAGGAAGCCTATCGCAAGCACGCCGCCAAGGCGGCGCCGCTGTTCAAGGAGTTCGGCGCCACCCGCGTCGTCGAGTGCTGGGGCGATGACGTGCCCGATGGCAAGCTCACGGATTTCCGCGGCGCCGTGAAGGCCAAGGAAGGCGAGATCGTCGTGTTCAGCTGGCTCGAATATCCTTCCAAGGAAGTGCGCGACGCCGCCAAGGAGAAGATGATGAGCGATCCGCGCATGGAGGCCATGGGCGCCGAAATGCCGTTCGACGGTAAGCGCATGATCTTCGGCGGCTTCGTGCCGCTCGTCGACGCATGAATGAAGCTGAATGACGTCATCGGTGCGGGACTGCAATTCGGTCTCGCACTTCGATCTCCCTTCTTCCCTCCCTGGACCGCACAGTCATGGCCTTGACGCTCTACGCTCACCCGCTCTCCTCTTACTGCCAGAAGGTTCTGATCGCCCTCTACGAGCACAGCGTGCCCTTCGAGTTCAAACTGCTCTCCCCCGAGCAGCCAGAGAACGGAACGGAGTTCAGCAAGCTCTGGCCAATCAAGCTGATGCCGATCCTGGTCGATGGCGATCGCGTCATCCGCGAATCCAGCATCATCATCGAGCATATCGATCTGCACTACGCTAAAGGCCCACGCCTGATCCCCGAAGATCCCAAGGTCGCACTGGATGTGCGCTTCTTCGATCGCGTGTTCGACAATCACGTCATGACGCACCAGCAGAAGATCGTGTTCGACTTTCTGCGCCCCGAAGGGGCAAAGGATAGCTATGGCGTCACCCACGCGCGCGAGCGCCTCGATGTTGCCTATGCTTGGCTCGAAACTGTGTTGTCGGACGGCTGGGTAGTCGGAGATCGCTTCTCGATGGCCGATTGTGCCGCCTCGCCTTCAGTCTTCTACGCCAGCAAGACGCACGCCTTCGCAGGGCGCTTTCCGCGCCTGGAAGCCTATCTGGCACGGCTCGAAGCGCGCCCCTCGATTGCCCGCGCACGCGAGGAAGCTAGACCCTACTGGAAATTCTTCCCGTTCGCGGACTAGAACGGCAGCATCACGCCGCTGTCGCAAGCCCGCCCATGCGCTCGATGAAGCGCGCGATCTCTTCCACGCCGGAACCGGCGCGGATGTTCGTGAAAATATAGGGCTTCTCACCCCGCATGCGCTTTGTGTCGCTCTCCATAATGGAGAGATCGGCACCGACGTGCGGCGCGAGATCTGTCTTGTTGATCACCAGCAGATCGGAGCGCGTGATGCCGGGGCCACCCTTGCGCGGAATCTTCTCACCCTGCGCGACATCGATGACGTAGATGGTGAGGTCGGCGAGCTCCGGCGAGAAGGTCGCCGCGAGATTGTCGCCACCCGACTCGATAAAGATGACATCGAGGTTCGGAAACTTGCGCCGCATGGTCTCGATGGCTGACAGATTGATCGAGCAATCCTCGCGTATGGCCGTATGCGGGCAGCCGCCCGTCTCGACACCCATGATGCGCTCGAGCGGCAAGGCCTGCATGCGCATCAGGATCTCCGCATCCTCCTTCGTATAGATGTCGTTGGTGATGGCGCAGATGTCATAGCGCTCGCGCAACGCGCGGCAGAGCGCGGCCGTCAGCGTGGTCTTGCCGGAACCAACCGGCCCACCGATGCCGACGCGAAGCGGACCATGTGACGAACTCATGAGCGAAACAGCCTCGTGTACTGGGTTTCATGCGCGAGCGACGCGATATCCGAGCGATACACCGCCCCACCGAGATCGTCCAATGTCGACCGCTCGGCCGCCGCTGCACAAGTTGCGAGATCTCCCATCAGGGCGGCGATCGTCCGTTGCGCATCCGTCTGCCCCACTGCTGAAAGGCGGATGGCGGCGGATGTAAGGTTCGAGACCGCCGCGAGGCCGAAGGCTTGAAGCGTCTCGCCGCAGGCAAGGCCATGCACCGCTGCGCTCGCGCCGACGGCGATCGGATAGGCCACATCCGGCGCGAGCGTTTGCGCCACGGCATCGAGCCCGGCAACTCCCCACGCCGCACGGACCGTCTCCAGGAACGCGTTGCCCTGCGTGACCGTCTCGAGATGACGCTCGGCCGATGGCTGCAAAGCGAGCGCCAGATCATTGGCCCCAGCGAGGCGCATGAGATCGCCTGCGGCGGTTGCGCGGTAAGCCTCCGTCAGGAGGATCATGTCATTGCGGATGGCACCATGCGTGACGAGATCGCGGAGCCATTCGGTGAGCGTTGTGCGATCTTGCACCCATCCGCGCTCGACCGCCCATTCGAGGCCATGACTATAGGCAAAGGCGCCGACCGGAAATGCCGGCGACAGCCACGCCAGAAGCCGCGGATCGAAGCCCGGAGGCGCCGCTGCAGAACCAGTCGACTTCGCGTGCTCGATCACGCTATCAGGTCTCGCGCTTGTCGGGTCGGAACGTGCCCTGCACGACCGTGAGCTTCACCTCTCGCCGCGGCGGACGCTCGCCATCATGATGATGATCGTGCGTATGGTCATGATCATGATGATGATGGTGCCCACCGCCGCCGTGGTGGTGATGGCCCGAATGCAGCGGCCCCTTGCCGCCATAGGCGCCGCCCTCTGGCTCGAAAGGTCGACGCACGCGATGCACATGCGCGCCGAGCTGCTCGACGAGCTCCGCCAGCACATGATCCGGCTGAATGTAGATGGCGTCGCGCGTGATCTCGGCCGGCGTATGCCGATTGCCAAGATGCCAGGCGATCGTCGCAAGTGCCAACGCGTCGTGCGCATGGATCTCGAGCAGGTCTTCCGCCGCCGCCTTGACCAGCACCGCACCGCCCTCGACTGCGAGCCCATCACCGTGCGCGAGATAGGTCGCCTCGGGCAGATCGAGCAGCAGCTCGCGTCCGCGATCGGTCGTCAGCAGGACGCGACGCCGATAGCGCGATTGCCGGTCGAGCGTAATCGTATCGACGATCTCGATGCCGGCGAGCTGACCGACTCTCAGAACCGAGGATGCGCGCAGGGGGCTGTCGGTCATCCCTCGATCACCTCAGAACAGGAAATAGCGCTGCGTCATGGGCAGCTCCTTGGCGGGTTCGCAGACCAGCAGCTCGCCATCGGCACGCACCTCATAGGTCTCCGCATCGATCGTGATGTCGGGCGTGGCGTCATTGTGGATCATACTCTTCTTGGAGATGCCGCCACGCACATTCTTCACGGCGACGACATCCTTCGCGAGCCCGAGCCGCTTGCCTATGTCGTTCTGAACGGCGAGACCGGACGCGAAAATGAGCGAGGAGCGCGTGCGCGCGCCACCGAAAGCGCCGAACATCGGGCGGTAGTGCACCGGCTGCGGCGTCGGGATCGAGGCATTGGGATCACCCATGGGCGCCGCCGCGATCACACCGCCCTTGATGACGAAATCCGGCTTCACGCCGAAAAAGGCCGGCGACCAGATCACGAGATCGGCAAGCTTGCCGGGCTCGACCGATCCGATGTGGTCAGCGACGCCGTGCGCGATGGCCGGGTTGATCGTGTACTTCGCGACATAGCGCTTGGCGCGGAAGTTGTCGTTCCCCTTGCCCTGATCCTGCGGCAGCGGCCCGCGCTGCAGCTTCATCTTATGCGCGGTCTGCCACGTGCGGATGATGACCTCGCCGATGCGGCCCATGGCCTGGCTGTCCGACGACATCATGGCGAGCGCGCCAAGATCGTGGAGGATGTCCTCGGCTGCGATGGTCTCCTTGCGAATGCGGCTCTCGGCGAACGCAAGATCCTCGGGAATCGACGGCGACAAATGGTGGCACACCATGAGCATGTCGAGATGCTCATCCAGCGTATTCACCGTGAAGGGCCGTGTGGGATTTGTCGAAGACGGCAGCACGTTCTTGAGGCCCGCCACCTTCATGATATCGGGCGCGTGGCCACCACCGGCGCCTTCCGTGTGGAAGGCATGGATCGTGCGGCCTTTGAAAGCCTTGATGGTGTCCTCGACGTAGCCCGACTCGTTCAGCGTGTCGGTGTGGATCATGACCTGAACGTCGTGGTCGTCGGCAACCGAGAGCGCGCAGTCGATCGCCGCGGGAGTCGTGCCCCAGTCCTCGTGCAGCTTGAGCGCGCAGGCGCCGGCCGCAACCATCTCCTCGAGCGCACCCGGTAGTGAAGCATTGCCCTTGCCGGCAAACCCGAGGTTCATCGGAAAGGCATCGGCCGCGCGCATCATCATCTCGATGTGCCACGGCCCCGGCGTACACGTCGTCGCGAGCGTACCATGCGCGGGCCCGGTGCCACCGCCGAGCATGGAGGTGAGGCCGGACATGAGCGCATCCTCGATCTGCTGCGGGCAGATGAA
>JAEZAW010000025.1 GCA_023430315.1 Pseudomonadota bacterium | reverse complement strand
GGTCCGGGAGGGTGTCCCTCGTCGTGCCAAAGGCGCGCCACATGGGTTCGGGGTGCGGGGGCGAAAGCCCCGTCGCGCCGCAGGCGCGAAGCTACTCGGCTTTCAGCAGAGCTTCGAGGCGGCGCGTATCGAGAGCGGGCGGGCTTTTCGGTTCAGCGAAGAGGGCGGGATCGATCGGCGCGAGCGTACGCATCGGCGACCGGGACGCTGTCTGTGCTGGCTCGCGGGCCGATGCAACAGGAATGTCCGCGGCCGCATCGCTCACGCCGGGCAACGGCGCCGGCGGAAGTCCGCGATGTGCAGCCATCATCACATCGCGCCAGATGAGTGCGGGAAGTCCGCTGCCGCTGATGCCGCGCATGGGGCTGTTGTCGTCGTTGCCGACCCACACACCCGCTGTCAGATGACCGGTGAAGCCGACGAACCAGGCATCGCGATTGTCCTGAGTCGTGCCGGTCTTGCCGGCGGCGAGATGACCGGGGAGGGCTGCCCGCCGTCCGGTGCCATCGACGAGGGCCGTGTGCAACATGCTGTTGAGTTTGGCGACGTGCGCTGCAGGCGCCGCGACCACTGGCAGCGACTTTCCGCGCGCGTGGAGAATGACGCCGCGATCCGTCCTCACGCGACGGATGACGTGCGGTGAAAGGCTGACGCCGCCCGTGGCGAAGGTGCCGTAGGCGCCGGTCAGCTCGAATAGCGTGACTTCGGATGTTCCGAGCGCGAGTGATGAGTCGGCGCGCAGTGCGCTCGTGATGCCGAGACGGCGGGCCATGGCGACGACGCGCTCGGTCCCGACGTCCTGCTGAAGCGCAACAGCCACCGTGTTCACCGAATGCGCGAGGGCGTGGCGAAGCGTCATGGCGCCGGCGTAGGTGCCGCTGTCATTGCGCGGGCTCCAGCCGCCCATGCTGATCGGGCGGTCGTGCACCACGGTTTCGGGTGTGGCGCCACCTTCGAGGGCCGCCAGATAGAGGATGGGTTTGAAGGCCGAGCCCGGCTGACGGCGGGCGCGGATGGCGCGATTGAACTGGCTGCGCGACCAGGCACGGCCTCCGACGAGCGCGCGAACGCCGCCTTCGGGATCGAGCATGACGAGAGCGGCTTCGCTACCTTCGGACGTGGCGTTGGCCGATGCAAGGCGGCGCGCGATCACAGCCTGGACATGGCGTTGCACATCGGCGTCGATGGTCGTCTCGACCGTGATGGCTGACTGGCCGTGACCGGCGAGCGGCGGCAGGCGATCGAGGATGTAGTCGACGGCAAATTCGAGGCCCGTCTCCTCGCGCGGCGTATCGCCCGCTGCATATGTCACCTGCTGATGGAGCGCCTGCTGGTAGCCGTCCTCGGTGATGAAGCCTTCGTCGCGCATGGTCGCGAGCACAAGCACAGCACGGGAGGCCGCCATTTCAGGCCGGCTCGCAGGAGAGAGGCGCGAAGGTGCCTTGAGCAGCCCGGCGATGATGGCCGCCTCAGGCACGGAGAGGGCGCGCGCGGACTTGGAGAAATAGCGCTGGGCGGCGGCCTCGATGCCGTAGACGCCGGCGCCGAAGTACACGCGGTTGAGATAGAGCTCGAGAATGCCGGGCTTGCCGAGCCGCAGCTCTAGCCAGAGCGCGAGGATGACTTCCTCGATCTTGCGCTCCATGGAGCGGTCCGACGTAAGGAAGAGGTTCTTGGCGAGCTGCTGCGTGAGCGTCGAGCCGCCTTGGGCGTAGCGGGCGGCGCGCAGGTTCGCGAGCATCGCGCGGGTAAGGCCGCGAAAGTCGAGCCCGACGTGCGAGAAGAAACGCCGATCCTCGATGGCGACGACGGCTTGAATGACGTGTGGCGGCAACTCGGCAAGCGGCACGGGGCGGGCAGAGCTGCCGCGTTCGGCCAGCAGCGTGCCGTCGCGTGCGAGCACACGGACCACGGGGGCCTGTTCGCGCTGGCGGAGGGCGGACGGATCGGGAAAGCGGATCGTGTAGCGCACGAACGCGGTGGCGATGAGGATCGCGGCGAGGGTGGTGAGCATCGCCGTGCCGCGGATGATGAGGCGCAGGCGCCAGCGTCGCCGTCGCGGAGGAGCAGGGTGCACATCAGGTGCGCCTCTAGGTGCGCCTGGCGCTTCAGTGCCGTGCTCTGGTCCCCCATTCATGGCTCAGCCGCTCGCGTCTGCCGCACGCACGACCGAGTGAGCCACAACATGGATAAATATTCGTTAGGAGCTGAACCGTGTCGGCTTCAGCAGCCGACGCGCTGCTTCACGACGCGGGCGCGCGATTTGATTTCCTGCGACGCATTGGGATGCTTGCTCTCGAGCTCGCCGAAGAGGGCGCAATCCTTCTGGCCGAGCTGCTCGAGCGTCATGGCCAGCATGAGCAGGCTGTTCGGCGCCTTGGTGCTCTGGCGGTGGTTCTGCACGACGCGCAAGAAGGCCTGGCCGGCGGGTTTGTAGCGCCGCTGTACGAACAGCGTCTCGCCGAGCCAATACTGGGCGTCAGCGGTCAGATTGTCGTTGGGATATCGGTTGAGGAACTCGTCGAACGCGGCTTCGGCGGCGGCATAGTCCTGCTGCAGGAGATAGCCGTAGGCCGTCTCGTAGAGTTCCTTCGCACTTCCGGCATCACCGAGGGCCGGCGGCAGGCGGCCGCCTTCAGCGGGAGCTGGTGTCGCGCTGATCATCTGGCCGATGCGGTCACCGGGCTGCGGCGTGACCGTCATCGAGCCGAAACCTCCCGGAGCCGCTGGCGGCGGTTGAGCTGCGGCTTGGCTCTGGCCGCCGAATGGCGTGAGTGCACCTTCACGGATGGGCGGCGCACTATCCTCGCCGCGCCCCTGACGCTGACGAAGCGCGCGGGTCAGCTCCTCGATCTGCATGGTCATGGCGCGCACCTGCGTCTCCAGCGCATCGATGCGCGCGGCTTCGCTGGCGCCACCGCCGGGGGCGCCGGCTCGAGCGGGCGCCGCACCGCCGCCGCGTGCCAGCGACTCAAGTGTCCCCACCAGCACCTGCATATCGACGAGTTGCTCTTCGAGCTGCTCGACGCGCTGGCGAAGCTGGGATTCCGTCGCGGGGGCACCGGCCGTCGGCGCCTTGGGGGCCGCAGCCTTGGGCTGTACGCGCGGTGCTGCGGGTGCGCCACCGGGCGGCGGCAATGGCTGCTGCGCGACCGCCCACGTGGAGGCAAGCGCCAGGGTGCTGGCGCAGACGAGGGCAGGTAGACCTGCGCGGGCCATCCAACTGCGTCCGAAGGCTGTCGGTGAGGTCCGCTGGTCCGAAAAAACAGATGTCACGAGAAACGCTCGGCGCTCACGCCGATCCCTTTTTAGTCAATGCCTGTTTAGAGAGCGCGCAGGGCCTTTTCAGGGCCAGAACCGCGCGCATGTTCTTATGCACCTTATAGCGCTCGCGCCTACCTGTCTTTGCGCAGAACTGGACCCGTACGGCTTGGCGCCTGTTGTGCTGGCGTGCTTGCAGTCTCGGCAGCGATCGGCTTCTGCGCGGCCGAGAGACGGGTGCCGCGGGCGTCCGTCAGCACGAGGATGGCGCGGCGGTTCTGAGCGGCACAGCTCGGCATCGAGCAGGGCGATATGCGGTTCTCGCGTCCGAAGGCAGCGATGTGCATACGCGTTGCCGGGACGCCAGCGTCGACCAGCGCGTCGCGCACGGTCTCGGCCCGTCGAAGGGCGAGCGCACTGTTGATGTCGTCGCCGCCGAGGTCGTCAGCATGACCTTCGATGCGCACGAAAACCTTGGCGTGCCGCTGGAGCCACTCAGCCTTCTCGCGAAGAATGCGCAGGCCCCGTCCGCCGACTTCGTCGCTGCCTTCGGCAAAGAAGAGCCGGTCGCCGCCGCTGGCGCTGAAATCCGCTTCGAGGAGGCTCGTGCCGGGCGGGCGCGCGGTGAGCGTTCCGCTCGCCGGCTGGGACGCCCGCTGGGCCTCGATCGGCGTGACGGCGGCCTTCGGCATGGGTGGGATGGGATAGCCATCGATCATGGCGAGCTGTTCGAGCAGGCGGCGCGCGCGCGCTGCAACGGACGTCGAGGCATAGCGCGTCACCAGGATCTCGAGGCGCTTGCGGGCACTGCGCAGCTCGCCGAGCTCGAGTTCCTCGCGCGCTTCCGCAATGAGGAATGCAGCGACGCGCTCGTCGGCAGCCTCGCGTCGGGTAGTGTCGGTGTCCGGTTCGGGCGCGGTCAACTGAGTGATGCCCGGGCGCTGGGGCGTGGCGCCTTGCTGAGCGGCCACCTTGCCGGGCGGCAGCAACGGCAGCGCAGCCACGATCGATAGCGCGGCAACCCACGCGGCGACCACCCGGATCGGGCGGCGTGCCTGCTTGGTGGTGCCTACGCCCTTCGCGGACATCCGGCGTTCAGCCGGCGCGCGCAGTACGTCGCTCAGTTCCATGGCTTGATATGACCCCGCAGTCATCTCGCCAAAGCAATGATCGAAACAATAGGGCCGTTTTGGGGAGATCGAGAATGGTGGCGGTGGCTTAGGCGCGATCAGTGACGAACCGTTGCCGATCGGTAACGGTCGTCACCGGGAAGCCGCACTCAGCGGCCTTCGGGCGTCCCTGGGGGCACCGCGGACTGCCACGCTCAGGTGCCCGGCGGGCGCGTATTGCTCGCTACGCCGCGGTTGTTGAGCACGGTCTGGGCACGGCGATTCTGCGACCAGCAGGAGATGTCGTTGCAGACGGCAACCGGCCGCTCCTTACCGTAGGAGATCGTACGGATACGCGCCGCGCTGACGCCGCTGCGGGCGAGGAAATCGCGGACCGCCTGGGCGCGCCGGGCGCCGAGGGCGATGTTGTATTCACGTGTGCCGCGCTCGTCGGCATGGCCCTCGATGGTGATCGTGTATTGCGAATACTGCTGCAGCCAGCGCGCCTGCTGCGTGAGCGTCTGCTGGGCTTCGGGCGAGATGTCGGTGCTGTCCGTAGAGAAATAGACGATGTCGCCTACATTCTGGCTGAAATCGCGCGCCGAGCCGGGCGTCGCCGGACCGCCCTTGCCATAGGGAGCGAGCCCGACGTCCTCGGGCCGTGGGTTCTGCGAGCAGGCAGCCACCAAGACGGCAAGCGACATCGCGATCATGAGGCGAACGACGCGCACCGATCCCGTTTGAATTACGGACATATGTCTCAGTCCTCGTTCCTGTTTCTTCGGCTCGCGCATCCGCGCTGGCACCGGCACCGCATTGCTGTTTACTGATGTACCCGATGCCCCGCGCAGGCAGCCCCAACTATCACGGCTGACGCAATCACTAGCTCTCATAGTTGAGCCGGCGAGCGGAAATATGACCATTCGGCGATCCGCCGCTATGCGCTAGTGCAAAGTGGCGAACACAGCGTTAACCCCCAGCTTTCTTGCCGCAGTTTCACGCTCTTCCATGTTTCGCGGCGAAATACGATCGCCATTTCGGCTTGCAATCGGCTTCCGCTTGCGGCTTATATGCCTCGGTGCTGCCCGCTTTGGGCCTGTTCGACCGTCCGGCAGTCACGTGACCGGCGAGAGATTCGCGACAATGGCAGGTATTGGCCAGAGCTGGATTGAGGAGGCGATCCCCACGCGGGACGGCGCCCCGCAGCCTGCTGCGCGCCTGCTTGGGTCCATTCTGCTCCTTACCAGCCCCTGAGCCTTAGAGGTCTCGGTTCGCTCCGGGACGGCGCTCAGGGGAACCGAATTCAGTCACACCAGAGCAGAATTGCCGCGCCATAGAGAGCGCCGGCCCCGAGCCAAGGACCATTGCTATGAACGACGCAGCCGATAAGGCGTCCCCCGCGAAGCCTCCCCGCAGCGAAGCCGACCGCGTTCTCATCTTCGACACCACGCTCCGCGACGGCGAGCAGTCGCCCGGCGCCGCCATGACGCTCGAGGACAAGCTGCGCGTCGCCGAGGTTCTCGACGAGATGGGCGTCGACATCATCGAAGCGGGCTTTCCGATCTCCTCGAACGGCGACTTCGAGGCCGTCTGCGAGATCGCCAAGATCGTGAAGAACTCGGTCGTCTGCGGTCTCTCGCGTTCGAGCTTTGCCGATATCGACCGTGCCGGCGAGGCCGTGAAATTCGCCGCGAGGCCGCGCATCCACACGTTCATCTCGACGAGCCCCGTCCACCGCAAGTGGAAGCTTCAGATGGACGCCGAGCAGGTGATCGCGGCCGTCGGCGCCAGCGTCGCCCGCGCGCGCCAGTACACCGACAATGTCGAGTGGAGTGCCGAGGACGCGACGCGCACCGAGCGCGACGTGCTGCTCCGCTGCTGCGAGATCGCCATCAAGCAGGGCGCGACGACGATCAACATCCCCGATACCGTCGGCTACTCGGTGCCGGAGGAGTACTACGCGCTCATCAAGATGCTGCGCGAGACGGTGCCCGGCGGCGACAAGGTCGTGTGGTCGACGCACTGCCACAACGACCTCGGCATGGCGGTCGCAAACTCGCTCGCGGGTGTGCGCGCCGGTGCGCGGCAGATCGAGTGCACGATCAACGGCCTCGGCGAGCGCGCGGGCAACGCCGCGCTCGAGGAGATCGTCATGGCCATGCAGGTGCGCAATGACGTCCTGCCTTATTGGACCGGCGTCGACGCGACGCACTTCACCCGCGTCTCGAAGCTCGTCGCTGCCGTCTCGGCCTTCCCGGTGCAGTACAACAAGGCCATTGTCGGGCGGAATGCTTTAGCGCACGAGAGCGGCATCCATCAGGACGGTATGCTGAAGAACACTGAGACTTACGAGATCATGACACCGGAGAGCGTCGGCCTCTCGAAGTCGACGTTGAGCCTCGGAAAACTCTCGGGGCGCGCCGCCTTCCGGGACAAGCTGAAGCAGCTCGGCTATGAGCTCGGCGACAACGCCTTCCAGGATGCGTTCCGCCGCTTCAAGGACCTCGCCGACAAGAAGAAGCTCGTGTTCGACGAGGACATCGAGGCGCTGGTCGATCAGGAAGTCGCGACCCAGACCAACCGGATCAAGGTCATCGCGCTTTCCGTGGTTGCGGGCACTGGCGGGCCGCAGAAGGCCGAGATCACGCTCGAGGTCGACGGCAAGAACGTCACGCGTGAGGCGACCGGCGATGGCCCAGTGGACGCCACGTTCAAGGCGATCAAGGCAATCGTGCCGCACGAGGCGCGTCTCCCGCTCTATCAGGTCATGGCCGTCACTGAGGGCACGGATGCCCAGGCGGAGGTCATGGTGCGTCTCGAGGAGGACGGCCGGCAGGTGACGGGGCGCGGCTCGGACACCGACACGATGGTCGCTTCGGCCCGCGCCTATGTCGCGGCCCTGAACAAGCTCATGATGAAGCGGCAGCGCGGGCCTGCCGCGCAGATGATGGTGAGCTGAGAAGCTATTCCTCTCCCTGCGTAGGCAGGGAGAGGATCTGCAGCCTTAGGCCGAAGGCGGGCGAAGCCGCTGCAACTTCTGTATTTTTGCCGACACGTGTTGGATTTCTGCATCAGCTCGTTTATCGTGTTCAACAGTCGAACGCATGGGTAGCGGACCCGCGCGTGGGATGTTTGAGGGCACTCTGGCAGCGTCATGCGGAAGAATGTCGGCGGCGTTTTCTCCGATGACATCGCGATCGATCTCGGGACGGCCAACACGCTGGTCCACGTGGCCGGTCGCGGCATCATCATCGACGAGCCGTCCGTCGTCGCTGTCCGCGCGAGAGACAATCCCCGCCACGTGATTGCCGTCGGCGAGGCAGCGCTCACGCTCAAGGAGCGCAGCCCCGAACCGATCGAGCTCGTGCATCCTCTCCGTGACGGCGTCATCGCGGACTTCGTCGCGACCGAGGAGATGCTGCGCACATTCATCACGCGCGCGAAGTCGAGTTTCGGCTTCCGGCGTCCGCGCATTCTCATCTGCGTGCCGGCGGCGGCAACGCCGGTCGAGCGCCGTGCCGTGTACGAGACGGCTCGGGCAGCCGGCGCGCGCCGCGTCTATCTCGTCGAGGAGCCGGTCGCTGCCGCGATCGGCGCCGGTATCGAGATCGACAAGGAAGAGGCGACGATGATCCTCGACATCGGCGGCGGCACCAGCGACATCGCCGTGCTGTCGAAGGGCGAGATCGTCCATACGGCGTCGCTGAAGATTGCCGGCAATGCCTTCGACGAGGCCATTCGCCGCTACGTGCGGCGCGCCCACCAGCTCTCCATCAGCCTCGCCAGTGCGGAGCGTATCAAGATCGAAGCAGGTGCTGCCGGCGCGCGGGCGAACGGCCGCGTCGCGGAGGCGCATATCAAGGGACGTGACGTCGTCCGCCGCCGCATGAAGTCGATCGTGCTGAGACCTCATGACGTCGGCACCGCGCTCGAGGGGCCGATCGCGAATATGGCGGAGCTCGTTCGCCGCGCACTCGAGGATCTCTCGGACGATGTGCGGGCGGAGATCGGGCGGCGCGGCGTGATGATGACCGGCGGCGGCGCGCTGCTGCACGGCCTCGATACGGAGCTCACGCGTCTGCTCGGCATTCCCTTCGAGGTGGCGCCCAACCCCATGCAATGCGTTGTCGGCGGCACAGCGGTCATCCTCGCTACGCTCGGCGAGCGCGAGCAGCTTCTCGTGCACGCATGAGCCTGCTCAGGATCTGGCTGACCGCGACGGCAGTTCTGCTCGGCGGTGCCATGGTCTGGGCGTTCGCGCCGATCCTCGTGCCGCTGTTCCTCGTCACCATCGGCCTCGGCGGTCTCGTCACGCTCATCGTGCGGGGCGCGCGCGCTTACGAGCGCAGCCGATCGAGGGGCAGCGCGCAGGACTGAACATTGGAATGGCACCAAGCTATCCGGTTGCGCTTGGCAAATACCCTGATATTTGAATACCAGCCCACACCGGTGCCGGACGGCGGCCGGGCTAAGAAGGCTGATGGCAGGGCGTGAAACAAGGAGGCAGGATATGCGAGGGTGGCAATTGCGGACCCCGGTCGTGTCACTTGCCGGCGTCGGTCTGAGCTTGGCGCTCATGGCCACAGCCGTCGTGCCGCGGGTCGAAGCGCAAACCGCCGCCCAGCGCGAGCAGGCGCGCAAGGCCTACGAAGATCACATGCGGCGCATGGACGAGGCGGAGAAGGCCGCGGCGGCCAAGGCTGCGACGCCACCTCCCGCCGCGGCTGCGCCCCCTTCTGCATCGAAGGCGGCGGCAGCGACAACGGCCATGTCCCAGGCCGAACAGGACGCCGCGACCGAGCGCGGGCTCGAGCAGTACCGCCGCATGATGAAGCAGGATCCCTGGAGCAATCCGGCGCTTCTCGATGCCGATCGAGGCGAGGCGCTGTGGACCGAGAAGAAGGGGCCGCGGAACGTCTCACTGGCAGAGACCTGCGACCTCGGCAAAGGCATCCGCAATATCGATGGCGCATTTGCCGAGATGCCGCGCTATTTCGAGGACGTGGATCGCGTCATGGACACCGAGACTCGCGTTCTCTGGTGCATGGAGAACTTCCAGGGCTTCGACAGCACCGCGTTCCGCAAGAACCCGCATCCGGGCGGCGGTCAGCCGGTGCGCGAGATCGGCGCCATCGCGACCTATATCGCGAACAAATCCTCCGGCATGAAGATCGCACCCAAGGCGGAGCACGCCAAGGAGAAGGAGGCCATCGCGCTTGGGGAAGTGCTCTTCTTCCGCCGCCAGGGCCCGTTCGATTTCTCGTGCGCAACGTGTCATGCGGAGTCCGGAAAGCGCATTCGCCTTCAGCCGCTGCCCTATCTCTCCGATCCCAAGGAAGCCAGGGCGGTCGTCGGTGAGTGGCCCGCCTATCGGGTTTCCAGCACGCACGTCATGACTATGCAGCACCGCCTGCTCGATTGTTATTGGCAGATGCGCCTGCACCGCTTGGATTTCGGCTCCGACGTCAGCGTGGCGCTATCGGCATACCTCTATGACCGCGCGCGCGACGGCGAGATCGCCGCGCCCGGTTTGAAGCGCTGAGGAGGCGGATGATGAAAAAGCATCTTATCCTCACGATATTCGCAGCGGCTCTCGCTTCACCTACCTCGGCTCAGGATGTGAAACTCGATCCGCTGCACGCCGATGTCCTGATGAAGTTCGCTTTCTCGCAGGCGCCGAAGGACTGGGCTGGACGCGCCGACCAGGACGAGACGATGAAGGTGTGCAGTGCGACGCGCAATGCGCCTTCAGCTGCCGAAGGCGACAAGATCATGGCGGCCGCCAAGGCCACGATCAAATACCCCGACGACGGCAAGCTCATGGGCGACTGGAAGAAGGGCGAGCAGTGGGCGCAGAGTGGTTACGGCATGCGCTTTACCGACTACCCGCCGCGGAACCCGGCGGGCGGCAACTGCTATGCGTGCCATCAGATGACGCAGACGGAGCTCAGCTATGGCACGGTCGGTCCGAGCCTTCGCGAGTACGGAAAAATCCGTAAATACGCTGAGGCCGATGTGAAGGCCGTGTACGATAAGATCTACAATGCGCACGCTTCCTTCCCGTGTTCGCTCATGCCGCGTTTCGGGACAAATGCGGTGCTCACGATCGACCAGATCAAGGATCTCGTGGCGCTGGTCATGAGCCCCGAGAGCCCGGTCAATAAGTAGATGACGTGTGGGGCGGTAACCCGCTGGCAGCGGGTGCCGCCTTTCGCCTGACTGAAGTCGGACTGAGGACTGGCACGATGCACTCGCGCCGCGAGTTTCTGCAGGTGGCCCTGGCGGCCGGCGCGCTGACGGGGCTCGCGGGCACGGCAGCGCTCGGCCAGGCCCTGCGCCGCGGTCTCCGCCAGGCGGACATCCTGCGCTTTGAGGCCAAAGGGCAAGTCACCATTCTGCACTTCTCGGACTGCCACGCGCAGCTCCGCCCGGTCTATTTTCGCGAGCCCTCGGTCAATCTCGGCGTCGGTGCTGTGCGCGGGCTGCCACCGCATCTCACGGATCGCGAGTTCCTCGCCCACTACGGCATCGCCCCCGGCTCGGCCGAGGCCTACATGCTCTCGTCGGCCGATTTCGAGGTGCTCGCTAGGGATTACGGGCGCGTCGGCGGCATGGATCGTCTTGCGACGCTTGTGAAGGCTGTCCGCGCGGAGCGGGGTGCCGAGCGCACGCTGCTGCTCGACGGCGGCGATACACTGCACGGCTCGTACACGGCGCTCCATACGAGGGGCGCCGACATGCTGCGCGTCGCCGAGGCGCTGGGCGTCGACGCGATGACAGCGCACTGGGAGTTCACGCTCGGCCACGAGCGCGTGCGTGCGCTGTTTGGCGACATGCACGAGCGCGGCTCGGCGCGGCTCGACTTCCTCGCCGGCAATATCATGGACAACGAGTTCGATGAGCCGGTCTTCAAGCCCTGGCGCATTTACGAGAAGGGCGGCGTGCGCATCGGCGTGATCGGCCAGGCCTTTCCCTATACACCGATTGCCAACCCGCGCTGGATGATGCCGGCGTGGTCGTTCGGCATTCGCGAGGAGGAAGTGCGCCGCAATGTTGCTGCCGTCCGTGCTGCCGGCGCCGAGATCGTGGTGCTCAATTCGCACAACGGCTTTGATGTCGATCGCAAGCTCGCGGGGCGCGTCGAAGGCATCGACGTCATCCTGACCGCACATACGCATGATGCCATTCCGCGTCCCGAGCGCGTCGGCACAACGCTGCTGATCACCTCGGGTTCGAGCGGGAAATTCCTTTCGCGCCTCGATCTCGATGTGAGGGGCGGTCGCATAGCCGACTACAGTTACGCCCTCATGCCCGTGCTCGCGGATGTCATCGCGCCGGATCCCGAGATGGCGCGATTGATCGAGGACGTTCGCGCGCCGCACGAAGCCATGCTCTCGACCGAGCTCGCACGTACGGACACGCTCCTCTACCGTCGCGGAAACTTTGCCGGCACGCTCGACGACCTCATCTGCGAGGCACTCCTCTCGGAGCGCGATGCCGAGATCTGCTTCTCGCCGGGATTCCGCTGGGGCACGTCGCTCGTGCCGGGGCAGGCCATTACCTGGGACGATGTCTACAACGCCACGGCCCTGACCTATCCGAGCGTTTATCGCCTGCCCTTCCGCGGCGATATGATCAAGGCCATCCTCGAGGACGTGGCCGACAATCTCTTCAATCCCGATCCCTATTACCAGCAAGGCGGCGACATGGTCCGTGTCGGCGGCATGAGCTTCACGATCGACGTCGATGCGCCCATGGGGCAGCGTATCTCGGACATGCGGCTGCTGCGCACGGGTGAACCAATCGAAGCGGCATTCGCTTATACGGTCGCCGGATGGGCCTCGATCAACGAGAATACGGAAGGGCCGCCGATCTGGGATCTCGTCGCCAGCCATCTGCGCAAACGTCAGGTCGTTACGGATATCGCAAGCCCGCCGGTGCGGATCGTCCGCAGAGCCATGTGAGACACCGCGTCCGCAGGGATTGACTTCACCGGGCTGATCGTCTTGCTGGCGCCGTGAAGAGCCGGGGGCTCTGCCCGAACAGGAGCGCGCCGTGCTGGCGGATCTCTACATCTACTTAGGCATAGCTTTGGCGGGGCTGCTGAGCTTCCTCTCGCCGTGCGTGCTGCCGCTTGTGCCGCCCTATCTCAGCTACATCGGCGGCCGGTCGGTCGAGGAAATTGCCGCGAATGGGAGCATCGATCGCGGGGCGTGGGGCCGCGTGGTGCTCGGCTCTGTGTGCTTCGTGCTCGGCTTCTCGACGGTGTTCGTCGGGCTCGGCGCCGGGGCCTCGATGTTCGGCCAGTTCATCCAGACCTACAAATACGAGATGTCGATGGTCGCCGGCGGCGTGATCATCCTTTTCGGGCTGCACTTCCTCGGGCTGCTGCACATCCCGTTCCTGCTCAGCGACAAGCGCTACCGTGCCAAGATCCAGGGCGCGAGCTACCTCGGCGCCTATGTTCTCGGACTGGCCTTTGCCATTGGCTGGACGCCGTGCATCGGTCCGATCCATGCCGCGGTGTTGCCCCTCGCTGCACGCGTGGGGAGCCTCGGCACCGGCGTCAGAATGCTTGCCGTGTATTCGCTCGGACTCGGCATTCCCTTCGTGCTCGCCGCCGTGGCCATCCGGCCGTTCCTCGGCTTCATGCAACGATTCCGCGGTCATCTCAGTAAGGTCGAGAAGGTCATGGGCGTGCTGTTGATCCTCACAGGCATTGCATTCCTGACGGGGTCGATCGCATGGATCGGTCAATGGCTGATCGACAACGTGCCCTTCCTGGCGGAGATCGAAAGCTGGGGCACGCCCAAGGATCTGCAGGGCGAAATTCTCAAGAAGGGGGTCGGGCAGTAGCGCCGACACGAGACGAGGCATCGCGTCATGGTTCCCATAGCTCTCACCATTGCCGGATCGGACAGCTCGGGCGGTGCCGGCATTCAGGCGGATCTCAAGACGTTTACGGCGCTCGGCGTCTATGGTGCGAGCGTGCTCACGGCGCTTACTGCGCAGAATACGCAAGGCGTTCAGGGCGTGCTGCCCGTCGATCCGCCCTTTGTTGCGCAGCAAATCCGCTCGGTCATGACGGACCTACATGTCGGCGCGGCAAAGACGGGGATGCTGGCGACGGCCGCAGTGATCGACGCCGTGGTCAAGACGCTCGCGGAATTTCCCGAGATCCCGCTCGTCGTCGATCCGGTCATGGTGGCGACGAGTGGCGACGTGCTGCTCGAGGCGGAAGCAATCGATGCCGTGCGCCATGTTCTGCTGCCGCGCGCGCGCGTAGTCACGCCGAACCTGCCGGAGGCGGCGCGTTTGCTCGATACGACAGAGGCTAAGACCGACAGCGAGATCGAGGAGCAAGGTCGTGAGATTTGCCGCCGCTTCGGCTGCAAGGCCGTGCTGATGAAGGGCGGGCACGGCAGCAGCGTCGATGCGGTCGATCTGCTGATCGAAGCAGAGGGGCCAACACTGCGGCTCGCGACTCCGCGCATCGACACGCGTCATACGCACGGTACGGGCTGCACGCTCTCGGCAGCCATTGCCGCGTTTCTCGCGACGGGTGCCGACCTCACGGAAGCCGTGCAGCGGTCCAAGGCCTTCATCCAGGATGCCATCGTGCACGGCGCCAAGAATCCGATCGGCAAAGGCAACGGCCCCGTCGATCATCTCTACGCCATCCGCCGCAACGGACCGCCGGTGTAGAGGCTCAGAGCTGCTTCGCCATGAACACCGTGCCGGCGATCGGCGTGTCGTAGTACGGCGCGATACGGACGAAGCCCTGGCGCTCGTAGAGCGAAAGGGCCGTGGTCATCGTCGGCAATGTATCGAGCCGCATTTCGCGGTAGCCCGCACGATGCGCCGCCGCGACGATGGCTTCGACGAGTGCCAGACCGAGGCCCGACCCGCGCGTCGAGGGTGCTACGTACAGACGCTTCATCTCGCAGCAGCCGTCCTCGCTCATGGGTCTCATGGCGACACAGCCCAAAGGCTCGCTCCCAGCGCCGCGTGCGAGCAGCAATTCGCCTTTGGGCGGCGCATACTTGCCGGGTAGCGATGCCAGCTCACCTTCAAAATCCTGAAATGAGAGGTCGACCCCGAGCGCTTCTGCATAGGCGCGAAACAATGCCGACGCCGTCGCAATCTCCTCGACAGTGCTTACGGGGCTGATCCTGAATGATAATTTGGGCATGTACGGCGGTCCGGAAACGATGAAGGCGTGTGGTCGCAGGCCGTGACAGCCGCGCTCGGCATCTATATAGCAGGGCGTCGGCCGTCCTGCCGCGATCCACTCCGAGGCTGATCACATGAGCATGGGCATTCTCGCGGCGTTTCTCGTCGCCTGCATCTTCCTGGCGATCACGCCAGGCCCGAATATGAGTCTCATCATCGCCAACACAACGGCGCACGGCCTCAAGGGTGGACTTTGGACGCTCGCCGGTTCGACCACCGGCTTCTCCACGCTGGTCGCCATTGCCGCGCTCGGCATGAACTCGGTGATGGTTTTCATGTCGGATTGGTTCGACTTGATCCGCTGGGTCGGCGCGGCCTATCTCATCTACCTCGGCGCACGTCAGCTGTACGCCTCGTACACGGCACCGCCGGTTCAGACCGTACGCGCCCGCAACGGCAGCTCGCTTTATTTCAACGGCCTTATCGTCAGTCTGTCGAACCCCAAAGTGCTGCTGTTCCTCGGCGCTTTCCTGCCGCAGTTCGTCGATCCCGCGCAGGCGCCGGGACCGCAGCTCGCGGTGCTGGCCGCGGTGTTCGTCGCGACGCTGGTCACGGTCGATATCACCTACACCTTCCTCGTCGCGAAGGTGCGGATGGTCTTTGCGGATCGCCATGCGCGCGTTCTCAACGGCATCTCTGGCGGCCTGCTGCTGGCCGGTGGCGCCGTACTCGCGACGCTGCGTCGGCCGACGTAATGCATGAGGCATGAGCTGAGGACCGCATGGCACGCATTGGCTTCTACTCCGGCTCCTTCGATCCCGTGACGCTCGGCCACGTCGATGTCATGCGCCGCGCGCTCGCGCTCGTCGATAAGCTCGTCATCGGCATCGGTATCCACCCAGGCAAGACGCCGCTCTTCACAGTTGCCGAGCGCACCGCCATGCTCAAGGCCGAGACGCGCGCTGCAGCCAAGGAATTCGGCGCCACGATCGAGGTCGTGACGTTCAGCGGTCTCGTCGTCGATGCGGCGCGGGAGGCCGGCGCGCACGCCATCTTCCGAGGCGTACGCGATGCGACGGACTTCGACTACGAAATGCAGATGGCCGGCATGAACGGGGAGATGGCGGAAGATATCGACACGGTCTTTCTGCCCGCGAGTCCCGGCGTGCGCCACATCACTGCCACGCTCGTGCGCCAGATCGCGCTCATGGGCGGCGACGTGAAACCCTTCGTCTCGCGCGACGTAGCTCGTGCCCTCAAGGCCAAGGCGGCTGCAAAGTAGCCGACCGTATCAGCGCGATCCCCTCCAACAGAAGCAGTTCATCAAGGAGTTCATTGCCGTGAGAATGCTCATCGCGAGCCTGGTTATCGCTCTCGTCGCGGCCTTCGGTCCCGCGCATGCCCAGGGCAAGCTCGATCCGCAGAATACGCTGGTCATCGAGCTCAAGGATGGCCCGGTCGTGATCAAGCTGCGTCCGGATCTCGCCCCGAAGCATGTTGAGCGCGTCAAGACGCTGGCGCGCCAGGGCTTCTACAACAACCAGAAATTCCACCGCGTGATCGCGGGTTTCATGGCCCAGACGGGGGACCCAACCGGCACGGGAACTGGGGGCTCCAAGCTCGGTAATCTGCCGGCCGAGTTCACTCAGGAGGTCTACAAGCGCGGCAGTGTCGGCGCCGCGCGCACGAACGACCCCAATACGGCGAACAGCCAGTTCTTCATCTGCTTCGGCGCCCAGTGCCGCCAGCTCACAGGCCAGTACACGCTCTGGGGTGAGGTGGTCGAAGGCATGGAGTTCGTTGACAAAATTGCCAAGGGCGAACCGCCGGCGAAGCCCGACGTTATGCAGAAGGTCTATATTCTCGGCGACGTGAAGCGCTGAGCGCGCCGCCTCCCTCAAACCGGAACAGAATGCAAAGGAGCCAGCTATGGCTGACATCAAGGATCCCGAGAACACCATCATCATGGATACGACCAAGGGTCAGGTCGTGATCAAGCTGCGGCCGGATCTGGCCCCGAAGCACGTCGAGCGCATCAAGCAGCTCGCCCGCGAGGGTTTTTATGACGGCATCGTCTTCCATCGCGTGATCGACGGTTTCATGGCGCAGGTCGGATGCCCGCACGGCACCGGCACCGGCGGCTCGAAGCACCCGAACCTGAAAGCCGAGTTCAATGCCGAGCCGCATGTGCGCGGTATTTGCTCGATGGCGCGGGCGCAGAACCCGGACAGCGCCAACAGCCAGTTCTTCATCGTGTTCGACGACGCGAGCTTCCTCGACCGCCAGTACACGGTCTGGGGCCAGGTCATCGAGGGCATGGACAACGTCGACAAGATCAAGCGCGGCGAGCCCGTGCAGAACCCCGACAAGATCACCTCGATGAAGGTCGCCGCCGATGTGAAGTAATCGCGGGGCTGTAGCACCGCGCTAGCTATTGAGCGCGGCAGTCGAGTGTGGTCACCTCTGGCGGACATCGCCGGGATCGCCATATCGACCGCCGCGCTTTTCTTGTGTCGACGACCCGAATTGGCTCCGGAGACCATTCGCAAGGAGCTTGCATGTTCTTCGACGGCTTCAAGCTGACCAACATTCGCGTGCGCGACGGCATCATGCGGTTGCGACATGGCGGCAGTGGACCGCCGCTGCTCTTGCTGCATGGCAATCCGCAAACACACGCCATGTGGCACAAAGTGGCGCCAGCGCTCGCGCGCCGCTACACGGTCGTCTGTCCCGATCTTCGCGGTTACGGCGGATCGCATAAACCGCCAGCGACGCCGGACCACACGGCTTATGCCAAGCGCGAGATGGCACGCGACATGGTCGAGCTCATGGCCGAGATGGGCTTCACGCAGTTCCAGGTCGTCGCCCATGACCGCGGCGCCCGTGTCGCGCATCGCCTCGCGCTCGATCATCCGCAAGCCGTCCAGCGTCTCGCGCTCCTCGACATTGTGCCGACCATCGAGCACTTCGAGCGCGCGAACATGGCCTTCGGTCTCGGCTACTACCACTGGTTCTGGTTCGCTCAGCCGCATCCATTCCCTGAGATGCTGATCAACAAGGCGCCGGAGGAGTGGTTCTTCGCCCACACGGCGCGTGAGCCAAAGGATCGCAATTTCTTCGCGCCTGATGCCCTTGCGGATTACCTCGAGGCCGCGCGCAATCCCGAGATGATCCGCGGTATGTGCGAAGACTACCGCGCCGCGACCACCATCGACATCGTCCACGATGGTGAGAGCCGAGCGGCTGGCACGAAGATCGCCTGTCCGCTGCTGGTACTGTGGGGCTCCAAAGGCAAGATCGGCGTCTGGTACGACCCGCTCGCCATCTGGCGCAAGTACGCGGCGGGGGATGTCTCAGGCCATGACGTCCCGAGTGGCCACTACCTCGCGGAGGAGGCGCCTAACGCGGTGCTCGAGGCCCTCGGCGGCTTCCTGGATTGAGAAAATCTGCAGCTTTGGGTTGCCCTTGTCATGAATTCGCCTCACCGGCGGGGTCATATCATTATTGGTTAATCGGGTAGGGCTAACGCTTTGATCCGACATGCCGGCATCGGGCACATGCCGGGCTTCGACAGTGAAGGTGCGATCCCAGGGGATCGGCCGCCGCATCCGCGGAGAGGCCGAAGGAGGGGCGCACATTCGGGGGAAGGTTCTTGCGCGGTACGCTTTCACGGCTCGTGACCCGTATTGTCCTTTGCACGGCCGCCGCTGCCATCGGCGCGAGCACGGTCGGCGCGAACCGCGGCACCGAGCGCACGATCTCGCTCTACAACATCCACACCAAGGAAACCGTCACCGCCACCTACAAGCGTGACGGCAAGTTCGTCGCCTCCGCCATGGAGCAGATCAACTGGGTTCTGCGCGATTGGCGCAAGAACGAGCCGACGACCATGGATCCCGAACTCGTGGATCTTCTTTGGGAGATACACACCGAGCTCGGCTCGAAGGCGCCCATCCACATCATCTCCGGCTTCCGTTCGCGCGGCACGAACAACATGCTCAAGCAGACGCGCGGTGGGCAGGCCGAGAACAGCCAGCACATCAACGGCAAGGCCGCCGACGTCCACTTCCCTGACGTGCCGATCCAGCGCCTGCGCTACTCGGCGCTCATCCGCGAGCGCGGTGGTGTCGGCTATTATCCGCTCTCTGCGATCCCCTTCGTGCATGTGGACACGGCGCGCGTGCGTGCCTGGCCGCGCCTGCCGCGTCAGGAGCTCGCGCTGCTGTTCCCGAGTGGCCGTACGCAACATATGCCCGCCGACGGCGGCCCGCTCACCGCCGAGGATGGACGTGCGGCACGCAGCCAGCTCGCGAGTGCGGGCGGGGAGATGGGCGCTTTCCTGAGCCTGCGTCGCAGCGGTGGCGCGCCGACAATCGTTGCCGAGGCTCGTCCCAAGGCTCCCGAGCCCGTGCGTCCGCCAGCGCAGTCCGCTTGGCAGCAGTCAGCACCACCGCGCGCACCCGCGCCAACGCTCGCCGAGGCGCCGCGTCTAGCCGTTGCAGGTCCGACCACACAGGATCGTGCGCAGCTCCACGACCTCGCGCGCCAGGCCAGCATGATGCCTGAGCCGCGTCTGCTCGCGCCACCGAAGCCCGCGATGCGTCCGCCGACGATCGCCAGCCTCGCCGCCGAGGCACTCGGCGAGCGCCACCATGCTTCGGCGCCGGGAACTCAGGTCGCTGCCCTCGATGCGGCGGGATGGAGCACGCCGTCCGAAGCGCAGCCAAGGATGAATGGCCGCTTCGGCTGGGGTGAGACCGGGCAGGATCTGCGCTTCGTTGCGCCCACCGAGTTCGATGACGATCACGCCGACGAGCTGAGCTACCGGCCGTTCCCGATCGCGCCACTGCTCACCAATACTGCCGACGAGCCGCTGCTCGCCGATTTCGTGAAGCCCGATGTGGCGCGGACCATCGAGATGATCGACCAGCCCGTCTCGCGTCTGCCGCTGCACTTCCGTCCTACGCCGCATGTCGCGGCTCTCATGTGGACGCAGCAGTTCACGGGTAGTGCCGTCGGGCTCGACCGACTGAGCAGCACGCGTCAGCAGGGCACGCCCTTGCAGCAGCGTCCGGTGCAGACCAGCTTACGCTAAGGTTTTTCCCGACCCTGCTGTCGAATACTGAAACTCTCTACACCCGCACAGTTCTTGGCTATAGTCCCGGCCGACCACGCGCTCACAACAAGCCCCACATCAGGAGGCCCTCATGAGTACGACCGCCTGGGTTCTGCTCGGCATTGTCGCGGCCATCGTGCTGCTGGCCGTCGCGACCTACAACGGCCTCGTTGGCTTACGCCAGCGCGTGCGCCAGGCCTTCGCCGATGTCGATGTGCAACTCAAGCAGCGCCATGACCTTGTCCCGAACCTCGTCGAGACCGTGAAGGGCTACGCGAGCCACGAGCGCGAGACGCTGGAGAATGTCATCAAGGCGCGCAATGCAGCCGTCGCCGCCAGCGGTCCCGCTGCCCAGGCGCAGGCGGAGAACATGCTGAGCGGGATGCTGCGTCAGCTCTTTGCGCTGGCCGAGGCCTATCCCGACCTCAAGGCGAATGCGAACTTCCAGCAGCTCCAGACCGAGCTCGGCGACATCGAAAACAAGCTCGCCGCGGCCCGGCGTTTCTTCAACAACGTGGTCGCGGAGTACAATACCAAGCGCGAAAGCTTCCCGGCCGTGCTGTTCGCCAACATGCTCGGCTTCATGCGCGAGGATTTCTTCAATCTCGACGAGGGCGAGCGCGCCGCCACCCGGACTGCGCCAAAGGTGCAGTTCTAGACGCCCGGCGCGAGTAGGATCGAGCGATGGGCGGCGCCTACGGCCTCTATACGCACATTCGCGCGAACCGCATCCGGTCCGTGATCCTGCTCGCAGGTTTCATCGTCCTCCTGCACGCGCTGCAGTTCTCGATCCTGCTGATCGTGAATGCCTTCAGTGGTGGCGATCTGGAATACATCTTCCGGGCCGCAGGTGAGCAGTTCTGGTCGACGTGGCCGCTCGCCATGCTGATCGCGCTCGCCTGGTTCGTGATCGCCTACTTCGGCTATCGCGCCATGATCCGCTCCGCGACCGGCGCACACGGCGTCACGAGCAAGGAGGCGCCCGAGCTGTACAACATGCTCGAAAATCTCTGCATCTCGCGCGGTATCACCATGCCGCGGCTCGAGATCATCGAGACGCCGGCACTCAATGCCTATGCCGCGGGTTTGCGTGAAGGGGACTACACGATTGCCGTCACGCGAGGGCTTCTCGAGCGGCTGGAGCCGGCCGAGATCGAAGCGGTTCTCGCACACGAGCTCACGCATATCCGCAATCGCGATACGCAGCTCATGGTGATCGCGGTTATCTTCGCCGGCATCTTCGGCTTCATCGGCGATCTGCTCATCCGACGCTGGGATTTTCCCTATGGCTGGTCGCCGACGCCGCGTCGCTTTCCAGATCCTGACGACCGCAGTCCCTGGCAGGGAGGCCCGACGAGTACGCAGGACGACGATGGCTATCGCGGTAGCGGGCGCGGCGGCGGGAGCAGCAGCAGCGGCGGAGGTGCCGCCATCATCGCCATCGCGATCGCGGTCACGATCATACTTATTTCGTGGGGTATCTCGACGCTGATCCGTTTCGCGCTCTCGCGCTCTCGCGAATATCTCGCGGATGCCGGATCCGTCGAGCTGACGAAGAACCCCGATGCGATGATCTCCGCCCTGCGCAAGATCGAGCGCAACGCATCCTTCGATGTGCCATCGCGGATGGAAGCCTTCTTCATCGAGAACCCGCTGCAGAACCGGATTACCGGCCTGCTCGCGACGCACCCGTCGGTCGATGAGCGCATCGAAGCGCTGGTGAAATATGCCGCCGGTCGGGATCTCGTCGCCGGGCCATGAGCGCCACGGCCGCGCTGCAGCGTGACAATACCATGCGCGGAATGCTGTAATTCATCTATTGCAGCAGGGGAGGGCGCCACATGTCCCGCATCACATCCGTCGAGCCGATCGTATTGAAGATCCCATTCTCAGACGGCAGCTCTGGTGTCGGGCTAATGCCGACCAAATGGACGAGCCTCGAATTCGTGCTCGTGAAGGTCACGACCGATGACGGGCTCGTCGGCTGGGGAGAAGGCTTTGCCTATTTCTGCGCGGCGTCGGTCGCAGCCGCCGTGCGTGACATGGTGGCGCCTGTCGTCGTCGGCCAGAGCGCCGATGATCCCGCCGCTATCAATCTCGCACTCCAGCGCCGCCTGCATTTGCATGGCCGCTACGGCATCACGATCTTCGCCATCTCCGGCCTCGACATCGCGCTCTGGGATCTGGCGGGCAAGCGCGCCGGCAAATCCGTGGCGCACCTCATTGGTGGTCGCAAACGCGAGAGCATCACGCCCTACGCGAGCCTCATGCGCTATGGCGATCCTGCCCTCGTCGAGAAGTTCTCTGCGAAAGCCGCGAGCGAAGGCTTTACCGACGTCAAGCTGCACGAGATCGCACGCGATACGATCGGCGCCGGGCGCAAAGGCGCCGGCTCGAAGGTGCGCCTCACCACCGACATCAATTGCAATTGGAGCATTGCCGAGACCGAAGCGATCATGCCTTTCCTCAAGGAGATCGATCTCTTCTGGTTGGAGGAGCCGATCTTTCCGCCCGAGGACTGGGATGCGCTGAAGGCACTCGGACGCTTCGGCATTTCCCTCTCGGCTGGTGAGAATGCCTGCACGGCCATGGAGTTCCGGCATCTCGTCGAGGCCGTGACCTATCCGCAGCCGAGCGTGACCAAGGTCGGCGGCATTACCGAGGCCATCAAGGTCTGCGATATCGCGGTTCGTGCCGGCAAGACCGTGATGCCGCATTCGCCGTACTTCGGACCAGGATATTGGGCGACGCTGCAACTCGCTGCCGCGCGCACTGAGATGGCGCTCTTCGAGTACCTCTATGTCGATCTCGATGCCCTCATCGACGACAGCATGCCGCGGCCGCAGAAGGGACAGCTCGCCATTCCCGATCTGCCCGGCATCGGCTGCACGCCCGATCCCAAGGTCATCGAGCGGTATCGGGTGGCGTAGTCGCACCTCCGGTGCGAGCGAGGCCGCGGCCTCGCGCTCCGCCCGGGGGACACCCCCGGAGCCCCGTATTTTTGATTTTTGGTTGTACCAAGCCGAGGGGCGCAGCTTCCTGGTGCGGACGGAACTGCCACGGTCTGGAACAAAGCCTTTTCCAGCTCGATGAAGCCGTTGGCACCTCCGCAGGCGTCACACTATCAGGCCGCGAATCAACTAATTGTCGTCTTGTTACATTCGCTCACCGCAATGACAGCAGGACGACTAAATGCATTGCCGTAGGCAGGATCTGGACCCGCGTCTTTACTGGCTCGTCGAGCATCTAGACGCGGCGCTCGCGGCGGGCGACCAGCTCATGTCCCTCTCGCTCGAGATGACCGAGCCGACGCCCACCATGGGGCCGCGGCGCCTGCGCACGCGCGTCGCGCGCTTCATCCGGTTCGTTTCGCAGGTACGGGGGCTCGAAGCCTCGCTCATCGCGCATATCCTTCAGGCGCGCCGACGGGTGGCGGAACTACCGCGCGGGCGCGGACCTATGCGGCTGCTGCTCGATCCGTTCACGAGTGGTACGACCGTGCTCCTCGACGCCGTCGCCGAGTACGGTGATCCCGCTGGCTACGCCTTCAATACCGGTGCAGATCGCCTCGCCTATCTCAGGGCGCGGGGGCTCATAGCCAGCGATAGCGGCGCGCTCATGCCGGTGACGATGTTCGAGATCGGCGAGAGCTTCCGCGTCGCTGGCCGCATCGAGCTTGGACCGCTGCTCGACTTGGTCGAGGCGTTCCTGCACGCGCTGAATACCGAGTTCAATCTCTGGAATGACTTGGCCGAAGAAGAGATGACACCGGCGAATGATGCAGAACCCGATGAAGAAGCGTCGCTCAGCGATCAGATCGCGAACGTGCGCGCTCTTCTCGTCGGTAATCGCCCACCTGCTTTGCCGATGACATCAGGCTTCGACTCAGGTGCCAAGCCGGGCTCGCTGGCCGAAGCTTTGGCTTCATTGCGCGCCGAGCGCACACCAGCGGAATAAGTCCATAAAAGACGGGGGTTCGGGGGTGTCCCCCGAACGGGTGCAGGGCTGTGGCCCTGCTCGCGCCGAAGGCGCGACTACATTCTCGCTCGCCGAAACAAAAACTCCCCCTTCCTGGGCAGAGGAAGGGGGAGCACGTCACTCACGCTTACGCGCTACCTGACACGAGGCCAGAACTCACACGTGACTTAGACGTGGGCCTCGATCTGCTTCGTGGCGCCATTGCCGATCTGGACAGAGCGCGGCTTCAGCCGCTCCGGCACATTGCGCACGAGATCTACGTGGAGCAGGCCGTCCTGAAGGTCCGCGCCCGTCACCTCGACATGGTCGGCAAGCTGGAACCGGCGCTCGAAAGCGCGGGTCGCAATGCCGCGATGGAGGAACTGGCGGTCCTTGTCGTCGGCCTTCTTCTCGCCCTTCACGGTAAGAGACTGCTCTTTCACCTGGATGTCGATTTCATCCTTGGCGAAGCCGGCGACGGCCATGGTGATCCGATACTTGTTATCGGCAGTACGCTCGATGTTGTACGGGGGGTAGGTGTTGGCCTCGCCCTCAACGCCGCCATCCAGAAGCTGGAACAGGCGGTCGAAACCAACGGTCGAACGATAGAGGGGGGCAAAGTCGAAGGGTCGCATAGGTATAGTCCTCCTGAGGAAGCGACTGGTCATCTGCGCCTGCCCATGAGGGCCAGGCACTGCTTCGTGCACCCGATCATCGGCGTGCACTCTCAGAATCTAGGGTGGCTTCGGGGGCTTTCAAGGCCCCCGAAGTGTCAGGTTTTGTACGGGAAGTGGCTGCTCAGATGCCGAGCTTGGCTTTCAGAATATCGTTAACGGCCTGCGGGTTGGCCTTGCCGCCGGACTGTTTCATGACCTGCCCGACGAACCAGCCGAGCATGG
>JAEZAW010000367.1 GCA_023430315.1 Pseudomonadota bacterium | reverse complement strand
GGCCGCGACATCGCCATCCTGCGCACCATGGGCGCGACGAAAGGTGCGATGATGCGCGTATTCCTGATCACCGGCGCCTCGATCGGCATTGTCGGCACGATCGCGGGGCTCATTCTCGGTATCGTTTTCTGCTGGAACATCGAGGGCATACGTCAACTCGTGCAGCGCATCACCGGCACGACGCTGATGGATCCGACGGTCTACTATCTTTCGCGCATGCCGGCCGAGATCGATGTCCGCGAAACCACGGCGATCGTGATCATGGCGCTCGTACTATCCGTTCTCGCGACGCTCTATCCGTCGTGGCGCGCCTCGCGTCTCGATCCGGTCGAAGCGCTCCGCTACGAGTGAGGCAACCCGTGCAAGACTTCACACCCGAGCGCGGCGAGCCTTTCGAAACGGCTGTCCTCCAGCTCGTCGATCTCAGGCGCACCTTTCACCAGGGCTCGCGCCGCATCGATGTGCTGAACGGCGCATCCGCCGTGCTCAGGGGCGGCGAGGCCGTGGCCTTGGTCGGTCCCTCGGGCGCCGGCAAGTCCACGCTCCTCCACGTCGCCGGGCTGTTGGAGACGCCGGACAGCGGCCAGGTCATCGTCTCCGGCCATGACTGCGCGCGCATGAATGATGATGCGCGCACGCGAGTCCGGCGCGCACAGATGGGTTTCATCTACCAGTTTCACCAGCTCCTGCCCGAGTTCTCGGCCGTCGAGAACGTGGCCATGCCCCAACTCATCCAGGGCCGCTCGAAGCGTGAGGCTCATGCGCGCGCGACGGAGCTGCTGACGTCGCTCGGCCTCGCCGAACGGCTTGATCATCGGCCGGCAGAGCTATCGGGCGGTGAGCAGCAGCGCACGGCCATCGCACGCGCGCTCGCCAATACGCCGCGTCTCCTGCTCGCCGACGAGCCGACGGGCAATCTCGACCCACGGACGGCCGATGTGGTTTTCGAGGAGTTCATCGAGCTCATCCGGGTGAAGCGCGTCGCCGCCCTCATCGCGACCCACAATCTCGAGCTCGCCGCGCGCATGGATCGTGTCCTGCGCATGGAGGGCGGACAGCTCATCGAGCTCGAGCCGCAGAGCCTCGCCTGACGCCGTCAGATCGAGATCACGGCGGGCTCTCGCGCGTCTGCAGGCCTCTCTGAAGCTGCCTTATAGATCACGTATCGATTCCAAGGCTGCCAGCGAGGACCACCTTCCCCGAGCTTTGTCAACACCGTCGAACGTTGCAGTACATCCTCGAATTGCGGGCATATGTACACGACGTAGGCTTCGCGGGGCGTCGCACCCAGTGACGCCTCCAGGTTGGCAACAACCTTCTCGAGAACCTCGCGCCCGAAGGGATCGAACAGAAAGAGCACCACGGGCTCGTCGCCGAAAACATAGTCGACGACATTCATGCACCGCAGCTCGAAGTTCGCGCACTGTTGAGACGGCGGCGCGAACCGCGTCACGTTTTCCGCGGCGATCTCGTGCAGATGATCGGAGAGTTCGATGCCGACGATCTTGGCGTACGGAAATTCGGAGGCCACGAGCAAGGCCCGGCCTTTGCCGGACCCCATGTCGACGAATGCGAACTTGTTCGGCTCCAGAGGAATGGCGCCAAGGACGTTGTAGATGACCGACGCAGACGACGGCACATAGAAGTAGGCGCCGGACGGTCCACGACGCTCGGGCGATGTGGTATCCGTTCCGAAGCGGGCATCGAAGGCTTCAATGCGCTCCTCGTAGTGCACCCTGGCACACTCGAAGAGATAGAGAGCGGGCGAGAGCACGGGGCCATTGAGATCCAGACACAATCTCAAGACCTCGAAGAGTCGCTGAAAACCAAGAACCATGTGTGCTCCTACGATCGTCGCCAATCGCGCCCAGGCGCGCGGCATCAATCACTGCCGGCAGCCCCAGCGGAGGCGCGGCAATCGCGTGTTCACTGACTTCCGTGATGCTCGTGTCGAACCGCTGAAATCCGCATCGGCGCGGATCATCATCGCTCAGCGTGAGACGACCGGACCGGAATGTGTGCCTTACAGCGACTGGGCGACATGCGACACGGACGCACGGCAACGTTCGTTAGTCGACACCATGCCAAGCAGCCGCGATTTCAGGGCCCATGCGGCTTCGAAACTCACGGACGTTTGAAGGAACGCGAACAGCACGTCATCGAGGCGAGGGCTTCCGGCCTTCTGAAGCGCACCCGCGCCCCGCGATCAGGCTGCGGCATACTGACCGCTCCCTCGCGTTGTAGAGGGCCCTTCCTTCCGTGGCCGCCAGGAAGGCGCCGGCCTCTCACCCTGTGCCGGTTGACCGTCTCCTGCCCGGTCTCTATACGGTTGCCCAGCAAACCGCCCTGGCCATGCGCGCCATGGGCGGCGCATCTGTTTGATGCGCGGTACGTGCCTCGCGGCAAGGTTTACAGCGAGCTTCGACCGCGCCGATCAGCTTCGACAACCCGACCAGGTTCGATAACAAAGAAGGACGACCAGAATGGCCAATACCAGCTCGGCACAGAAGGCGGCCCGCCAGGCGGCGCGGCGGACGGCAGTGAACAAGACCCGGCGCTCCCGCCTGCGGTCGACCGTTCGCGACGTCGAGGCTGCCATTGCTGCCGGCGACAAGGCTGCTGCCGAGCAGGCGCTGAAGAGCGCCGAGCCGGTGATGATGCGCTCCGCGCAGAAGGGCGTCGTCCACAAAAAGACGATGTCGCGGAAGGTTTCCCGCCTCGCTGCCCGCATCAAATCGATCGGCGCGACCGCCTCCTGATCGCTGGTCAGCGGGCGGGGTGCAGACGCCCGGACTATGTGGCGGAAAGAGCACAACGGCGACTCGCAGGGAATGCGAGGCGCCTCCTTCAATGGCTTGATAGTTGACGGTTTTGTGTCACCGCAGCCCTTGCAGGAAACTGGACTTCCGCTGTCTTATTGAACTCATTCAAGCCAAAACAAGATTCAGATGACGGTCCGGCAGGACCGTCATCAACGCCCCGGAGAGGGGCATTTGCGGTCCGGATTCAGCTCGGATTCTCAACGCCCTTGTCCACAGCCCTGATACGTCATCAACAGGGCGCGGGGACAACCGGCAGCAGCCACGGAGAGTCGCTCGAACACTGCCTTGCGCGGGCCTGACCAAAGTCCGCGCTTGCGCCGACGGCGCCCAACATGGTTAGTATCTGGTTAAGGAGAACGTGTGGGGCCACCCGACACAGCTTTTCCCCAAGCAGATCGCAGGCATTCCGGGCAGAGGCCAACAGATTGTCCGGAGACGGGGTTCAACGGCGTCTTGTATTGCGTATTCCGTCGGGCATGTTCGCCTGATGGCGCTCATTGTACTTGTCTATTGCTTGTAAAGTGGCAGCGCGTACCTGCCGGTAGTGTGCTGTTGCTGTTGTGACGAATGCGGAGACTGTAAGTGGCGTTTGATTCTGGTGCGGTAGACGACGTGCCGGTGCGGGATGTGTGGGGCGCCCTGGCGGCCAACCCCAAGGCTGTTCTGATCGACGTGCGGACGAGATCGGAATGGGCCTTTGTCGGGATGCCTGACCTTTCGGAGATCGGCGGCAAGCCGGTCCTCGTGGAATGGCAGACCTTTCCGGACAACCGTCTCAACCCGGCCTTCGTGGAACAGGTGACGGAGCAGCTTGCCGCGCTTGGTGCGGACAAGGATAGCGAGCTGTTTTTCATCTGCCGTTCCGGCGGGCGCAGCCTGATGGCCGCGCGCGCACTCGCAGCGCAAGGCTATGCGCATTGCCACAACGTGGCGGACGGCTTCGAGGGTCCGCTGGATCAGCACCGCCGACGCGGCACGATGGCGGGCTGGAAGGCCGCGGGCTTGCCCTGGATTCAGGGCTGAGCCTGCAAAGAGGGCGGGACACGATCGACGCGCGGGAGGTTCGGTAGCCGGAGGGTGCGGCGGCGCATCCTATTCGGGCCGACATGCGGGATCGGGGTTCCGAGGGCGAACAGAATTTATTGGTGGGGTACGAGCAATGACGCACGACGGCGATCGGCTAGAAGGGCCATCAGCGGGGCCATCCAGGAAATCGGGAGCAGAGGGCGAGGGCAGCGGCGCGATCAATGCGCGTGGGCAGCGCGTCCGTCAGGCGCTCAAGGCGACACTTGGCGAGGACGTGTACTCGAGCTGGTTCACGACTCTCGAGTTCGCGACCTTCGAGAACGGGACGCTCACCGTCACTGTTCCGGTGAAGTTTCTCAAGAACTGGTTCGAGACACATTATCTCGACGCCATCCAGCGCTGCGCGGCCATCGAATTCGAGGGCGTCGATCGCATCGAAGTGAAACTGCGCACGCCTGTCGCGAATGTGCCGGCGACCCACGCGGGTACCGCGGCATCGCGGCCCGACAAGGGCTTCTCCGCGCCGCATGCCAAGAATGGAGAGGCCAATCCCCTCTCCATGACAGTGCCGAGCTATACGGCAAGCGTCGGCTCGCGCACGGGCGTCGAGGGCCTCGAGGGATCGCCTCTCGATCCGCGCTACACGTTCGACAGCTTCGTTGTCGGCACGGCGAACCGGATCGCGCACGCGGGTGCCATGCAGGTCGCCGAAACCGTGCCGGATGAGGCGCGCGGCAACAACCCGCTCTACATCCATGCCTCAGTCGGGCACGGCAAGTCGCATCTCCTGCACGCCATTGCCTGGGAAGTGCGCCGCCGCCAGCCCTCGGCCAACGTCGTCTACATGACGGCCGAGCGCTTCCGCTTCCAGTTCGTCGAGGCGCTCAAGGCGCAGGACGCCATGGCGTTCAAGGAGAGCTTCCGGCTCATCGACCTCCTGCTCATCGACGATCTCGAATTCATGCACGGCGAGCAGACCGAGCTCGAGTTCGACCACATCATCAATGCGCTGCTCGATGGCGGTCGCCAGCTCGTCGTGGCATCGGCGCGCGCGCCGGGTCATCTGACGCGCCTCAACGATCGCATGCGCTCGCGCATGCAACGCGGCCTCGTCACGGAGATCAACAGCCACGACCGCGACCTGCGCCTCAAGATCCTGGAGCGCCGCGTCCAAGAGAAGCGCGCGGCCGATCCTTCCTTCGAGATCCCCCGCGATGTCGTCGAGCTGCTGGCCGACAAGCTGACCGAGAGCGGTCGCGAGCTCGAAGGCGCGGTGACGCGGCTCTACGCGACGTGGCAATACACGCAGACGCGCATCACGCTCGACCTCGTCGAGACGACGATCCGCGATCTCGTGAACGGCATTGAGCCGCGGCGCATCAAGATCGAGGACATTCTCCGCCTCATCTCGCGCCACTATGGCGTCTCGAAGTCGGACATCCTCTCGCCGCGGCGTCATCGCTCGGTCGTGTGGCCACGCCAGATCGGCATGTATCTGTCCAAGCAGCTCACCACGCGGTCACTGCCCGAGATCGGCCGCCGCTTCGGCGATCGCGATCACACGACAGTGCTGCATGCGATCCGCAAGATCGAAGGCGAGATCAGCAACGACAGCCGTCTCAAGGACGAGATAGAGGAGCTGAAGCGCCAGCTCAACGTCGAGCGCTGAGGCGCCCGCGATCGGTGTCTTGAAAACAATCGGGGCCGCAGCAATGCGGCCCCGAAGTCTTTTCCTAGTCGCTCAACTCAGCCGTCCAGGCCGAGCAGCTTCGCGGGATTCTTCCGCATCATCGTGTCGATGTCGGCGTCGGAAATGCCTTCCTTCTTCATGGCCGCGATGGCGACCTCGAGGCCATCCGGATGCGTGATGTTGGCGCTCTGGCCAAGATCCGAGGAGACGACGACGCTTCCGGCGCCAAGTTCCTTGACCGCCTGCGCGACGTGACGCGCGTTGATCTGCGTCCAGTGTGTAAGGAAGGCAAGCGGCGCGTTGGGCCCGGCCTGGAACTGAAGGAAGCAGATCTCGATCATGGCACCGTTGCTCGTGACCTCTTTCGCCTGGGCCATGGTGAGGCCGGGCACGTTGGTCAGCGCGTGCGTGATGATCATGTTCCTGACGCCGAGTTCCTTGCCCTTCTTGACGACGGCGATGATCTCCTCGGGATGCACGTGACCCGTCGCGAGCACGAGGTTCTCGCGCGCGATGATCTTGAGGATCGCCTCCATCTCCGCCGAGACTTGTCCGTTGGGCGCGACCGTCAGGCCCTTGGCATCAGGCTTGCCGAAGGTCTTCACATGCTTGTCGGACTCGAAGGTCGGCAACCACACGACCTTGCCGCGGCCACCATAGACGCGATGCATCCACTCGACGGCATTCGGATTGATTCCGCCGACCGCATTGTTCAGCACGATACCGCCGAAGATTTCGATGCCGGGCACGACCTTCATGACCAGCGAAGCGCGGCTCGCCGTCTCGCTGATATGGTTCTTGAGCAGAAGGCCGCGCATCCCGCGTGCTTTGGCGAGCTGAGCGACATCGATATCGTCCATGTTGCGGCCGAACACGTCGGGATGCGAATGGACATGCATGTCGATCACGCCCTTGGCGGGACTGACTTTCGGCGGCGGAGGCGGAAATGCGGCTCCCTGAGCATGAGCCGATAGGGACATCAGGCAGCCGAATAGCGCTGCCGCCGAGGTGATTGCGACCCTTTTCATGTTTCACTCCCTGATTTCACGCAATACGTAGCGCTGAAGCCAAACGTTCGGCTCGCGCTCTTCTTGTGCATGATCAGTGTATTGCATTTGCGGGCCTGAGATAAGACTTGAGCGCGGCACGTGCAGAAAAGGCTGCTGATCACCCTTCCGATTGACGCGCACCGTCCACGTGCCCTACTTAGAGTTCCTCAACATGGAGTGGCTTGGACGGAGAAAACACGTCAGCCAGCAATGACGTGATCGAGTTTCTCATCGTCGTAGCGCTTATTCTTCTCAACGGCGTTTTTGCGCTTTCGGAGCTGGCAGTTGTATCCGCTCGCGTCCCGCGCCTGAGGGCGCTCGCTGCGACGCAGCATCCGGGCGCAGCCTCGGCACTGGCACTCGCCACCGATCCCGGCCGCTTTCTGTCCGCCGTCCAGATCGGCATCACGCTGATCGGCATCATCAACGGCGCCTTCTCGGGCGAGGCCTTCGGCGATCGGGCGGGCGATTTCTTTCGCGAGCTCGGCGTGCCGGCCGGAGCGGCCGGCGTGCTCGGCTACGGCCTCGTCATCGTCGTCATCACTTATCTCTCGGTGATCATCGGCGAGCTCGTTCCGAAGAACCTGGCCCTGCGCAATTCGGAGCGCATCGCTTGCTTGGTTGCGCCGTTCATGACGGCGGTCGCGGTCAGCGCAAAGCCCGCAGTCTGGTTGCTCGACGCCTCGACGCGCCTCGTTTTCCGCATCATGAGACAGACGACGGAGAGCGAGCATCGTGTCACCGATGAAGAGATCCGCGCGCTCATACTCGAAGCTGAGAGCGCAGGTGTGCTCGAGAGCGGCGAGCGTGAGTTGATCTCAGGCGTCATGCGGCTCGCCGATCGCGCGGTCGTCGGGTTGATGACGCCGCGCACGGATGTCGACTGGATCGACATCACAGCGCCTGAGGAAGAAATCCGCCAGCGCCTGATCACGACGCCGCATTCGCGCCTCCCTGTCGGCGACGGCTCGACGGACGCCCTGATCGGCGTCGTTCAGACACGCGAGCTGCTCGCCGCGATCCTCGCGGGCAAAACCTTCGAGGTGAAGAGCCATATCCGCAAGGCGCCGATCGTGCCGGAGACCATGGACGCGCTGGATGTGCTCTCCGTTCTGCGCGACGCCGAGGTGCCTATGGCCCTCATCCACGACGAATACGGCAACTTCGAAGGCCTGGTCACGCCCGCCGACGTGCTCGAGGCCATTGCCGGCGTGTTCCGCTCGGATAGCGCCGAGGAAGAGCCGCACGCAGTTGAGCGCGCCGACGGTTCATGGCTGCTTTCCGGTGCCATGCCTGTCGACGAGATGGCGGACAAGATCGGGATCGTCGTACCGGAGCAGCGCAACTATGCGACCGTCGCAGGATATGTGCTCGCCCACCTTCAACACCTTCCCCAGGTGGGAGAGCGGGTCGACGCCAATGGCTGGACCTTCGAGGTCGTCGATCTCGACGGGCGCCGCATCGACAAGGTGCTCGCGAGCCGGCTCAAGGGCGGGCGGCGGTTGCGCGGATAGAGGATGAGCTGGCCCTGCTCGGGACGGCTTTGTGCAGCGCCACAGCAAAATAAGGTGCAACTAGAGTATAAGCGCCGCCGCGACTCGAATCATCTCGACTTACGGCACGGCAAAAACGGATCACCAGCGCCGATCGCGCACTATTACAGATCTTTTCTACTGAAATGATGCAAGTTTCAGCAGTTCAATGGAAATCGAACGCTGGTTACCGTGGTTTGGCCAAATTCCGGTCCAGCCCACGCCGTAAAGCGCAGCGATAAAGTTCACGTTGCCTCTGGACCCGGTCTTGCAACGTGGTCTCGTATATCTCAGCCCCCCAGCCCCACGGGGTCACGCGGCGAGATCGGGTCATGAGAGCCAACACCACGTGGCCTTGCCATGTACGTCGGGTCGGCAGTGCCGGCCCGTTTGTTTTTTTGAGCGTGCACCAACGCTTTCCCCGGAATACCTGAACAGGTCGCAGCTCCTCGCTGGGAAAAAGCCGCGTGATCGGCTTTAATCCGCCGCCGGCAATACTGCGCCGAAAGCGGATCGACCGGAAAGCGATCAACGTGGACGACAAGCCCGAAACAGCGACGACGCCCGATAGCGTGCAGCGTATTATCGCCGATCTCGAGGCTATCGACGGAAGACTAGCCTCGTACCGTGCGGCCCACCCGGCGCCCGCGTCCACACTCCCCATCGACAAGACACGTGTGCTGATCCGCGACGCGATCAAGGCGCTGACGTCTGCCGCCTCGCCCGAAGCAGGCGAGGATGCCGGTTCGATCAAGCGGCGCGTCAAGATCAAGGCGGAAAGCGAGGTCGCGACCCAGGTCGCGACCCAGGAAGAAGGCGCGGACGCGAAGGATGCATCGAAATCCGCGGGCTCGGCCAAATCCACGTCGCGCGGCAAGGACGGCGCTCGCAATGGCCGCCGTCCCGCGACCACCGAGAAAACACCGACAGTCTCGCTGATCGCACGCCTCGGCGCAGCAACCGAGATCACCGCGCCATCGCAGACCCCTCCGCCGACCCAAGCCGTACCGCCAACCGAGAGTCCAACCCCGGCCACGGCCGAAGATTCGCTCAAGGCCACGGCCGATCGCCTCGCTCAGCTCGAGGCCGAGATCGCTGACCTCACCGAGGCGGTCACGGCGCCGGTAAAGACAGCCGACGCTGCTACGCCGCCAAAGGAGCCCGCGGGCGGGACAGTTGTGCGCCTCGATCCTTCGAATGCCGACGACGCCCCCGAGGACGACGCGGAGATCACCATCGTCGCCGCGAATGGTGCACCGCGCGAATCCGCAACAAGGGCAGCGCGCCATTCCCCACGGGTCTTCCGCGATGAGCCGCTGCCGGACGAGGAAGAGGCCGAGGTGGAGATCCGGGGCAGCGATGTCGCCGCGACGGTGCGAGGCCGGCCAGCCAGTACGCGCGGCAGCACACGCCCACGCGAGGGCATGGCAGAGAATAGGGCCCTCGGTAAATGGCGCATTTTTCGCGGCTCGAACTGAGACCGCACGACGCGCCGCATACGAAATTCGCACAATTGAAGGGAATGCTTAGCCGTTGTCGCGCTTGCCGTCGCGACGTATGTTTGTAGGCCGACAGTCCCACTCCCCGGCTCGAACCGGATGGGAGGCCTACCGTGCAGCCCAAACCAGAAGACTACGACTACGATCTCGACCGCGCGCTTGGCGCGATCGTCGGCGTCCGAACGACCATCCCCGCTGAGGCATTCACCGCCGAGACGCTGGGCACGGAGCGCGCGGGGCACGGCGTCATCATCCGCAATGACGGGCTCGTACTGACGATCGGCTATCTCGTGACCGAGGCGGAGACGGTGTGGCTGACGCTGGCCGGCGGCCGCGTCGTGCAGGGGCACGTGCTCGGCTATGACCAGGAGACCGGCTTCGGCCTCGTGCAGGCGCTTGCGCACATCGACGTGCCGGCCCTCAGCCTCGGCACCTCGTCCAAAGCCAAGGTCGGCGACCATATCGTCGTCGCGGGCGCCGGGGGCCGTCAGAATGCGATCGCGGCGCGCATCGTCGCCAAGCAGGAGTTCGCGGGCTACTGGGAGTATCTGCTCGACGAGGCGATCTTCACCTCGCCTTCGCACCCGCACTGGGGCGGCACCGGCCTGATTGGGCCGTCCGGCGAGTTGCTCGGTATCGGATCGCTGCAGGTGCAGCAGGGCGGCAGCGAGAGCAACAAGCAGTCGTCGGCCGTCGACATCAACATGATCGTACCGATCGACCTCCTGAAGCCCATCCTCGAAGATCTCACCACCATCGGGCGGCCGAGCAAGTCACCACGCCCATGGCTCGGCATTTTTGCGGCCGAGGTCGGCGATCGCATCGTCATTGCCGGCATGTCGCGCAAGGGGCCGGCCAGCAAGTCGAGCCTGCGCGTCGGCGACATCGTGATGTCCGTCGCCGGCCAGGACGTGCGGGGACTGCCGACCTTCTTCCGCAACGTCTGGGCTCTGGGGCCTGCCGGCGCACCCGTGCCGCTGACGATCAACCGCAACGGCCGCACCATGGACGTCACGGTGCAGTCCGGTGACCGGCGCACCTTCCTGCGTGGGCCTGTGCTGCATTAGCGGCTCACAGGCCTGCCACCGTCGCGCCTCTGGCGCGAGCAGGGCCGCGGGCCCTGCACCCGCTCGGGGGACACCCCCGAACCCCCGTTTTTTATGGACTTCGTGCGCCGTTCGGTGTGGCACTACGAAGCTTCTCACCTTCAGCCCGCGGCAAACAAACAATGCACGCCCACCTTCTCATCGCGCTCGACTGGTTCGGCATCGCCGTCTTCGCGGCAACGGGTGCGCTTGTCGCTTCGCGCAAGGAGATGGACGTCTTCGGCTTCGCGCTGCTGGCGATCGTGACGGGTGTCGGTGGCGGCACGGTGCGCGATCTGCTGCTGGGGCGGCTGCCCGTGTTCTGGGTGCAGGAGCCCGCCTACATCCTCATCTGTGTGATCGTCGCCGTGATCCTGTTCTTCACGGCGCACTTGCCGGATTCGCGCTACCGCCTGCTGCTCTGGTTCGATGCGATCGGGTTGTCGCTGTTCGCGGTGGTGGGCGCGGATCGCGCGCTCGACGTCACCCCGAACCAGATCATTGCCGTGGTAATGGGCGTCGTGACGGCGACGTTCGGCGGCATCATCCGCGACATTCTCGGTGGCGAAGTTCCGGTGCTGCTGCGGAAGGAAATCTATGTCACGGCGGCGCTGGCGGGCGCGGCAGTCTACGTCGGCGGACAGGCGGCAGGTCTCGCCGAGCCGAATGCGCTGCTGGCTGGATTTCTGACCTGTCTTGTGGTGCGCGGCCTCGCACTCTGGTTCGGCTGGTCGCTGCCACCCTATCGGGCGCGGCCTGGACGCCCGCAGGATGGCGGCAGACGTTGATCCGGACCCCGAAAACCGGCATAGGTTGCCGGCATCCGCGGCTTCTGCCGCTTAACCATTATGCTCGGACGGGCGAATGTCGGTGAAGGTCAAAATCTGCGGGATCAAGACGCCGGAGGCGCTCCAGGCGGCGCTTGCGGCGCGCGCGGATTTTGTCGGGCTCAATTTCTATCCGCCGAGCCCCCGCAGCCTCTCACCCGACATGGCTGCGGAGCTTGCCGAGCTGGCGCGCAATCGTACCGTGATCGTGGCGCTCATCGTGGATGGCGAAGATGCCTTCATCGACGAGATCGTGCGCAAAGTCGATCCCGACTTCCTCCAGCTCCACGGCTCCGAGACGCCCGAGCGCGCCACCGAGATCGCGCGGCGCTGGGGCAAGCCGGTGATCAAGGCCATCAAGGTCGAGACGGCGACCGATGCTGCCGAGGCACTCGCCTATGCCGATGTCGCGCGCTTCATCCTGTTCGATGCCAAGGCGCCGAAGGATCTCGCCGGTGCGCTGCCGGGCGGCAACGGCCTCGCCTTCGATTGGCACCTGCTCGATGGCGTGAAAGATCGCGTGCCGTATCTTCTTTCGGGTGGGCTCACGCCGGAGAACGTCGGTGCAGCGATCGCCGCGACGGGCGCCACAATGGTGGATGTCTCCTCTGGCGTGGAGACGGGGCCCGGCATCAAGAGCCCCGACCTCATTCGCCGCTTCATTGACGCCGCCCGAGCGGTGCACGCTCCTGCCTGACACGCGCAACTACGCGCCCGAACCGGATACGCTGAGACCATGGCATCCCCAACCAAAACCGAGACACAGGCGCCGAACAGTTTTCGCGCTGGTCCCGATGATCACGGCTTCTTCGGCCTCTATGGCGGCCGTTTCGTCGCCGAGACGCTCATGCCGCTCATTCTCGAGCTGGAGCAGGCCTACAATGCCGCGAAGAACGACGCGGGCTTCCAGGCCGAACTGCGCGATCTCCTGGAGCACTACGGCGGCAGGCCCAGCCCGCTCTATTTCGCCGAACGCCTGACTGAGCATCTGAAGGGCGCGAAGATCTACTTCAAGCGCGACGAGCTCAATCACACGGGCAGCCACAAGATCAACAACTGCCTGGGCCAGATCCAGCTCGCGCGGCGAATGGGCAAGACGCGCATCATCGCTGAGACGGGTGCCGGCCAGCACGGTGTCGCGGTCGCGACGGTGTGCGCTCGCTTTGGTCTGCCGTGCGAGATCTACATGGGTGCAACGGATGTCGCGCGTCAGTCGCCGAACGTCGCGCGTATGCACATGCTCGGCGCCAAGGTGAATTCCGTGACGTCCGGCGCCGGCACGCTCAAGGACTCCATGAACGAGGCCCTGCGCGACTGGGTGACCAACGTTCGCGATACCTATTACATCATCGGCACGGCGGCGGGGCCGCATCCCTATCCCGAGATGGTGCGCGATTTCCAGGCCGTGATCGGCAATGAAGTGCGCGCGCAAATGATGGAGCGCGAGGGGCGCCTTCCGGACACGCTCGTCGCGGCCATCGGCGGTGGCTCGAATGCCATCGGGCTCTTCCATCCCTTCCTCGACGACAAGTCGGTCAAGATGTTCGGTGTCGAAGCCGCGGGGCATGGCCTCGATGTGCACAACGGCCACAACGCGTCGATGACCGGCGGCCGGCCCGGCGTCCTGCACGGTAACCGCACGTACCTGATCCAGGACGAGGACGGCCAGATCCTCGAAGGACACTCGATCTCGGCCGGCCTCGACTATCCGGGCGTCGGACCCGAGCATTCCTGGCTCAAGGACACGGGCCGCGTCAGCTATGTCCCGATCACCGACAAGGAGGCGCTCGCGGCCTTCCAAGTCTGCGCAAAGCTCGAAGGCATCATTCCGGCGCTCGAGCCCTCGCACGCGCTCGCCTACGTGACGAAGCTCGCGCCGACGCTGCCGAAGGACGATCTCCTCGTCATGAACATGTGCGGGCGTGGCGACAAGGACGTGTTCGCCGTCGCCGGCTACCTCGGCATGAAGATCTGAGCTGAGGAGGAATGGAGGGAATGGCCGTGGATATCGAGCAGCGCGTCGAGGACCTTCTCAAGCACACGGGCGTGTGGGACGAGACCAAGGAGACGCTGCGAGAGCTTCTTGCCGAGCACAAAGCCGGCAAGCTCGATCCCGAGGACGCGAGCTATATCGAGGGCCTGCACAAGAAGGTGTTCCAGGGGCGCAATGCCGCGGCCGGACCGACAGCGCCGCTCGCGAAGGCGGGCGCGCAAGGCACGCGCGATGTTCGCGAGGTCAAGGCCGACAATGACGATACGGCGATGCAGCGTGCGGCCTCCGGACTATCGACGGGCGAGTTGATCGCGGCACTGCGCCGGGACATTGACGACATTGTCACGCCAGAGGACATGCCCGAAGCCGAGGAGATGCTCAGGCATGCTCTCCACGCGGCACTCGTAGCCAAGCTCGACGAATACGAAGCCAAGGAAGAAGGCTGATCAATCAATGCGCCCCGAGACCCGTATCGACCGCTGCTTTGCCGCCCTGAAGCGCGAGGGACGCCCCGCGTTTGTGGCCTTCGTCACGGCCGGCGATCCCGACTACGAGACGTCCAAGGCTATCCTGTTCGGGCTCCCCGAGGCGGGCGCCGATGTCATCGAGATCGGCATGCCGTTCTCCGATCCCATGGCGGACGGCCCGGCCGTGCAGGCCTCCTCGTTGCGCGCGCTCAAGGCCGGCCAGACCATGAAACGCACGCTCCAGCTCGTGCGCGAATTCCGCACCAAGGACAATCTCACCCCGATCATCCTCATGGGGTACTACAACCCGATCTATGTCTATCCGAGCGCGGCCTTCCTCGACGAAGCCCGGGATTCGGGTGTGGATGGGATGATCGTCGTCGACGTGCCGCCCGAGGCCGACGAGGAGCTCTGCCTGCCGGCCATGGAGCGAGGATTGAGCTTCATCCGCCTGGCTACGCCGACCACGGATGATGCCCGTCTGCCGGCCGTTCTCGCGAACACTTCGGGCTTTGTCTACTATGTTTCCATTACCGGGATTACCGGGGCGGCCGCGCCGGTGGTATCCGATGTGCGCGCTCAGGTGGCCCGCATCAAGCGCTCGACGCCGCTACCTGTGGTCGTGGGATTTGGTGTCCGCACGCCCGAGCAGGCGCGGACGCTTGCGGACTGCGCCGACGGCGTGGTGGTCGGTTCGGCCCTGGTCGAGACGATCCGCACGACACTCGGGGCCGACGGTAAGGCCGGCCCGGATACCATTTCGTCCGTGCACAGGATCGTTCACAACTTGGCGTCGGGATTGCGTAGCGCTGCAGCGCGTGTTTGATGTGCACATCGACGGGGACGAATCGGTCACGTCGTTAAGGATCGCGGAAGACGCGGCCCCTGGCGCCACAGGTTAGCCATAATTCGGCGCCGATTGATCACCGTGCTGCGTGTGATCCGCGATTACCGCGAATATGGCCCAAGGTAGCGCCGAGCGCGCGGGCGTAGTAGGCGAAGCGGCCGGCCCGGGATAGAGACTGCTCTAAGGAGCTGCAGTAGCGTGAACTGGATCAACAACGTCGTCCGTCCGAAGATTCGGAGCCTGCTCACGACCCGTCGTGAGCCGCCGGATGACTTCTGGAAAAAGTGCCCGGGCTGCGGGCAGATGTCCGACCGGCGGACGCTCGAGGAAGCCCAGCTCGTTTTCCCCTGCTGCGGCCATCACGACCGCATGTCGGCGGACCAGCGCGCGAAGCACATCTTCGACGGCGGCAGCTACACGCGCCTGCCCTCGCCGAGCGTTCCGGTCGATCCGCTCAAGTTCCGCGACGGGCGGCGCTACACGGACCGCCTCAAGGACAGCAAGGCCGCGACCGGTCTCGACGATGCGGTGCTGCTGGCCGACGGCAAGATCGGCGGGCAGTCCGTAACGATCGCCGCGCAGGACTTCCGCTTCATGGGCGGATCGCTTGGCATGGCGGCCGGCGAGGCCATCATCACCGGCATGATGCACGCCGTAGCCAAGGGCTACCCCTTCATCCTCTTCGCGGCCTCGGGCGGCGCACGGATGCAGGAGGGCATTCTCTCGCTCATGCAGATGCCGCGCACGACCATTGCCGTGCAGAAGCTGCGCGAGGCTCATCTTCCCTACATCGTCGTGCTGACCGATCCGACGACCGGCGGCGTGACCGCTTCCTATGCCATGCTCGGCGACATCCAGATTGCCGAGCCCGGTGCGCTGATCTGCTTTGCTGGCCCGCGCGTGATCCAGCAGACCATCCGCGAGCAGCTGCCCGAGGGCTTCCAGCGCGCCGAGTATCTGCTCGCGCACGGCATGATCGACATGGTCGTGCATCGCCACAAGCTGACGGAGACGCTCGCGCGCATCGTCGGCATCCTCATGGCGGGCCGTGCGAAGATCGCGGCGACGGCCAAGAGCTCGGATCCGTTGAAACACGTCAACGGACACGTCAACGGCGCGTCGGTCGATGCCAAGCTGCTTGGCCCAAGCGCGCGCGATGCCGAGATGGTGGACGTCGAGCCGGTCTCGGACGACGAGCGTTTCGTCACGCAGTCCAAGAAGGGGCCGTTACGCGGTAGTGACGGAACGCCGAAGCCGCCGGTAAAGGGTTCCCCCAATACTCCCTGACGTTCATTGCGTGGAGCCGGCGCTCCTTGGCCGCCGCGGCGGACGTGTGTGCGCGTTCAGCGAAGTCGGACAGTCTTCGCCATGACCAGCCTCGATGATCTTCTCGCGCGCATGAAGCAGCTCCATCCGCTGCTCATCGATCTCTCTCTCGATCGCGTCGAGCGACTGCTCGCGGAGCTCGGCAGCCCGCATGAGCATCTGCCCCCCGTCGTGCACATCGCCGGCACTAACGGCAAGGGCTCGACCACGGCCTTCCTCAAGGCGATGCTCGAAGCGGCAGGCAAGCGCGTCCACGTCTACACCTCACCGCATCTCGTGCGTTTCAGCGAGCGCATCGCGCTCGGTGGGTGGAACGGTGCGCAGCCAATCGACGAAGCTGCGCTCGCCGCCCTGCTGAGCCGCGTCGAGAAGATCAACGCGGGCCAGCCGATCACCTTCTTCGAGATCACGACGGCGGCAGCTTTCCTCGCCTTTGCGGAGAACCCCGCGGACTATCTTCTGCTCGAAGTCGGGCTCGGCGGCCGTCTTGATACAACTAATGTGGTCGCGAAACCGGCGCTCACTGTCATTACGCCGATCTCCATGGACCACGCTGACAAGCTCGGCGACACGGTCGAGAAAATCGCGGCCGAGAAGGCCGGTATCATGAAGCGCGGCGCGGCTTGCGTCGTCGCGCGCCAGACACCCGAGGTCGACGACGTGCTCAACATCGAGGCACGCCGACGTGGCGCACGCCTGATCCGGTGGGGCGAGCAATTCGATGCCTTCGCGCAGCGCGGACGCCTCGTGTTCCAGCGCGAAGACCAGCTACTCGATCTGCCGATGCCGGCGCTCATTGGCCCGCATCAGATCGTCAATGCGGGCACGTCGGTGGCGGCGGCGCTGGAACTCGGCATCGATGAGCGCGCCATTGCCGCGGGTCTGACGAGCGCGCGCTGGCCAGCACGCATGCAGCTTCTCGGCCGCGGGACGCTCACGCGCGATCTGCGACCCGACTGCGAGGTCTGGCTCGACGGCGGGCACAATCCTGCTGCCGGCGAGGTGATCGCGCGCACGCTCGCCGATCTCGAGGAGCGCTCGCCGCGTCCCCTCGCACTGGTGGTCGGCATGATGGGCCAGAAAGACGCCGCCGGCTTCCTGCAGCCGTTCGCCGGTCTCGCGCGGCAGGTCGTGACCGTGCCGGTCCCCGGCGCGCATATGCCACCGGTGAGCCCCGAGGTGCTGGCCGATGTGGCGCGCCGGGTCGGCCACAATGCCGTGGCTGCGGAGGGCGTGGAACAGGCGCTCGATATTGCCGCGCGCACGACGGACGGTCCGCTGCGCATTCTCATCTGCGGCTCGCTCTACCTGGCCGGGCATGTGCTGGCCCTCCAGGACGGCCGCGAGACGCAAAGCAATTGAGCCAAAGCAACTGAGGTTGCGCGGCCCGGCGGCCTGGGATAAAGAGCGGTGGCTTTTCGCGCCCGGTCTCCGGCGCTGTGGAAAGCTTCGGGCGCGTAGCTCAGCGGTAGAGCACACCCTTCACACGGGTGGGGTCACAGGTTCAATCCCTGTCGCGCCCACCATGGGCTTCCAGAACACCCTCCAGCAGCTGAAATCCATCCGGTGCCCAAAATGCATGGGCGCACCGCGCACTGCCATTCCTCGTTGCTCAAAAGCCGATATTGGACGACCTTCGCCTGATCCCGACCACATAATAAGGAAACGCCCATCATGCGCCCCAACCGTCTTCGCGCCCTGCTGAATGCGAACCAACCGACGATCGGCACGCACCTGCTGTCGAGTTGGCCCACGCTCGTCGAGCTGATCGGTGACGCCGGCAACTACGACTACGTCGAGTTCACGGCCGAGTACGCGCCGTTCACCATGCACGATCTCGACAACCTCGGTCGCGCGCTGGAGCTCAAAAACCTCGGCGGCATGATCAAGGTCGAGCAGACGCAGTGGACGCATCAGTCCATGCGCGCGATCGGCTCAGGTTTCCAGAGCATCCTGTTCGCTGACGTGCGCACCGTGGCCGATGCTGAAGCCTGCATCGCTGCCGTTCGTGCAGAGACACCTGGCACGGGCGGCCGGTTGGGCGTCGGTATGCGGCGCGACGTTGGCACCGTGCGCGAAGGCGGCTCACCGGCCTATGTCGAGGCGCTCAACGACGTGGTGATCGCCATCATGGTCGAGAAGCGAGAGTGCGTCGAAGATCTCGATGCGATCCTGTCCGTCAAAGGGATCGACATGGTGCAGTTCGGAAGCTCCGACTATTCGATGAGCCTCGGCCTCACCGGTCAGCGGACGCATCCCGATGTCGTGAAGGCGGAACGCAAGACCATCGAGACAGCCTTGAAGATGGGCCTGCATCCGCGCGTGGAGCTCGCCGACATTAAGGCGGCGGCGCCGTACATCGAGATGGGCGTGAAACACTTCTGCATCGGATGGGATGTCCGCATTCTCTACAATTGGTGGCAGGCCAACGGTGCAGGCATCCGCGGCATGATGGGCGGCTCGAGCGCTGCTTCCTCGGAAAAGAAGCCCGCCAGCACGTACTAAGCTTTTCGCCATGTCCCGAAAGGTTGGAGCTTAGTCGATCCGACCCTCAGGCCGCACCCACCATGATTTTGCCATCGGTCCAGGTTCTTGGCATGTGGCGTCCCGCCGCTTGACCCTCCCCGGGAGAGCGGTGAATGCTGTCGTGTAATTGCGACAATGAGCTGACATGTACGTGACCGCTCTGCTGCGGCACGGCTGGGTGGCCGAGCGCGGCTCAACTATCGGGTGGGGTTCATGAATATCGTGATGGTCGGTTCGGGCTATGTCGGGCTCGTGTCGGGGGCCTGCTTTGCCGACTTCGGGCACAACGTGACCTGCGTCGACAAGGACGCGCGCAAGATCGAGGCCCTCAACGAAGGCCGTATCCCGATTTACGAGCCGGGCCTTGCCGAACTCGTTGCCAAGAACATGCGGAGCGGCCAGCTCAGCTTCACGACCGAGCTCGCCGAGCCCGTATCGACGGCGGATGCTGTTTTCATTGCGGTCGGCACGCCATCGCGGCGCGGCGATGGCCACGCAGATCTCTCCTACGTGCATGAAGCGGCGCGCGAGATCGCCCGAGCCGTGAAGGGCTTCACCGTGGTCGTGACGAAGTCGACGGTGCCCGTCGGTACGGGCGATGACGTTGAGCGCATTATCGGCGAGACGAACAAGGAGGCCGACGTTGCCGTCGCCTCCAATCCCGAGTTTCTCCGCGAAGGCGCCGCCATCTCCGACTTCAAGCGTCCGGATAGAATCGTCGTCGGCACCGATGACGACCGCGCGCGCCAGGTGATGAACGAGGTCTACCGGCCGCTCTTCATCAATGCATCGCCGATGATGTTCACCTCGCGGCGTACGGCCGAGCTCATCAAGTATGCGGGCAACGCTTTCCTCGCGATGAAGATCACCTTCATCAACGAGATTGCCGATCTCTGCGAGAAAGTCGGGGCCAACGTGCAGGAAGTCGCGCGCGGCATCGGCGCGGACAACCGCATCGGCAGCAAGTTCCTGCACGCCGGGCCGGGTTATGGCGGCTCGTGCTTCCCGAAGGATACGGTGGCGCTGGTCAAGACGGCGCAGGACAATGATGCGCCGCTGCGGCTCATCGAGGCGACGGTCGCCGTGAACGACACGCGCAAGCGGGCCATGGCGCGCAAGATCATCTCAGCCATGGGCGGCGACGTGCGCGGCAAGACCATCGCGATCCTCGGCCTCACCTTCAAGCCCAATACCGATGATATGCGCGAGTCGCCGGCGCTCTCGATCGTACAGGCATTGCAGGACGCAGGTGCGATCATCCGCGCCTATGATCCCGAAGGCATGGAGCAGGCGAAGCAGTACATGAAGGACGTCACCTTCTGCAAAAATGCCTACGAGGCGGCGAAGGAAGCGTCGGCGATCGCGCTGATCACAGAATGGGACCAGTTCCGCGCGCTCGATTTCAAGCGGCTGAAGAAAGCCGTTGCAGTGCCGCTTCTGGTCGACCTGCGCAATGTCTACCGGCCCGAGGAAGTGAGCCGGCATGGCTTCACCATTGTCGGCATCGGCCGGAAGGCTTAGCGATCCAATTTTCAGAAATGCGCGGTGCGCATTGAACGCGCCGCACCAACGAGGAGGAAACTCGCGATGCTTAAGTTCTACTTCTCCGGCGCTCCGAACCCGACCAAGATCGCACTCTTCCTCGAGGAGTCGGGTCTTCCCTACGAGCCGATCCCGGTCGATACGCGCAAGGGGCAGCAGTTCTCGCCCGAGTACATCGCTGTCAATCCGAATTCCAAGGTGCCGGCGATCGTCGATGGCGATGCGAAGGTGTTCGACTCGAACGCGATCCTTCTCTATCTCGCCGAGAAGACGGGGAAGTTCCTTCCGCCCAATACGCCGGCCAACCGCGGCGAGTTGCTCTCCTGGCTGATGTTCGTCGCTTCAGGCGTGGGCCCCTATTCTGGTCAGGCCGTGCACTTCCAGCACTACGCGCCCGAGAAGCTCCAATATGCGATCACGCGCTACGTCTTCGAAGCCGAGCGCCACTTCGGCATTCTCAATGACCGCCTTGCATCGAACCGCTACATGGTCGGCGACACGTACACAATCGTCGACATGGATGTCTGGGGCTGGGCGCGCCTCATTCCCATGGTGCTCTCGAAGGAGGCCTGGACGAAGTTCCCGCATCTGAAGCGGCTCGTCGACGAGATCGAGGCACGTCCCGCGGCGCAGCGCGCGCTCAAGCTCAAGGACCGCTTCACGTTCAAGACCGAGAACGACGAGGAAGCGCGTCGCCACATGTTCCGCCACATCAAGACGTGATCGGGGGCGGCTCATGGCTGGCGAGATCAGCGAGAGCGAAGCCACGGGCGAGATCGCGACGATCTTCGCGGAGCTCAGGACATTGTGGGGCGTGCCCTACGTGTCCGCAATCCATCGATATCTCGCGGCAAAGCCAGGCTTTCTCGAATGGTCCTGGGATGCGGTCGCGCCCGTCTTTCGCGACGGCAGTGGACAGGAGGCGGCTTGGCGCGCGGCGGCGGGCCTCGCCGTACCACCACTCGATCCCATTCCGGCAGCGGCCCTGCGCGTATGGGGCATCGACGCGACGGCACTTGCGGCCGTGCGCACGGCGGCCGAGGGCTTTGTCCGCGTCGCACCGGTCAACATGGTCTTTGCTGGCCTGCTGAAGCAGCTGCTCGAAGGTGCTGCGCCGGCTGGCGCTGCCTCGCGAAAATCATGGACGGCGCCAGCGCCATTGCCGGCGCCGCCGGACATGGTCGATCTGGCGCGGCTCGATCCGGCCGCACGCGCGGCAACGATGCTGCTCGCGTCGGAAATGGGCGGGAAGCCGTTCGTGCCCGGGCTCTATCGAATGCTGGCGCACTGGCCGGGGCTCATGGCCCATCTCGCGACGGCACTCGGCCCGCGTCTCACGAGCGCGCCGGTCACGTCGGCCTTCGATGAACTGCGCCGTCGCATCGATGTGGCTGTGCCCGAGGTGCTCGCGGGCCTGCCGCCAGTCTCGTCGTCGCGGCCGCGTCCCTCCGGCGCCGATCTCGCCGACTTCTTCAATGTCGGTCAGACGTACCGACGCACGAGCCCTGAGCTGGTCGTCGTCGGCAAGTTGCTCGCGGACGCACTGCCGAAGTCGATCGACTAGGTCCCGACCGTCAGCGGCGCAGTGAAGCGCTGCAGCGTCGCGATGACGCTGTTCGCGACAGTGAGGCCGGTGCGCGGGTTCTCCGGCGATGGGATGTTCGCGACCGTCATCTTTACGCTTCCCGAGTCCGAGCTGACCGTCACCGTGTGCGTGTTGCGGTCCACACTCGGGTCCGCCCATACCTCGACCTGCGTCGCATCCGGTCCGACACCCGCGAGCCCGAGCGCTGCCGCGACGTTGACGTTCGCCGGAAAGGCCTTCGCCGCAGCACGCGCACTGCCGCGGAACACGCAGAGCGGCGCCGTCAGATTGTCGACGCTGATGTTGTTCTCGACGAGATAGGGCGCACCGGCGAGACCATTCGGCGGCTTCCTGGTTTCGAGGCGGACCTCGTGGATCTTGCCGACGGCCATGGCGCGCACGGTGTCGAGGCCGAGCAGAGCGCCCGTCGGCACGACAATACGCGCACCCGTCGTCTTCGCCTTCTCGACGAGATCCATATTGCCGATCAGTGCGCCGACCGAAAGCGGGAGGAACCAGCGCCCGCGTGCGATCGCCGCGTCTGCCACCTCGCGGAAGACCGCAGCCGGCACACACTCGATGATGATGTCCGCGCGTTCGGCGAGTTCGGCGAGCCCCACGACAGCAGGCGGCGATTTCAGCTCGGCGACCCGCGCCCGGCCCCGCGCCTCATCCTTCGCGCTGACCGCCGTGAGCGTGATGCCCGGCACGGCGCCGGCATCGACCATTCGGGCGACCTTGAGACCGATGGCGCCGAGGCCGGCGATTGCGAGCGTGTAGGCCATGGGTCTCTCTCTCCGTATCCGTGTGCGGATTTCCTGCGCAGCCATCGCAAGACCCGCGTTTTGATTATGCCTCCCTACCATAATCCGCGCCGGGCGTTGCCGTCAGGGCCTGAGTTCGCTATGCCGCCCTTGAGAATTCCTCAGAAGGAGTGGGCACTATGGGTGAGACTATCGGCTGGATCGGCGTCGGCAGCATCGGGCATCGCATGGCGAAGCATCTGGCCAAGGCGGGTTATGGGCTGGTCGTGGCGGATGCCGGCAGCACCGCACGCGCGCCGGAAGGCAGCAAGATTGCCAAGTCGAACGCCGAGGTCGCCGCCAGCGCCGAGACCATCATCCTCTCGCTGCCCGACGGCAAGATCAGCGTCCTCGTTGCCAAGGAAATTGCGGGTGCATCGGGCCGTAAGGCCAAGACGGTGATCGACACGTCGACCATCGGTATCGATGCCGCCGAGGAAGCAGCCGCCATCCTCGCCGCCGCTGGCGTTACGTACATCGATGCGCCCGTCTCGGGCGGCATTGCCGGCGCCGACAAGGCCACGCTCTCGGTCATGATGGCCTGCGCGCCCGAAGCCTACGAGCGTTTCAAGCCGCTCATGGCGCACATGGGCAAGCCCTTCCACATCGGCCCGAGGCCGGGCCAGGGGCAGACCGTGAAGCTGCTCAACAACTTCCTCTCGGCGGCGGCGCAGTCTGCCAGCTGCGAGGCCATCGCCTTCGGCGTCAAGCAGGGCGTCCCCATGGCCAAGATCCTCGAGGTCGTGAACGTCTCGACCGGGCGCAATACGGCGACCGACGACAAGTTCCCGCGCCGGATCATCAATGAGGCCTACGATGCCGGCTTCACCGCGGCGCTGCAGGCGAAGGACGTTCGCCTCTATCTCGAGAACGCGAAGAAGAGCGAAATCCCGAGCCAGGTTGCGACGACGGTTCTGGACGTGTGGAGCAAGTTCGAGAAGGACTGGCCCAACGCCGATATCACGCACATGTACCCCTACACGCGCGATGGCCGCGTGCCGCCGAAAAAGGGCTGATACCTTTCGGGCATTAACCGAATTTAAGTCCCCCTTGGCCCGTCCGGCGAAAGTCGGGCGGGCTTTTCGCATTCTGGCGCCAGAAAAATATCCATATATTTCAATTGATTGCCTGTTCGCGATCGCCTGTCGTGGGACCGTCACGAGCTTTAATCAAGTATTAATCAAAGTGAGCAATGCTGAAATAATTCCTGCAAAAATAGCTGTAAATTGGCGCTGTTTAAGGAGTTCGGCGAATGCTCGAGACCGGCCTTGTCCTGGGGATGACCGCGACGCACGTTGGCGTGCCGCTCGCGGACTTCGTGGCATGGGCGCTCGTGCTCGCATTGATCGCCGCGCCGGTCGTACAACTCGACGAAAAGCGCCAGCGCCTCATCAAGGCCGCCGCGCGCAACACCTCCGATAAGGTCGGCGTCATTCGCCTCGCGGTTGCGCCGCGCCGCATTCCGGCGGAGCCCCGCGAGGTCGTGGACGTCGTGACCGCTACGACGCGTCTCTCGGCCGCCGAGCAGTGGCAGGCAGTCTCGCGCCTTGTCAGCTCTGGTGCCGAGCGCGCTATCTCCGTCGCGCGCGATCAAGCAGCCATTCGCCTTGAACTCGACTCGCTCGACTACTCGCTCGAGAACTTGCGTCGCGAGCTGGCCGCCGTAATGACCCTTCCGGTCACGCGCAGCGCCGAGCTCGTGCCAGTGCGCGTTGCCAGCCGTTCGTCGCGCGCGTTGGCGGCTTAAGTCGCTTCGCGCCTTCGGCGCGACGGGGACTGGTCCCCGCACCCCCTACTGGGAGGGATACCCTCCCAGACCCTCCCGCCTTTATCGACTTGGAATGTGCCGCAAGCGTCGAGTTCCCTTCATGAGGGCTGCTGATGCG
>JAEZAW010000361.1 GCA_023430315.1 Pseudomonadota bacterium | reverse complement strand
GCCCCTGAGAACGCACTTACTTCTTGACGAGCGCGTCGCGGATTTCCTTGAGGTACTGCTCGGAGGGCGGCGGGGGAGGTGGCGGCGCGGCCGCCTTTTCCTTCTCGAAGCGCTGGCGGAGCATATTGACGCCCTTGACCAGCATGAAGACTGCCCAGGCCACGATCAGGAAGCTGATCACGTTGTTGAGGAAGACGCCGATGTTCATCGTCACGGCTTCGCGGCCGGCCTCGGCAGCGCGCAGCGGGATCCTGATGTCGGAGAAGTCGACGCCGCCCAGGAGCATGCCGACCGGCGGCATGATGACGTCCTTGACCAGCGACGACACGATGGTGCCGAACGCGCCGCCGATGATGATGCCGATCGCCATATCGAGGACGTTGCCCTTGAGGGCGAATTCCCGGAATTCATCGAGCAGTTTTTTCATAGGTGGGTCCTCCGCGTTGGCCCGTTCTGCCGCGACTGTCCGTATGCCAGCCATCCGGCATGGTTTCATCGCGTTCAACGGCAAAACAATTTCATCCGCGGAGCGCGAATCACGCCTCGCACGATAGGGGTTGCCATCCATCGCGGTAAAGAGGCGCGTACGGAATAGCGTTGCCCAGATCCGATCCGGACGCCGAGGCCGGCGCATAAACCGCTTTGACGAACGGGCTGTTGCGTCTACCCGCGGCGCAAAGCAAGATGGCGCACGTACACAGCGAGAGGATCAGAACAGTCGCTGGCACGCGTCGCCCCCGCGAATGGAGGTGGCAGGTAGGAACGTCAGCCCCGAGGGGCGCACCACGGCTTGAGGCATGATCGAAGCCTGGCAGGTCCTGACCCTGGCGCTTGGCTATGTCGGCCTGCTCTTTGCCGTGGCCTGGTTCGGCGATCGCGTCATCCGCTCGCGCAAGGGCGGTAGTGGACGCCCGGTCACGTACGCACTGTCGCTCGCGGTGTACTGCACGTCCTGGACATTTTTCGGCAGTGTCGGCCTCGCCGCCTCGAGCGGCTACGACTTCATCCCGGTCTATCTCGGACCGATCCTGATGTTCGTGTTCGGCGTGCCGCTGATCCTGCGCATCGTGCGGATCGCGAAAAGCCAGAACCTGACCTCGGTCGCCGACTTCATCGCCGCGCGCTATGGCAAGAGCCAGGCGGTCGCTGCAATCGCGACTGTCGTCTCGGTGCTCGGCGCGCTTCCCTACATCGCGCTCCAGCTCAAGGCCGCATCGATCTCCATCGAGACGCTGCTCGGACCGACCCCGTTCAAGGATCTTGCTGTCTTCGGTCTCGATACGGCGCTTGTCATCGCGCTCGCGCTCGCCGTCTTTGCCGTACTCTTCGGCACGCGCCACATCGATGCCACCGAGCATCAGGACGGCCTCATGCTGGCCATCGCCGCGGAGTCGCTCGTCAAGCTCACGGCCTTCCTCGCCGTCGGTGCCTTCGTTATTTTTGCGATGTTCGGCGGACCGGTCGGCTTCCTCAGTCATGTGCGCGCCAACAGCGAGGTCGCGAACATCTTCGCGAAGGGGCCCAGCGGCAGCACCTGGGTGACGGTGACGGTGCTGAGCTTCGTGTGCATCATTCTGCTGCCGCGCCAGTTCCACGTCACGGTCGTCGAGAACAACGCGGAATCCGAGATCCGTCGGGCGTCATGGCTGTTCCCGACGTACCTCGTGCTCATCAACATATTCGTGGTGCCGATTGCGATCGCGGGGCTGCTGTTCCTCCCGCACTTCAGCGTCGCGCCGGACATGTTCGTGCTGGCGCTGCCCATGTGGGCCGGCGCCGACTCGCTCGCCATGATCGCCTTCATCGGCGGGCTTTCGGCGGCGACCGCCATGGTGATCGTCGAATCCGTCGCGCTCGCCATCATGATCTGCAACGGTCTCATCGTGCCCTGGCTGCTGCGACGGCGCATCGACGCCATCGCAGCCGATGTGGACATGAGCCGCGACCTGCTGCTGATCCGGCGCGTCTCGATCTTCGCCGTGATCCTGCTCGGCTACATGGTGCATCGAGCGCTGGGGCAGGTGCAGGCGCTGGCCGCCATCGGGCTGATTGCGTTTGCGGCGATCGCGCAGCTCGCACCCGCGTTCTTCATGGGTCTCATCTGGCGACGCGGCACGGCGCGTGGCGCCATTACTGGCATTCTAATAGGTTTTGCCATTTGGGCTTACACGCTGCTGCTGCCCTGGGTGGCGCGCGCCGGCTGGATTCCCATGAGCATCGTTGCGGATGGCCCATATGGCTTGGGCTTCCTGCGTCCGCAGGCGCTCTTCTATCTGCAGTTCGAGCCGCTCACGCATGGTGTGCTCTGGAGCCTCATCGCCAACGTTACGACCTATGTGTTCGTCTCGCTCCTGCGCGCGCCCGAACCGATCGAGCGCATGCAGGCGCAAATCTTCGGCGCCGCCGATCCGCCGCTCGCCGAGCCGAACCCCTCGTTCCGTCTGTGGCGGACAGCCGTCACGGTCGGCGATCTCAAGCACACGGTCGAGCGCTATCTCGGAAGCGAGCGCGCCGAGCGCTCGTTCGCCGAGTACGAGGCTTCGCGCGCAACGCCCCTGGTCCCACAGGCCGAGGCCGACATCAATGTTCTCCGCTTCACAGAGCACCTGCTGACGAGCGCGATTGGTGCTGCTTCGGCCCGCCTCGTGCTGTCGCTGTTGCTGAGGCGCGGCAACGTCTCGGGCCAGTCCGCGCTGCGCCTCCTCGATGATGCCTCCGAGGCATTGCAGTACAATCGCGACCTGCTGCAATCCGCACTCGATCAGGTGCGCCATGGTCTCGGCGTCTTCGACCGCGACATGCGCCTCATCTGCTGGAACCGGCAGTACCGCGAGCTGCTCAATCTGCCGGAGGATCTCGTCGCGGTCGGTGTGCCGCTCGAGCACATCCTGAGAATGCGTGCCGTGCGCGGGGATTTCGGGCCGGGAGCGCCGGAGGATCATGTCAAGGACCGCTTCACGCGGCTCGCCGTGACGCGCGAGACCTTCCTCGATCACCTCGCGCCCTTGGGTCGCATTATCGAGATCCGAACCTCGCCTATGCCGCAGGGTGGCATCGTCACGACCTATCTCGACATCACGGATCAGGTTGCGGCATCCGAGGCGCTCGCCCGCGCCAACGAAACGCTGGAACGGCGCGTCGCCGAGCGCACGGCCGAGCTCGTCAGAGTGAACGAAGCGCTGAGCGAGGCCAATCTCGCCAAGGCGCGCTTCCTCGCCGCCGCGAGCCACGATCTCCTGCAGCCGCTCAACGCCGCGCGCCTCTATGCATCGAGCCTCATCGAGCGGGCGCTGCCGGAGGAAGCCCAGCGCCTGGCACACAATGTCGACACGTCGCTCGATGCCGTCGAGGAAATCCTCGGCGCCTTACTCGATATCTCGCGGCTCGATGCCGGCAAGCTCGAACCGGAAATGCGCTCGGTTGCGCTCGGCGAGCTCATGTCGCAGCTCGCGCTCGCTTTCGAGCCCATGGCGCGCGCGAAGGGACTGGAGCTTCGCGTCGTTCCGTCCCGCGCGCTCGTGTATTCGGATCCGCGGCTCTTGCGGCGCGTGCTGCAGAACCTGCTCTCCAATGCGATCAAGTATACGCCGCGCGGCCGGGTGCTGTTCGGCGTGCGGCCGCGCGGGAACCGCGTCGAAATCCAGGTGTGCGATACGGGGCCGGGCATCGAACCAGCGCAGCAGGCCCTCGTGTTCAAGGAGTTTCATCGTCTCGCAGAGACTGCGGCGACGGAGCGCGGTCTCGGGCTCGGCCTATCGATCGTCGAGCGTATGGGGCGCGTGCTCGAAGCTCCCATAAGACTTCGTTCGACGCCGGGAAAGGGATCGCTCTTTTCGGTCAGTCTGCCTCGTGCGTACGGCGCTGCCGTCCGCCGCCACGCCGCGGACATGCCGCTCGCCGTCGGCGATATCCGCAATTTGCGAGTCCTCTGCATCGATAACGAAGCCGATGTGCTCGACGGTATGCGGACGCTTCTCGATGGCTGGGGCTGCCGGTCCGTGATGGCGGCGAGCACCAGCGAGGCCCTGGCGCGGCTCGAGGAGATGGACGTGCCACCGAGCGTCATACTCGCCGACTATCATCTTCACGGAGAGACCGGCGTCGAAGCTATGAAGGCGATCTCGGCGACGCTCAGGCGCGATATTCCAGGCGTGATCATCACCGCGGATCGCTCGCTGGAAGTGCAGCGCGAGGTGCGTGCACTCGGTCTCGTCCTGCTGCGCAAGCCACTGAAAGCTGCCCAGCTCCGCGCCATCCTCGCGCGCATCTCCACACAGACGCGAGTTGCCGCAGAATAGGCGCGTCAGGCCTTGTGGCTGCGCCAGTCGCCCTCGATGCGATTGATGGCGATCACGGCTTGTGTCCGGCTGTCGACGTCGAGCTTCTGGAGGATGGCCGAGACGTGGGCCTTGATCGTCGCCTCGGAGACGCCGAGTTGAAAGGCGATCTGCTTGTTGAGCAGGCCCTGGCCGAGCATCATGAGGACGCGGACCTGCTGCGGTGTCAGGGTCGAAAGGCGCGCCACGACGTCGTCCGCATCGGGATCGGCAGGGCGGGAAAGCTCGATGTCCGACGGCACCCAGATGCCGCCGCCGAGCACGGTTTCGACGGCCGTGCGGATCTCGTCGACGGAGAGCGATTTCGGCACATATCCGGATGCGCCGAACTCCATGCACTTGCGGATGATCTCCGGATCGTCATGGGCCGAGACGACGACGACGGGAATGTCGGGATGCTGGGCGCGCAGGAGCAGCAGACCCGACAGTCCGCGGACACCCGGCATGGCGAGGTCGAGCAGCACGAGGTCCGTATCGGCCCGCTCGGCGATGAGCGCCTCGAGATCTGCGAGGGAAGCGGCCTGGTCGAAGCGCGCGTCGCGGATGGCCGAGTGCAGCGCCTGAGTGAGGGCGCCACGAAACAGCGGATGATCATCCACGATGATAATGCGGTGTGCCACCGGCCCAGCCTCGATCGAGGTTGCAACGCACCGGTCGCGACGGCCTTCGCGTTGCCCGGTCCGCGGCATCTTCAACAGGAGCGAGGTGAAGAACTAGCGCGTTTCCACGGTCTTGGCTAACATTTGCGGGGATGACGGTGCCGGCACGAGCGATTGTCGGGCGCATCCGAGGGCGGCTTGTGCAACCTTAGTCGCCGCATCCCGACCACAATGGGGGGACATCTCTCGGTTCGCGAGTTTCTGCGGTGCCGCATGGCTTCCGCGATCGGGGGATATCAGATGGAGATTGGCGCATGATCGAGCGCAAGGAGCGCCGGCCCTACTGGCGGCACACCAAATGGCAGATGATGGCGAGCCTGCTGCCCTTTCTCCTCGTTGTTCTCGTGCTTCCCTTCTATGCCGAGCAGCTCAATGGCACCCGCGTGATCGGCTTCCCGTGGGGCTACTTCCTTCTTGCGCATGGTGTCGGCGTCCTCGCCTTGATCACCGTCTCCTCCTTCGCGAACCGCCAGGACGTCATCGATCGCTGGCACGGCGCCCATGAGGACGGCTGAGGATAGGGGGAGCACCCGCCCTCCATCTCGGGGCTAGACCAGTGGCGGGCCGTGCGCCCGCTCCGAGAGCCGATCCGGATCGCCGATGTCCCTCACGCCAAGCCGCCATCTCGTCAATCCGCTGCTGGGTGTCTATTTCGGCATCTTCTCGAGCCTGCTCATCGGCATCGTGCTGATGGCGCTCATGCTCGAGCAACTCGGCATCGAAGACCATATGCTGCGCCTGCTTATCGCAGGCGGGCTTGCCACGCTCGTTGCCGGGCTCGCGCTTGCAACACGCTCGAATACTGTCTCCGAGCTGCTCTTTGCGGGTCGGCGGGTGCCGGCCGTGTTCACCGGCCTCACTCTCGCGGTCACGCTGCTTGGCGGCACGACGCTCGCGGCGCTGCCGGGGCTCTTCTATCTCATGGGGTTCGACGCGCTCTTTCTGACCGTCGGCATGACGACCGGGCTCGTCGTCTTCGCCATCCTCATCGCGCCCTATATGCGCAAGTTCGGCGCCTACTCCGTGCCGGCCTATCTGGGATTGCGCTTCGCGAGTCCGATGCTGCGCGTCGTCGCGGCGGCCATCGCGAGCGTGCCGCTCCTGCTGCTCGTCGTCGCCGAGCTGAAGGTTGCGCTGATGGCGGGGACCTGGCTCACCGAGCTTTCTCCGTTCGCGCTGACCGTCTCGATATCGCTCGTGCTCGTGCTCGTGCTGGCGAGCGGGGGCCTGCGCTCGCTGAGCTGGACGAGCGCCGCGCAGGCCATCGTCATGCTGCTCGCCGTGCTGATCCCCGTGATGATCATCGCGATACTCATGTCGCATCTGCCCGTTCCACAGCTCAGCCACGGACGGATCACGCGGGCGCTGCTGCGCGCCGAGATCACGCAGAACATCCCCGAGATATTTGCCGACGCCTTCGCGTTCGATCTACCCGGCACAGGATTCGAGGCGGCAACGCGGCGCTATGCGACGCCTTTCGCCAACATCGGTCAGCTGGCGTTTGTTCTGTCGGTCCTGTCGGTCATGGCCGGCGTTGCGGGACAGCCGTCGCTCATCTCACGGATCGGCGCGACTCCCGGCGTTTATGCAACACGAAAGTCCGTTGCCTGGGCCATCTGCATTGCCGGACTGATTTTCCTGACGATGTCGGCCGTCGGCGTCTTCCTGCGCGAGACGGCCATGACGGCTGTTGCGGGGCTGCCTGCGGGCCAGCTTCCGTCCTGGGTGTCTACTCTCGTCGGGCACGAGTGGGCGAGCATCGATACGGGTACGGCGCGGCTGACCATGTCGAGCTTCGCTATCCGCCGCGATGCCGCGCTCGTCGTGCTGGCGGTGGCCAACGAAGTACCGACGGCTCTCGTCTACACGATCATAGCCGGCGTATTGGCGGCAGCACTCGCCGCCGCCGCCACGAGCCTCGCAACGCTCGGCACGATCCTGGCGGAGGATATCGTCAACGGCCCGAACAGCGAGCTGGTCGCCGAGAGCGTGCGGGGGATGATCCTGCGCGCCTCCTTCATTGCTCTCACCATCTTCGGTGCCTGGCTGGCCCTCGTGGCGCCTGGTGATCCACTGGAACTGCTCATGTGGTCGCTGGCGCTCAGCGGCTCGACGCTCTTTCCGGTGCTGCTGTTGTCCATCTGGTGGAAGCGCGGCAATGGCTGGGGCGCGATGGCCGGGCTTCTCGCGGGGTTTGCCGCCGCCGTTCTCGGTATATTGAGCGGCGATCTCGCCCAGTACGGGCTGGTCGGGCCGATGGCGGCTGCGGTCGGAGCGCCGGTCGCCTTTATTGCGATGGGCGCCGGCAGCCTGCTCACGCCGCCGCCGGGGCGCCACGTGCTGGAGATGGTCAGGGATTTGCGCGTGCCGGGCGGCGATACGATCTATGATCGCGAAGTGCGCCAGATGCTCGTCGAGCGGCGCCGTCATACCGGCGGCTAGATCACGTTCGAGTGGGCGCGCACGCCTTCTATCTATCCCGCTCTAGCGCGAGGGTGCCTCCATATGGAATGGTATGGCCCGCCGTGCCGCGCACGGGTTCGATCGAGGAACAGGGATGTCGGCACGCGAGCAATTCGGATTCTATGCACCGATCGAGCCCTACCGTACCGGCCGCCTGCAGGTCGGCGGCGGCCATGAGATCTATTTCGAGTAATGCGTAAACCGCGACGGTAAACCCGTTCTCGTCGTGCATGGGGGACCAGGCGGCGGCAGCAATCCGACCATGCGCCGCTATCACGATCCTGCCCGCTACCGCATCATCCTCTTCGACCAGCGCGGC
>JAEZAW010000333.1 GCA_023430315.1 Pseudomonadota bacterium | reverse complement strand
CGGCGATCTCCATCCAGCCGAACGTGAGACGTTCCTCGCCGGTCTCGATGTCGGTGCCGACGGTCGACAACAGGATGCCGAACAGGATCATGGCGATCGCCTTCGGCACCGATCCGCGCGCGAGCACCACGGCGAACATGAGCCCGAGCACCATGAGCGCGAAGTAGTCGGCAGGCCCGAACAGCAGCGCGAGCGTGGTGAGCGGCTTGGCTGCGGCGGCAATGATGACTGTCGCGACGGTGCCGGCGATGAACGAGCCGATCGCGGCGATGCCGAGTGCGATGCCGGCCCGACCCTGCTTGGCCATCTGATGGCCGTCGAGGACGGTGACGACTGCGGTTGCCTCACCCGGAATGTTGACGAGGATGGCCGTGGACGAGCCGCCGTATTGGGCGCCGTAGTAGATGCCGGCGAGCATGATCAGCGCGCCCACGGGATCGAGCCCAAAGGTGAGCGGCAACAGCATGGCGATGGTCGCGATTGGGCCGACGCCGGGAAGCACGCCGATCAGCGTGCCGATCAGGCAGCCGAGAAAACACAGCCCCGCGTTCTTGAGCGAGCCAGCAACACTGAGGCCGAGCTGGAGATTGGCGATGAGATCCCACATAGCCGCCTCAATACCCGAGCAGCGGTGGCAGGACGGGGATCGGCAGGCGAAGGATGACCTTGAAGAGCAGATAGCAGGCGAGCGTCATCAAACTCGTGAAGACCACGATCTCGACGGGCCGCGTATCCGAGTCGGCCATCGACGAGAGGAGCATCGCCAGAGGACCTGCGACGAGCAGGCCGAAAGGTCGAACGGTGGCGGCGAACGCCAGGATCGCGCCAAGGATGAAGACCGTGCCACGCAGCGAGAAGCCCTCGACGCGCTCGTGATTGCCGATAAGGCCCGCGATGATGAGGTAAATGCCGAAGCCGCAGAGGCCAAGAGCAACCGCCTTGGGCATAAGGCCGGAGCCCACACCCGACATTGAGCCGGCATCGAGGGGAAGGGCTGCGTAGTAGCCGATGGCTGCAGATACGATGAGGAACAGCCCAGCGAGAACTTCCCGATTCAGGCGCGTGCCTCGAACAGTCCCACCGGCCGACGGCTCAGCCGGCTTCTCAACCGCCATTTTTCCTCCCGGTAATCCCCAGCACGTGTGCTCACCACGGGGCGGAACCCGCAGCCTAGCGTTAGGGCATCCTAACCACCTTGTTCCGGCGGCGTCTACCCCATTGGGATAAAACGAGAAAAGTGCTTAGCATTCCGCGGTTTGGAATTTGCGCCGCCACTACTGGGCCGGCGCAGCATTACCGCGGTAGGCGCTCAGCTTCGAGCGAAGCTCCTGCAGTGCGCCTGCGACCGGCGCGAACTCGAACCGGATGGAGTGGCGCCCTGGCCCGACCGTGACGGCCCGGAAAAGGACGTTCGCCTTGTGCACGCGCGCCGGCAGGCCGTCGATCGTGGCGAACCACCAGGGATGCCATACGTCGTTCAGGACGACGAAGCCCGGCACGGCTGTCTCGACCTCGATGTCGATGATCGTGTTCTCGTAGCGGACAATGCGCACGCCGGGAGAGATGAAGGCATCGGGATCGTCGAATGTCAGTGGTGGCGGCATTGACGGCCGCGCATCGAGCAGGACGGTGCGGCTCGGGTCTGCAGCCGGCCACTTTCCGTCGCGCATGATGCTGCTGAAGTCCGCGATCTGCCAGTCTCTCACGAAGAGCACGCGGGGCAGCGCATCCGGGTTCTCGTAAACGTATCCATCCGGCGTCCGCCCCATGAAGCGCAGATCCGCCGGCTTGGCGGTGCGGTCGATCCGATCGATGGGGATGGGGGTGACGATGTAGCGAAGCCCCAGCAGATTGGCGAGGCGACAGCGGTAGGATGGAAAGAGCGGCGTGAAGCGGCGCTGGTTCGGGCCGATGATCGAATCTTCCGCGCCGACGGCCCGCGTGAAGTCGGCGAGACGCAGCGGATTGTAGCCGAGCGTGTGATCGAACCCGTGCACCATGGCCGTGTTCGGCCACTCGAAGCCAAGCCCGGCAAGCTCCACGCGGTCGCGCCGCGCTGAGCCGGGCGGCTGCTGGGCAAGAGACTTGATGAAGCGGATCGTCTCGCTCGGCTTCTCCGGATCGAGCATCGTGAAGTTCTCGGTCGGCAGCGCCGTCGACTCGTTGGGCCCATTGTTGAAGGCGAGATCGGTGGTGAGCACGGCCGCGAGCGCGGGTACGACCGCCCAACTCGCCCGTCGGCCGACGTGCGTCACCAGCAGAAGGATGCCGACGCTGGCCGAGATCCAGGCGAAGCTGATCACCATCGGGCGGAGCGCGACGCCGAGCCTGTTTTGCGATACGGCGATCGCGATCGCTGCAACGGTGATCGCGAGGAGCAGCGAGACCTTGAAATGCAGGCGAGGGCGTGCCGGCTCGGTGACGGCGGTGTTCGTCATCCAGAGATGCACGAGATAGCCGCTGAGGATCGCGAGGAGCCCGCCGACGAGAAATGTCGCGTCGGCCGGTCGACGAAAGAGCGAAACGCCCGGGAGCGCCTCGTACAGAAACCAAAAGAGAGGCGTGTTCGAGCCGAGCGCGTAAATGGTCATCAGCACGGCGGCGATCGTGAAGAAGCGGATCTCGCGCGAGAGCAGGAGACGCCGGGAAAGGCCGAAGCCCGCCAGCAAGGCGATCGGCAGGGCGCCGATATAAAGCTGGCTCATATTCTGCGAGAGCGTGACCTCGTTGGGATTCCACGTCCAGCTGAAGGGCCCCCAGTACTCGACGGCCTTGTCGAAGGCGCCGTAGAGGTCGCTGAACACAAGCGTGAGTAGGGATGCCGGATGCAGCGAGCCGCGCGTAGCCTCCTCAAAGGGAATAGTGGCGCGGCTCGACGAGAGGACGAAAAGGACCGTCAGCAGGAGAGGAAGCGCTGCGAGGACGATGGACGTGAGGCCCGCTGCCACAAGCGGCCGGAAACTTGCGCGGAAGCGCTCCGCGCGGCCGTCACCATCGAGCCAGTGATGCAGCACATATCCAATGAGGATGAGCGCGCCGAGATAGGCGACCTGATTGGGCTCGACCATCATCAAGCCGATGGCGGCACCCGCACCAATGCCCCATCCGATGGATCGGCGCCCGATGGTGCGAGCCAGCAACCACAGCGCGAGAGCGAAAAAGGCAAAGGACTGGATCTGCCCGACATGCTGAATGCGCCAGGCTGCCGACGCCCCGAAGGCAAACGCGAGCGCGGCGACGATGGCGCCGGCCGGATGCCAGCCACGATCGCGGAAGAGCAGCAGGATGGAGAAGCCGCCGAGCGCGAGCAGGCCGAATGTGTAGCCGTCGACAAGCTGGAAGCTCGGCGAGGGATCGATGAGCGCGAGCAGGAGGGCGGGCGAAAGCAGGAGGCTCTGCGGATCGGCAATCTGCGGGGAGCCGGCAAAGACGTGCGGGTTCCAGAACGGGGACTGCCCACTGTGCAGGGCGTTGGCGAGGAACTGGACCTGCGCCTGGAAGTGCGCCTTGGCGTCGTACGGAATGGCGACATTGCCCAGCAGCCAAGGTGCGCACAGCACCAGCCAGCCCGCGACCAGCGCGAGGGCAGCAACCCGATAGCCGGACGTCGCCGAATTATGCTTCACGGAAACACACCGCAGGGGGCGGAGCGAGGGGCGGGAAGTGAGAGGCGCGAAATTAGGCGGAAAGAGGGATAACTGGCAATTGGGTATAAGGGCGGTGCACCATTACCCGGTTGGTGGTGCCGGCAAGCAAGGTTGATCGGCAAGGTTGCCATGCCAGGACGTGGTAGCAGGGGCGGCAAATGCCGTTAGAGTGCGCTCAACCCAGTGTCCCGATTCCGAAGTTCGCCTGACCTTGATGCTTGCGTCTCGAGCGAACTTCGGAAGCAGAAGGGACACTGGAATCATAAGCTTGCTAGTGTGATTCAGATCGAGAAATTCGCTCCGTACCATGCCGCGAGATCTGGCGAATTTCTCGATCATCACACTAGAAACGCCCAGGAGCCGAAATGCCGACCGAGACAACGCCCCCGACGCTGCGCACGCTGATCGAAGGCGGCATCTATACGATCATCGCCGACAACCCGGCGCGCCTCAATGCGTACACGCGCGATATGTGGGAGGCGCTGCCACGCCTCATCCGCGAGGCGGAGGCCGATCCATCCGTTCGCGTCATCGTGCTGCGCGGCGCCGGCACCAAGGCATTCTCGGCGGGCGCAGATATCTCAGAGTTCGAGGGTAATCGCACGGGCGCGGAGGCACGACGCTACGACGAGATCAATCACGAGGCCTTCGAGGCCATCGGGCGGGCGGCGAAGCCGACCATCGCCATGGTGTACGGCTACTGCTTCGGCGGCGGGTGCGAGCTCGCCATCTGCTGCGACATGCGCTGGGTTTCCGAGGACGCGATCTTCTCCATTCCCGCGGCCAAGCTCTCGATAGGTTACAATCCGCGCTGGGTACGCCCCATGCTGGCGGTCATGTCCGCTGCCAAGGCGAAGGAAATGCTCTTCACCGGCCGGCGCTATTCCGCAGCCGATGCGCTCGCCATGGGCATGGTGAATGCCGTTGTGCCTTCCGCCGAGCTCGAGGCCGCGACGCGCAAGGTCGCCAACGAGATGGCGATCAACGCGCCGCTCTCCATCAGGGCGGCTAAGGAGTCCATCGACGAACTCTTTCTGCAGCCGGAGAACCCTGATCTCGCGCGTCTCGACAAGCTTGTCGAAGCCTGCTTCGAGAGCGAGGACTATGCGGAGGGGCGCCGCGCGTTCATGGAGAAGCGGAAGCCGCAGTTCAGGGGCCGGTGAGCGCCGCGAACATCACTACTTTTGAGTGAGCACCGCGAACCTCGCGAGAAACACCCGCTGCGCTGTGGCGACGGGCGATGCTTCGAGCCGCGTGAGAAGCACGGCCAGGCTTTCTGGAATGGCCGGGATGCCAAAGTAGCGATCGGCTTCCTCTTTGGAAAAGCCCGCGAGTAACGTTGCCTCATAGTAGGCGGCGATCCGATCGGCGTGCTTGATGGCCGTCGCGATTTCGCCGGGGAGTACGGCCGGAAGCCCGAAGCGGATGTGGATCGCTTCGAGCAGACGGTTCTCGAAGGCCTTGTAGTCGAAGCCTATGGCGGCCTTGAAGGGGCTGATGAGGTCGCCGACCACGTACTCCGGCGCATCATGCAGGAGCGCGGCGAGCTGCCAGCGACTTTCCCACTGCGGATTGAGCGTGCTCGCGATCTCTTCGACCAGGACCGCGTGCTCGGCGACGGAGAAGGCGTGATCGCCGAATGTCTGGCCATTCCAGCGCGCGACGCGGGCAAGGCCGTGGGCAATATCCTCGATGGCGATGTCGTCCGGCGAGGGCGCGAGCAGGTCGAGGCGGCGGCCCGACAGCATCCGCTGCCACGCGCGCGGCCGCTCGTCACCGTGTTGGGCGCCGCTCATGTTCTCGGGGCCTTGAATTTGCGCTGGAGCGCCGCGCAGGCAGCGTGCCGGTGGCAGTCGACGATGTGGTCGTTCACGAAGCCCGAGGACTGCATGAAGGCGTAGACGGTGGTCGGGCCGACGAAGCGGAAGCCTTCCTTCTTGAGCGCCTTCGAGATGGTCTTGGACTCCGGGCTTTCGGGCGGAATGTCGCGCATGGTACGCCGCTCGTGGATGAGCGGCTTGCCGTCGAGGAAGTCCCAGAGGAACTTGCCGAGGCTCGTGCGCTCCTTGAGGCGCAGATAGGCCTGGGCGTTCTCGATCGTGGCTTCGATCTTCGCCTTGTTGCGGACGATGCCGGCATCGTTCATCAGTCGCTCGACGTCTTTTGCACTGTAGCGCGCAACGCGCTCGGCATCGAAGCCATGGAAGGCCTTGCGGAAGTTCTCGCGCTTCCTGAGGATCGTGATCCATGACAGGCCGGCCTGGAAGCCTTCGAGGATGAGCTTTTCGAGAAGCGCACCATCATCCGACTTGGGAACGCCCCACTCCTGGTCGTGGTAGCGCGTGTATTCAGCATCGGCGATGCCGAGCCAGGTGCAGCGGACAAGCTCTTTGCTCATGGCACGGAGGCTCTCGCTGCGGCGCCGGCGCGATAGCGGTCGAGCGCGGCCGTATCGGCAATGACCGGCACCGTGCCGGCCACGAGCGGCTCGCCCTTGTCGGCGGCTTCCACCGCGCGGTCGAGGCGCAGCAGCGCGAGGCCGTGAGGGCCGGCGACCGTGCCCAGCTTGCCGATCACGGCTGCGCCGATAAGGATATCCGTACCCGAGGTGAGGGGCTCGGTACCCGTAACGAGCGTGACCCGCTTGCGCACCACCGTCTTGTTCTGCATGCGCGCGACGACCTCCTGGCCGACGAAGCAGCCCTTGGTGAAGGACACGCCGTGGAGGCGATCATAGTTCGCTTCGTGCGGGAAGATATCGCCGAGCGCGTAGTCGAAGCCACCTTCGGCCACGCCGAGCGAAACGCGGCGCTCGTGATAGAGGGCTTCCGATACAACCTCGCCAGCCAGTGATCCGAGTTTCGCGCGCGGCACAATGAGCCGCCAGCCGAGATCGCCATGGCGCGGGTCCGCATACAACCAGCCATCCACGATGGACGGTGCTGCCGGCCCCCACGCCACCGCAACCCCATACTCGGCCGAGACATCGGCGAGCACGATCTTCGCGCGCAGCTTGTACATGGTAAGGCGCTTGACGAGATCACCGGCTCGGTCGGCAGCCGTCTCGAGCAGCCAGCCGTCCTCGGTCTTCAGCGCAAAGAACTCGAAGAGGATCTTGCCCTGCGGTGTGAGCAGGCCGGCAAAGCGGGCCTCGCCGACGGCCATGCCGGTGAGGTCGTTCGTCACCAGATTGTCCAGGAAGTCCGTCGCCTCGGCGCCCGTGACGGACACGACGCCGCGACCGGGCAGCAGCGCGACAAGGGTGGTGCTCATTTCATCACAACTCCTGCGCGGCACGGCTCTTTGCGGCTGTGGGCGGCTGGCGCGCCCCTCTCATCTGGGGTATCTCGCGCCGGGGACAAGCTGCGTGCGGCGGCGCTGCAAGCGAACCTGAACGTTCCTAGGAGGCCAGCATGTCAGATCAGTTCGACCTTATCCTCAAGGGGGGAACTGTCGTCAATCATGACGGCGAGGGCGTCCGCGACATCGGCGTCGTCGGAGGGCGGATCGCAGCCATTGGCGACCTCTCCGGGGGCCGCGCGGCGGAGGTCATCGACGCCAAGGATCTGCACGTACTTCCCGGTGTGATCGATACCCAGGTCCACTTCCGCGAGCCAGGGCTGGAGCATAAAGAAGACTTGGCGTCGGGCAGCCTCGCGGCCGTCACCGGCGGCGTCACGGCGGTCTTCGAGATGCCGAACACCAAGCCGCTGACGACGACCGCCGAAACGCTCGCCGACAAGGTGTCACGGGCGCGCGGACGGATGCATTGCGACTTCGCCTTCTACGTTGGCGGTACACGCGAGAACGTCGGCAACATCCCGCGCCTAGAGCATCTCGAGGCCTCCGCCGGCATCAAGGTGTTCATGGGGGCCTCGACCGGTGACCTGCTGATCGAGGACGAGGCGACACTCGAGCGCGTCATCGCGGCCATCTCGCGGCGCGCGGCCTTCCATGCCGAGGACGAGGCGCGCCTCAGGGAGCGCGCCGGGTTGCGCCGTCCGAATGATCCGTCCTCACACCCCATTTGGCGCGACGAGGTGGCGGCAATGATCGCGACGGACCGGCTCGTGCGCCTCGCCGAGAAGTACCGGAAGCGCGTGCACGTCCTCCACGTCTCGACGGCCGAGGAGATGGCCTATCTCGGCGAGCACAAAGCCTGGGCCAGCGTCGAGGTGACGCCGCATCATCTGACCCTCATGGCGCCGGACTGCTACGAGCGGCTCGGCACCTACGCTCAGATGAACCCGCCCGTGCGGGATGGCCGGCACCTGCAGGCGCTTTGGGCCGGCATTGCCGACGGCACCGTCGACGTGCTCGGCTCCGACCACGCCCCCCATACGCGCGAGGAGAAGGACCACCACTACCCCGAAAGCCACTCGGGGATGACCGGGGTGCAGACGCTGGTGCCTGTCATGCTGGATCATGTGAATGCCGGCCGCCTGACGCTGCAGCGGTTCGTCGATCTGACGAGCCACGGACCGGCACGCCTGTTCGGGATCGCCGGCAAGGGCCGGATCGCCGTCGGCTATGACGCCGACCTGACGGTGGTCGATCTCAAGCGTACGATGACGATCACGAACAGCTGGATCAGGTCGCACGCCGGGTGGACTCCCTACGACGGCGGGAGCGTGCGCGGCTGGCCCGTCGGGACGTTCGTGAGGGGCCACGCCGTCATGTGGGACGGCGAGATTTTGACCCCCGCCATCGGGGAGCCCGTACGCTTCCACGAGGGCGGATAATCCCGTCGCGGCACGGTCGCGCATTAACCATCAACCTAAACAAGACCTTAACATCCCCTCGCGTTGCCCCTACCCCTGATGTCCTCAGCGGGGGCTGCACACACGCGGACACGGCCGTCCTGGCCGCGCTCCGACCTACCGAGGGAGTACGCAGAGAATGCGCCCGTTCATCAAGAGCTGCCGCCAGTTGGCGGCGGTCACAGGTATCATTGTGCTCGGTGCTATGGCGTCGACGATTACGACTGGCAGCGCGCAGGCGCAGGGCGTCGACGAGTGGATGGGGAAGTCGTTCTCCACTCCCACAGAGGCGCGGAAGCCGGCTCGCCGAATGAGCCTCGGGGCAACCAGCCGGGCCGAGCGCTCGCGCGAGAGCCTGACGGGGGGTAGCCGACGCATTTCGAGTGGCAAGCGGACGCGGAAGTCCGCGACTGCCCGGCGGCGCACCGGCGTCCGGGTTGCAAGTCTCGGAACCAGCTACCTGCCGAAGCCCGAGGTCGGGCCGAGCCTCGCTGGCCGCGGCGTGAAGTGGGTGGCAAGCTCAGGCTGCCTGAATGCGCAACTTAGATCCGTCATCTATCAGGTTGCGAGCGCCTTCGGCCCGGTCACCGTCAACTCGACCTGCCGCGGACGTCGGCACAACGCGCGTGTTGGTGGGGCGCGGCATTCGCACCATCTGAGCGGCAATGCCGTCGACTTCCGGGTCCATGGCAGGGGTGCGCGCGGCGTCTACGCCTACTTGCGGAGCCACGGGTCGGTCGGTGGCCTCAAGCTCTATCGCCAGGGCTTCTTCCACATCGATACCGGCTCGCGCCGCACCTGGTAGTCGCGGCGACGAACCCTGCTCAAGCGACCGCGATTCGCTTGGCAGATCGTGAACTTGTGCTACGGTGTCTTCATGACCGGACGGGCTGGATAAGCCCGCCCGGCACATCTTTTTGTGCACGCTCGAAGGGGCCGGAAGAGCCTCGCGAAGAAACTCGGAGGAACCTGAATGTCTGTCGTTAAACCGCTTCTGGCATCCATTGTCGCTGCGGGTCTGGCTCTCTCGGCGCCGATTCCAGCATCTGCCAAAGAGCTGAAGATGGCGCTCTCCGCCGAACCCTCGGCGATGGATCCCCACTTCCACAACCTGACGCCGAACAATGCGCTGACCTCACACGTCTTCGAGCGCCTGGTGCACTTCGACGCGAAGCAGTCGCTCATTCCCGGTCTCGCGACGAGCTGGAAGACGATCGACGACAAGACCTGGGAGTTCAAGCTGCGCACGGGCGTCAAGTGGCATGACGGCTCGCTCTTCACGGCCGACGACGTGATCTTCTCCATGGAGCGGGCGCCGAACGTTGAGAACAGTCCCGGCAGTTTCGCGCTTTATGTCCGCGGCAAGACCTTCAGCAAAGTCGATGACCACACGGTTCGCGTGATGACGAAGGAACCGTATCCGCTCATGCCGAACGATCTCGCGACGATCGCCATCATCTCGAAGAAGGCGGCGACTGGCGCCAAGACCGACGATTTCAATTCCGGCAAGGCGGCCATCGGCACCGGGCCGTTCAAATTCTCGGAGTTCGTCAAAGGCGACCGCTACGTGGTGGTGCGCAATGACGACTACTGGGGTAACAAGCCAGCGTGGTCGAAGGTGACGATCCGGCCGATCAAGACTGGCCCGGCGCGCGTCGCCGCTCTGCTCGCCGGTGACGTCGACGTGATCGAGGAAGTGCCGACGACGGACATCGCGCGCCTTCAGGGTGATGCGAAGGTCTCGCTCGGTCAGGGCCTTTCGAACCGTGTCATCTATTTCCACATCGACCACTGGCGCGACGAGACGCCGTTCATCACGGCGAACGACGGCTCGAAGATCAAGAATCCGCTGAAGGACGTGCGCGTCCGCAAGGCGCTCTCCAAGGCGATCAACCGTCCGGCAATCGTCGATCGGCTCATGGAGAAGGCCGCCGTGCCGGCGTCGCAGTTTCTTGCCGACGACTTCTTCGGCGTCTCGAAGAAACTGAAGCCGGAAGCCTTCGATCCGGATGGGGCGAAGAAGCTCCTCGCGGAAGCCGGCTTCCCGAACGGCTTCAAGATGACGCTGCACAGCCCGAACGGGCGCTACATCAATGACGCGCGCATGGCCGAGGCAGTCGCGCAGATGTTCACGCGCGTCGGCGTCGAGACCAAGGTCGAGACGATGCCGCCGGCCGTCTTCTTCAATCGAGCATCGGCGGGCGCCGGCGGCAATCCCGAGTTCAGCTTCATCCTGGTCGGCTGGGGCTCGGGCACCGGCGAAGTGTCATCGCCGCTGAAGTCCCTCGTCGCGACCTTCGACAAGACCAAGGGCATGGGTACGGCCAACCGCGGCCGCTACTCCAACCCGGTCCTCGACAAGGTGATCGACGAGGCGCTCGCGACGGTGGACGACACGAAGCGCGGCGAGTTGCTCGCCAAGGCAAGCGAGATCGCCATGGAGGATGTCGGCGTCATCGTCAGTCACTACCAGCTCAACACCTGGGCGACGCGGCGTGGTCTCAAGTATACGCCGCGTACCGACGAGTATACGATCGCGACGAGCGTGAGCGAGTAGTAGGGCGCGCGCTGAGCAGACCGCCCCGCTCGTCTGCGGGGGCGGTGCCGTTTTCATTCGGAGCCTCGCTTGACCGCCTACATCATCCGCCGCCTGATGCAGAGCGCCGCCGTCGTGCTGGCGATGTCGGTCATCGTGTTCCTCGGCCTGCACGTGGTCGGCGATCCCGTATACCTGCTGATCGACCCGCAGGCGGATCAAGCCGAGATCGAGCGCACGATCCGACGCCTCGGCCTCGATCAGCCGATCTGGATGCAATATCTCCATTTCATCAAGGGTGCGCTGAGCGGCGATCTCGGCAAGTCCTTCGTTCACGGCACGTCGGCGCTGAAGCTCATCGTCGAGCGGATGCCGGCGACGCTCGAGATCGCGATTGCGGCGACGCTGATGGCGATCCTGCTCGGCATTCCGCTCGGTCTCTATGCCGGGCTCAAGCCCGACAGCTTTGCCTCCAAGTCCATCATGGCGACGTCGATCCTCGGCTTCTCGCTGCCGACATTCTGGGTCGGCATCATGATGATCATGGTGTTCGCCGTGATGCTCGGCTGGCTGCCGTCGACAGGTCGCGGGCCGACAGCGACGTTCCTCGGCATCACGTCGAGCCTGTTCACGATCGACGGCCTGCGCCACATCACCATGCCGGCGCTCAACCTCGCGCTGCTGAAGATCAGCCTCGTCATCCGCCTGACGCGTGCTGGGACGCGCGAGGCCATCCACCAGGACTACATCAAGTTCGCCCGCGCCAAGGGCATACCTACGAGCCGTATCGTCGGCGTGCACCTGCTCAAGAACATCATGATCCCCGTGGTGACGGTGCTCGGCCTCGAGTTCGGAAGCCTGATCGCCTTCTCGGTCGTCACCGAGACGATCTTCGCCTGGCCGGGCATGGGCAAGCTGCTGATCGATTCGATCCAGAGCCTCGATCGCCCGATCATCGTCGCTTATCTCATCATCATCGTGCTGCTGTTCGTGATCATCAATCTGGTGGTCGACATCCTCTACTCGATCCTGGACCCGCGCGTGCGCATCGGGGAGAAATCCGCATGAGCACGACCGACGCAGGTCCCGCAGTGGCCGAAGATGCTGTCGTCCGCCGCCCTGTCGTGCAGACGCCCTTCCAGAGGTTTGTTGCTGACTACACCGAGAGCCGGCTCGCCACGATCGCGTTCATCGTGCTCATCGCGACGATGCTGCTGGCGCTGATCGCGCCGTGGATCGTGCCGCAGAACCCCTATGACCTCGCCCAGGTCGATATCATGGACAGCCGCCTCACGCCCGGTACGCCGGCCTCGAACGGCAAGTACACGCATTGGCTCGGCACGGACGGCGCCGGGCGCGATCTCGTCAGTGCCATGCTGTACGGCCTGCGTATCTCGCTCGCCGTGGGCGTCATGTCCGGCCTCATTGCCATGGCGCTCGGCGCGGCCATCGGTCTCGTCGCGGCTTATGCCGGCGGCAAGGTCGAGAGCCTCATCATGCGCATCGTCGATCTGCAGCTCTCCTTCCCCGCGATCCTCGTCGCGCTCATGTTGATCGCGATCCTCGGCAAGGGCGTCGACAAGATCATCATCGCGCTCGTCACCGTGCAGTGGGCCTACTACGCGCGCACAGTGCGCGGCTCCGCGCTCGTCGAGAGCCGCAAGGAGTATGTGGAAGCCGCGCGGTGCCTCGGGCTCTCGAACGGTCGCATTCTTTTTGGCCACATCCTGCCGAACTGCCTGCCGCCTCTCATCGTCGTCGTGACCGTGCAGACGGCGCACGCGATCTCGCTCGAGGCCACACTGTCCTTCCTCGGTGTCGGCCTGCCGCAGACAGAGCCCTCGCTCGGCCTGCTCATCTCGAACGGCTTCCAGTACATGCTCTCGGGTGAGTACTGGATCAGCTTCTTCCCCGGTCTCGTGCTGCTGATGACGATCGTCGTGATCAACCTCGTCGGCGACCAGCTCCGCGATGTGCTCAATCCGAGGCTCAGCAAATGAGCGGCGCGGATCAGGCGGCAATCGAGCCGACGCTGGCCGTCAGCGGGCTCAAGACGCACTTCTTCACCAAGGCCGGCGTGGTCAAGGCCGTGGACGGCGTGTCGCTGCACGTCAATCCCGGTGAGATTCTCGGGCTCGTCGGCGAGTCGGGCTCGGGGAAGTCGATCACCGGCTTCTCGATCCTCGGTCTCATCGATGCGCCGGGCCGCATCGTCGAGGGTTCCATCAGCTACAAGGGCCGCGAGCTCACGACGTCGAGCGACGAGGAGCTGAGATCACTCCGCGGCGACCGCATCGCGATGATCTTCCAAGACCCGATGATGACGCTCAATCCCGTCCTGCGCATCGACACGCAGATGATCGAGACCGTGCGCGTCCACCATCGCGTGAGTAAGGCCGAAGCGCTTGAACGCGCAAGGGCCGCGCTTGCCGAGGTTGGCATTCCTTCGCCCGAGAGCCGCCTTAAGAACTACCCGCACGAGCTTTCCGGCGGCATGCGCCAGCGAGTCGCCATCGCCATCGCCTTCATCAACAAGCCCGACCTCATCATCGCCGACGAGCCGACGACCGCGCTCGACGTCACGATCCAGGCGCAGATCCTCGCCGAGGCACAGGCGCTTTGTGCGCGCACGGGCACGGCCATGATCTGGATCACGCACGATCTCGCGGTCGTTTCCTCGCTCGCGGATCGCATTGCGGTCATGTATGCCGGCCGCATTGTCGAGACCGGCCGCACGGCCGATGTCG
>JAEZAW010000328.1 GCA_023430315.1 Pseudomonadota bacterium | reverse complement strand
CTGGCGGACAGGGAGGGATTCGAACCCCCGGTGGGCGTGAACCCACGGCGGTTTTCAAGACCGCTGCCTTAAACCACTCGGCCACCTGTCCGTCGGCGCGCACTCTAATCGAAGCGCACCCATCATGGAAACGCGTTTAGCTGCCACATCGAAGCCTGGAAGCAACAAGGCGCGCGCGATCGCCTGCGCTCAGTTGTGATCTTCGGGAAGAATGGGAACGGGATAGATCTCGACGCCCTCTTCCTTAAGCTCGGCAACTTCCTCCGGCGTCGCTTCGCCGTGGATGCCGCGCGTCGGCGCCTCCTCGTTGTGAATGCGCCGCGCCTCTTCGGCAAAGCGCGGACCGACGTAGTCCGATTTCGACAGCATCTCGTCGCGCAGCTGGCGCATCTGGTTGAGCAGCTTCCTCTGCTCGCCATTGAGCATGTGCTGCGGCTGAGCCGGCGCGGGCGGCTGCGCGACAGGCGCCTCGACCGGAGGAGTTGACGGCTTGCGACTCCGCGAGCGGGCGACGCGCGGGGACATGATCGCCTTCTTGACGTCGGCAGTGCCGCAGACCGGGCACGTCACCTGCTTGCGCTTGACCTGGGCGTCGTAGCCCTTGCTCGAGCTGAACCAGCCCTCGAAGGTGTGCCCCTCAGCGCAATTGAGTTGATAGCGGATCATCTTCACCTCTCGAGCCGGGTTCGGCAGCGCCATTTTCGGCGCGCGCCCTCGGTCGAGGTGAAATTGTTGGATGCCAGTCTCGCGTGATTTTGTGGGGGATCACGTGTGGGATGATCGGACCAACATGTCAGCAACATACTTTGGAGCCCCAAAGCTCAACGCCAATTTTGTAAAGAGCACTCGCAAAGTAGGACGCCACGGCGATGGCAATGGACTGTACCTAGTCGTCGACCCATCTGGAGCACGGCGGTGGATCGTGCGTACCGTAATTCGAGGGCGTCGACGAGAAGCCGGCTTGGGCTCGGCAAAATTGGTCTCACTGGGCGAAGCGAGAGCTAAGGCAGTCGAAATCAGAAGGGCTGCGCGCGAAGGTCGAGATCCGATATTCGAGCGTCGCAAGCAAATCATACAGGTGCCGAGCTTTAGGGAGGCAGCCGAGAGATTATTCGCCGAGCGTCGGGCAAGCTTTCGGAGTAGCAAGCATGCCGCGCAATGGATCAGCACTCTCCGCATCTACGCTTACCCGGCAGTCGGCGACCTTCCCGTCGACAAGATTACCGCGGGCGATGTGCACAAGGTCTTACAGCCGATCTGGCATACGAAAGCTGAAACGGCGAAGCGGCTCAAGCAGCGGTTGGGCAAGGTGTTCGAATGGTCGAAGGCGCACCAGTATGTGCAGGGCGACAACGTCGCTCTATCGGTCGACGGTCTGCTTGCTCCACAAAAGAGGATCGCTAAGAACCATCGCTCGGTCCCCTACGATCAGATTCGCGATTTCATCATCCAACTCGAAGCGAGCTCTGCTTCGCGCCAAGTGAAGATCGGGTTGCAGATCATCATCCTCACCGCACTCCGCACGAGCGAGGTACAGCGAGCGCGATGGGAAGAAGTCGATTGGGAGAAAGCGACGTGGACCATCCCCGCGGAGCGACAGCTCAAGAAGAGCAAGCCCACGCCGCATCTTGTCCCCCTCGCTCCGCAGGTGATCGAGCTTCTGCGCGAGCTTAAGGAAATCGCCGGCTCATCTGTCTGGATGTTTCCCGGGCACCCGCGCAGCCGACCCATCAGCAATATGACCTTCCTCACGGCTCTCAAACGCCTCGGACGGACGGAGACCGTGCACGGTTTTCGCTCGACATTTCGAACATGGGTCGATGAGGAGCTTGAAGACGACATGCGGCTAGCTGCCGAGCAAGCGCTCGCTCATTCCTCGGGCGGAAAGATCGAAGCCGCATACAGGCGCGGCGCCATGCTCGAGAAGCGCCGTCGCCTTATGGCGGCATGGGCTAGCTATGCCTGCCGTCAGCGCATTTGAGGGTCGCGCCCCGAGTGCCGCCAATGCCCACAGTTGAACGAAGTTAATTGGAGCATAGCGGCATTTTCGCACTAGTAGACTATTTTTCGCCTACTGTGATCGACACTCTTTGTACCGTAAATGCCCCCCAAATGTTCTCGTAATTGGCACCTCGGTGCACTTTTCTAAAATCTTGCTCAGGAACTGCGAAGTAGTAAATTGCGTCAGTCCGATCAGTAGAGCGTAACGGAGCAAAAGATGAAGGAAGAAGAAAGGGAAGTAGACTGTGAACGTTTCCACGCGGATAGGGCGTTCTACACAAAGCTAGTCTTCGACTATGAGCTGAAGAAATTGTCAGTGAGCGATCTTTTCCGACCTTTTCAGTTTAACCGACTGATGTCGCGGCTGAAATCTATGTCGCCTCATGCTCCCGAACCGCCAGGCACGAGGGAAGCGGATGTACTCGCTGAGTGCTATATTTCCACATTATTTGATCGAGACTGTTTCTTTGAATACCTGCCTCTTTTTCTGAAGACCATAGCTCAGTTACGCTATACCGGCGTTCTGGAAGCAATCCGTCACTGTCCTGAACCACATCATATGCTTGAGACGGTAGAATTGCGCCGAGTTGGAGCAGATAAGCCGGAGCGCTTCTATCTATGGCCTTTCATGCTGAAGCATTCACACGGCTATTTGTATAACAAACACCTCGAAGAGTACTTCCTTCAACTTCATCGAACGGATGCGTTGTATCACCCGGAGTTCTCAACGACCCGGCTACGGGCGAGCCTTGATCTCGCTTCAACATGCAAATTTGCTTCGTAAACAGGCGCTATCCACCGATAACTAAGCCGAGAGGGTGCGATAGCAGCCGGCGGAGCGTGCGCTCAGAAGCAAAATTTCTTCGATGCGGTATGGAGCGAGTATGCCCAAGTCGAGCCGAAGGGGCACGAAACGAGTCCATCTGGGGGCTGGTCCTGCCTGCGCTAGGTGCGGGAAGGCTACTTGGAAGTGGAGTCACGCGCCAGGTTGGCAACCTAGCACTCAAAAAGAGTACTTTGCGTACTGGTACGAATGCACAACCAATGGCTGCAGGACTCGGCAGATTATGCCAGCGGAGGCCAAGCGGTACTGCGTCGAGACCTTGGAGGCTGCGGATGAAATTCTCCCGTGGCTGAAGGAATGACTGGGTTCCCCGGCGATAAGCGCTGCTTGGGTACGAATGGCGTGTTCCAGCACCGCGAAGCGGTGGCAATTCTGCAGGGGGGCGGGGTCTCAACCCTCTGCTCCTCTCGACGACCGAACGTTTAATGGCCAGTTCTGGGCACGAAGCCCGTATGGTCGTGGAAGCTCCTATCCATCGCTTCCCGCGCCTGTAGCTGGTCGCGTTCTGATACCAGCAAACCGTCGTGCAAGGGGAGGACAACCACTCCTTGCTTCAAGCAGCGCAGCAACACCGACATCATGATTTCGCTTTCATGGAACATTAGTTCGAAGCCTATCCCGGGCGCACGCAGATATTGCTCGATGTCAGGGTGTCTCGCCTGAATACGCTTCTCAAGCGTAGCCCTCGTCATGCCTCGGCTGAGCGCAACCTTGGTGCCGTTCACTAAGCGATACGGTTGATCGTGCTTCGCAAAGAGCATCGCGTTCACGTTTCGCTTGATGGCGTCACGCATAGCCAGCTTGCGCTCCTGATCCTCTGGCCAGCCCTCTAGGGGATCGATGCCCTCATAGAGATCCCCTTCCAAGGGCGCCTGCTTGCCCGCCTTCACAGCGTATAGAAGCTGCAGGAACATGGCGCTGAAGTCGAGGCTGACGACCGGGTGACCGTCGATTCGGATGCCGCGGCGCATGTGCCGCTTCATGCCCTGCCAGAAACCGCCGTAGAGTCGCCCGCCGTGGTCAAAGCGACCATTATTGAAGATCCGCGTAAGGCGGCGATCGTGAACCGCTACCGAACTGGCCTCGCCACTGGTCTTGCCGGCAGCGTTGCTATCGCCCGTCGGGTTGACAGGAACATAGCTTATCGTCGCCGCAGCGAGCGCCGCATTTATTTCGCTCATTTGCTCGCGCCAGGCTCTGGTCTGCTCCGTGTCCGAATACTCTATTGGCGTCCCACGCGGTCGCATCTGATTGCCTTGCCCGCCAGACCAGCCGCCATTTTCCCCGCGGTGCCGAAGCTCGATAGACTCCGGCTCTACTCGGAGCCCGTCGGGCGTTTCCGCGACCGACTGCAGCCGCAGTTCTCCGAGGCTCGGCAACAGGCGATCTATCAGTTCCAACAGCGCTGCGCCGCATCGAATGCGAGATGCTCGCGTGGCGCCTGAGTAACGAGGCGCCTTGTCCAGGTCGATCAGCCGCAAGAAGCGCATATGCTCTACAATGCCCGGCTCGCGCGCGCTTCGATTCATGAGCGTTCCCAGCGGCATTGGCGAGCGCCCATATCGGGACTGGGAGGCAGCTTTTAGGCGTCTAGCCGATAAGGGGAGCCTCAGCCATGCCGCAGTATCCTCGTCGGCACCAGAAGCATCGCGCGCCGCATCGGAGAGCCATCGCCTCAGCAGGTTGGCGACGACGGCATCGATCAATGAACGAAACACCTCTTCGTCGTACTTGCTCCGCTTCCGGGTCCGCTGCTGCGCCGCGGTGACCCTTTCCGCAATCAGGTCAGCAATCTCGCGCGCTGCGGTGCCGGGCAGAGTTCTCCACCATGGGTCGAACGCCACGTCCCATGCCGTGACGCCGGAACGTCCAGACTTGGCATCTCGTCGAGTCGACATCTTAAGTGGCTTCTGAACGACGTTCTTCCTGGTACCGTTAATGCAATCCAATCCAATAATCCAATCGAGAGAGGGAAGTGAGGCAGATCATCCGCCTGCCTCTACTTAGTAATAGGGCATGGAAGGATTAGGGGTGAGGATGCTGCGGGTAATAAGCTGGAATGTGCGACGAGCCACGGTCGCCAGCAAATGCTGGCGGTATCTGGAGGAACTAGATGCGGATCTGGTCCTCCTGCAGGAGGTCGGTGGGATCCCGCACAGCCTGCGCGACCCTATCAGATCGCTGAGGCAACGCCTACGACTCGGTCAGGGACCCAACAGCACTTCACCAACGCGATCTTGACCTAGGGCGAATTGACCGATGAGGTCAAGCTGGAGTCGGACATCGACTGGATCAATCGCGAGCGAGGCTGGTTCGGCGGATGCGTCGTAGCCCGCTGCGTGCAGCTAGCTGGACGACAGCCAGTCAATGTCGTGAGCTTCTACAGCCCGCCTTGGGCGATCAACCGCTTGAGGCTCGAAGGCATTGACGTCACCTCGGTCCGATTGGAGAACAATGACGACGTCTGGTGCACCGAGATCCTGTGGTCGCTGCTAAGGCATTCCATGACTAGCCGCCCTGGTCCATGGGTCGTTGGTGGCGACTTCAATTCATCGGAGACCTTCGATGCCTGGCGGGCGAAAGGTCGTGGAAACCGCCAGATCATTGAGCGGATGAATGCCTTGGGCTTGACCGACTGCCTGCGGTCACACCAGGGGCAGCTGGTGCCCACCTTCCGCAATCCCCGTGGCGGCAAGATCGTGCATCAGATTGACCATCTGTACGTCGGCGAGCCGCTGCTAGGTGCGTTGCGCAGTGCTGTCGTCGGACCAGCAGAGAATATCTTCGACCAACGCCTGAGCGACCACCTTCCTATCATTGCTCGCCTCCCAGCTGAACCAGTTTAATCGATGAGCTAGCTGTGCGACGTTGATATCGAGAAAGAGCAGTGGCGATGCGCTATCCACTTTCACGCAGAGATTGTTCTTTCAGCGAGCAGACCAGGGCCTCAGATGGACCTTCTTGCATCTGAGGAATTCTTGCCTGCGATCATTGGCGCGATAGTCGGCGGCTTCATCGCTGCCCTCACAAGTGGTTCTTTGCATGGTCGCAGCGCAAGCAGCAAGAACGCGCCCTCGCGACTTCGCTGCAGCTCAAGCTCGGTAAGCTGACCGCAACTTTGATAGTGACCAAGCAGCACGTCGATGCCTGCTTTGCGGAGGCGAGCGACGTTGGTCCTGATACCCAGCCGTGGCAGATACTCATCCCGATCGCAAATTTAGCAAAACCGATCCACTTCACGTCGGACGAGTTGGCACTGCTGCTTGCCCAAGCCAATGACAGCATCTTCGGTGGTGCTCGGCATGGATGATAGACACAACGATATCATCTCAATCATGCACTCATTTCAAGAGAAGCGCGACGACATCACTCGCCGACTAGAGCCCCATCGAATTACCGAGCGCGTTATGGGCGACCGAGTTGATGTCCTTTATCCGCCTCAGTTGATAGTGGACGCGCACCGCCACTGAAAGGGCGCAGACGTTGTTAAAGAATAGGCTAGGGCTCAAGTTCAGGCTTCAGATCAACGAACCTGCAAACAGAGCCTCACCACTTGGCGCCTAATGTACTCGCCTGCGTAAGCACGCGCACGAGAGCTTGCGCTTTCCACCGCACGCTCTGGGCTATATGCCGTGAACGTCGAGCAGAAGTGCATCTTCTCGCTTGCGCCATCCGCGACTTCACTCCTCAGCATGTCCGCTGTCAGGATCCATCCGGAAGAGTTCGACCAAACGCTTACTGCAGCATTTGATCCCAAGGAGACATTCTGGTGTCGCGCATGAGCGGCGAGTGGGCTCGACATGATTAGACGCAAAGCGGACAAGAGTGTCGGCCCCCATCACGGGTGCTTCGCAAACTGTGGGTACAAATTGACGTAGCCTAGCTTTACCCGCTTCTCAGCATGCGCTCTTGCTGTCTCCTTTGTCCAAGTTTGAAATCCGTGCCCTTCGACGAGACAGCGCATGAAGCTCATACGGGCAGTCACCGCGATCGCGTCATGCAGTGCCTTTTCCTCCCAACCTGCCTCAAAAACAGCATCAGCATCCGCTTGCGTGATGTCGGTCGGTGACAACGTCAGCTTTCGGACGAAGCTTAGTAGCGGTTTCATTTTTGGCTCAATGGGCGCAGTCTCGAGATCGTTTAGCAAGCGGTCGAGCAATCCCTCTTCTATCCCCCAGGCGTAAGCGACTTCCGAGTGGGCTCGGTAAACGAATGCACATCCGGTCGTGCCGGCTGCATATGCCAAGACCAACTCGCGCTCCGCTGCAGTTAATGGCGAAGGGCCGTTCATCAATACCTGGCTCATCTCCGACCAAAGACCATACAGCTCTGGATAGCGGGCAAACACGGTTGGGGGACCGGCATCTTCGGGCAATGACTTGAAGAACGACATCTCCACTGCTCCCTTCAGGCACCGTCGAGGCTGTCAGCTATCCTATGCACCAGCGGTCATTCAGCAAGACGCTGCCGTAATTCCATCAGGCTTCTGCTTCTGGCCCAACGCGTCGGCACGCGAGTGGCGGCTACTGGAACTTCGGGCGCGCGTCGGGTGTGATCGATGACGGCACTTGACCCTAACCGGACCACCGACTGACCGCGCTAAGTTACCTAGATCAGGTAGCGGTCACCGTCATTTGGTACGTTGACGCGACCCTTGAAGTTCGCCTGTGCCTCGTCCAAGATATTTTGAACCGTACCGAACCGCGCGATATGTACACAAGCCAGCCGGCGGGCGCCGGCTTTGAGGGAAATTTCGGCAGCCTCCTTCGCCGTCGGATGCATCAGGTTGCGAGCGCGGATGCGGGCGCTATTTCCGTCTCGTTCGGCACACATCGTGTCGCAAACGAACAGGTCGGCATCTCGCGCCGCTGCATTCAGTCCATCACACGGCAGGCTGTCTGCGCTGAAAGCAACGGTCCGACCGCCGTGCGAGATGCGGACTGCAACGGTGGGCACGCGATGCTCAACCTGCAGGAACTCGACGGCGAAACCTCCGATGTCACGTCTTGCACCGGGCTGTACGGGGTGGTGTCGCACCTCCGAATGAAGTTCCGTATCTGGGATGCTACCTTCTTTCATCTCTCGGATGCCCGCATAGGTGTCCTCGAGAGCGTGAACATCGAGTGGCATGCTGGCCATGAACAGCGCCATCATGCCACCTGCGTGATCGATATGCCGGTGGGTGACGATGACATTGCGGATCGAGGCCAGCGAGAAACCACCGGTGTCCAAAGCTCGAACCAACTCGAAACCGCTACAGGTGTCGATCAACAGAGGTGCACATCCGTTTGCCGTGATGAGCATGCCGGTGGTAGCCCGCGATACATGCAACGGCGCCCCCGTGCCAAGAAACGTGATCTCCATAGTTCCGCCCTCTTCACCGCCGACTTGCGCACATCAGCTCAGCGATCGCAGACATCGTCAAGCGCTTCTTCAAAGGCGGGCAACGCGTCTATGCCGGAGTTGGCGCGGCGCGCAGCGCCCGAGTGCGGCAACCCGAAGGTCGATAAGCCACCTTGCGCAGTGCCGGCACAGCAGGCACAAACTGAGTTTGTTTGGGCTTGGTAGCGCGATCAGAGGGACATTTCCCATGAAAACTGATGAAGCGAATATCGACTCTGCAATTCCAGATTTGGCTGCGCGGACCGAGCTTCACTCGATAAGCACCCTGACGCTGACTGACACGCAGTTTCTGCGGGGAGATACCTCCGGGAAGCCAACGATCACCTCTGGCCAGCTGCGGCTACCAAAAGGTTCGGGTCCAATGCCTGTCGTGGTTCTGCAGCATGGCTCTGCCGGCATGGCACCGAATGTCGAGATGTGGACACGAGAGTTCAACAGGATCGGCGTTGCGACGTTTGCGCTCGACGGCTTCACGGGACGAGGGCTCACCGAGCTCAACACAAACCAGGCGCTGCTTGGACGCCTGAATTTCATCGTCGACATTTATCGCGCTCTGGATGTGCTGGCACGCCATCCAGGCATCGATCGGACACGGATTGCGCTGATGGGATTTTCGCGAGGGGGGCAAGCCACACTCTACGCGGGCCTCGAGCGGTTCCATCGCCTGTGGAACACATCAGGTGTCGAGTTTGCGGCTTATATTCCGTTCTATCCGGACTGCATGACGACATTCTTGACCGATACCGACGTCGTCGCGCGGCCCATCCGCATATTTGGCGGCCTGCCCGACGACTACAATCCGATCGCCGCGTGCAAGTCCTACGTCGAACGATTGCGAGCGGCGGGGGCGGATGTCGAGCTGACTGTATATCCAAATGCCGCACACGCCTTCGACAATCCTCTTGGCGCGCAGCCAGCGACACTGCAGCCGAGATTCCAGAGCGCTCGTAACTGCAGGATCCAAGAGCAGGAGGATGGGCTTCTTGTGAACATGGACACTAGCCAGCCCTTCGCCTACACCGATGCCTGCGTCGCGCACGGCGTGCACACCGGCCACGATCCCGTAGCCACGCGGCAGGCGCAACTAGCCGTCAAGGATCTCTTGAAAAAGGTGTTTCAACTCCACTGACTGGTGGTGACTGATGTCGCCTTGTGGCCCGGGCCGCACCTTGGCAAGGTGCGGGTGCACCCTCAGCCACCGAGGGTGAATCGGACGAGCGTCGCCAGTGAGCCAACCGACGCGCTTGACCGGACTCGGACGAAGTTGCTGCGCAGCAACCTTAGTTGCACATTAGCACTTTATTGGTTGGCGGCTCCCATGACCGAAACAATTGACGCTGCAATCATCGGTCTGGTCACCGGCACCTATGAATTAGAGTCAGCCTTCAAGCGCAGCTTCGGCTGTCCACCCGCGACGTGGCGGAATTCCGAGGAAGGCAACTAAGCACGTTCTTGAGGTGCCCGTCCTACGTACGTCGCTCATCCGCCGACCGCCATTTACGCCCTCGACGAACGTATCTACTGGCCGAATGGCGATAGGCACAGGCAACGCCAACGTTGAAACGCAACACGCTGGACACTTCCACGAGTGTGGAGCCGCTAGCCAAAAACAGAGTGACCTGCCGCGCCGCCCGGCCAGGAGATCAGGCAGTTATGTCGTGAAGGGATCGCCGAGGCTTCCCCCTCGATCGCGCCTTTGCAAGGTACTTTCTTGGCCTTCAGGAGAATATACACGTTTGGGTCGGCGCTTGTAGCTGGGGCAGTAAACGATGCCGCCTCCATTGCGGACCAAGTCGCTGCCAGCTGCCGGAGAGATTGAGCGTTGCCGTCCCCTGGAATGGTGCACCCTTCAGTATGCAGTATGAGCGCATCCGCCATCGGATAATCGCCAACTTGGGATGACCGCTTCTGGCCCATCTCAACAGATGGCAAGTGTCAGCTTTGGGCGACCGAACGGACCTATCGCAGTTATTGTGACGCGGCAGGCAGGGATGAAGAACAGACGGCGTCTTTAGTTCAAACACCCGACTGTGCCGGCGTGCTCGGTATTCGAGTTGCTCCTTTATTCACGCCGACACGGCTAGCCTTAGAGTCCTGCGCCTTCTCGTTGTCTCGCCGCTCTTCAATCCACGCGCGACGTATGTCATCGATCGCGAGCTTACGACCCCTCGCCTCAGAGCCTGAGGTGAAAACTCTCATCGAGGCCAGTCACATCAAGCTCGGATCGCCTGGTCCGAGTGACCCGAGTGTGACGTGCCGGGCGCTCACCATCTTCTTCGGCCAGCGAGTACTAGCTGAGCCGCTGGAACGCCCGCTTGAACCACATCCACGATGAGTGGGCGCGATAGCCCTGGAATCGCAGATCCAAACCCGCTTAAATCTCTACGTCGGACGTTTCGCGTAAGGCGATAAGGTGTTCAGGTATGGGAGGTTGCAACGGCGACATCGTGCTTCGCTCCGGACTGATCTGCTAACGCCACTAGGCGCCATCATCACCACGGACGAAAACAATGGCAGGAGAGATCACTAAAAACCTGCGGGTAGAGCGCAGGCTCGCGGCTATCTTAGCCGCTGATATCGCCGGGTACAGCGCTCTGATGGGCGCTGACGAGGAAACAACTGTCCAAGATCTGAAGGCTCATCAAGCGGTTGTTCTGCCAATGTTTGGCGAGCATGGGGGCCGGATAATAGATACAGCCGGAGACGGAATTCTTGCTGAGTTCGGTAGCGTACTTAATGCAATCAAGTGCGCCATCGCTATGCAGAAGACTATGGAAGAGCGAAACTCTGCCGTGGATCATGCGCGGCGAATGCAATTCAGGATTGGCATCAACCAAGGGGACGTTGTATATGACGACGTCCGGGTTTACGGCGATGGTGTCAATATTGCTGCTCGTCTCGAGGCGATTGCAGAGCCGGGCGGAATTTGCATATCTGAAAAGGTCCATCAAGAAATCCGCGGGAAGGTCGACGTCTTCGCACGCGATATAGGACTCCGTTCGCTTAAGAATATTTCCGAGCCAGTTCGCGTTTACGAGATTGTGCCGTCAGCGATCAGGACGCGGTTAGAGGACCTCGGTGCTCACCCAAGCAGCTTCGCTTGGCCGCCAAAGAACACACCTAATCCCGAGCCGTATCCCGGTTTATCCGCGCTGAGTGAAAATGACGCCGGCATTTTCTTTGGCCGTGACGCGGATATTTTGAGTGGCCTCAAGAAATTGCAACTGATGCGGCGACTCGCCTCTCCGCGAGTATTAGTAATTCAAGCCGCATCAGGGGCAGGCAAGTCGTCATATCTTCGGGCGGGCTTATGGCCGCGCTTACAGCGCAATCGAGAGTTTGCACCAATCGCGATATTGCGCCCCGCTCAGGGCATTCTAACGGGGCCTGACGGTCTCGGATTTCGACTAGCAGAATGGTTCTCTCAAAATGGCATGTCTAAAACACCTGGCGCCATCAATTCTATAATCGGAGGAACTCGTAACGAAGATCGAGTGGCAGCATTTGCCACGCTAATTTCCGACGCCACAGCCTTGAGTACCCCTGCGGTTCCAGGAGCAAGACCGCCCGCATTACTGATCGCGATCGATCAGGGCGAGGAGCTTTTCGCCGCGGACGATGCACAGGAAAGCGCGCAGTTCCTTGAAATGCTCGCGGGGCTGCAAGACGTGGCAGCGAAAGGAGTGGATCCCTATGTGATGATAACGATTCGAGCCGACAGCGTGGAGCGTCTACTACAGCGTTTTGCAGAACTCTCGCTAGAGGCGCCCGAACCGCTTTATCTGCTACCGCTGTCGCCGGGCGCCTATCGCGATGTAATCCTGAGACCTGCCGAGGTCTACGCTCGGAACGTTCGCCCTCTATCGATCGAGCCAGCACTGGTCGACCGCTTGGTGACCGACGCGATCGGGGCTGACGCGCTGCCCCTACTTGCCTTCACACTCTCGCAACTTTTCAAGCTGCATGGGGCAGGACAAGAACTGACGCTGGAGCAATATAACGAGATCGGCGGCATGGGGGGATGCGTTACCCGCGTTCTGAGACAGGCCCAAAAATCGGCAGGGAACGCCGGTAGTGACGACAGCCTTCGGCGGCTCATCGTGCCGGGACTCGCGACGTGGGACCCACTGGCCAATGCCGCAAAGCGGCTCGTAGCAAAGCAGACCGAACTTATCGGCGGCGGACGGGCGTCGCTTGCGCAGTTGGCGAATGCGCTGGTGGACAATCGTTTGTTGGTGCGAAACAGGAATACCTTAGAGGTAGCTCATGAGGCGCTCCTCCGCCAGCCTCCAATTACCGGTTGGTTGGAAGAGCAAAAGGACTCGCTCAAACTGCGCGATGATGTGCTCCGCGAAGCCGATGAATGGATCAGCGGCGGCAGGCAACCTGATGCTCTCGTACGTCGCGGCGCTCGATTGGACAGCGCAGCTAGCTTAATGGCTGCGCCAGACTTCGCCGCTGCGATGGCCCCAGCCACCGAATACATCGCTGCCAGCCAATCCCTGGCAGTGGCAGGCAGACGAAGGGCACGTCTGGTACAAGGCGTGATTTACACGCTGTTCGTCTTCATCATCGTAGGCCTTCTTGGCTTTATAAATCAGGAGTTTTTGTTCGAGCAGTATCAATGGCACGTAGTTATGAGGCCGTCCGTATTGACGGCGGAGGAAGAGAGAGAAAAGGCTGCGGTTCCGAAATCCTCTTTTAAGGAGTGCGCCAACGGGTGCCCCACCATGATCGTCGTGCGAGACGGGTTCTTCACAATGGGGTCCCCACAGGAGGAGAAAGATCGCAATAATGATGAGGGACCTCAACGCGAGGTAAGGATCCACCAACCGTTCGCCGTGGGAAAGACGCCCGTCACGTTCGAACAATGGGACAGTTGTGTTGCTGCGGGCGTATGTGCTCGGGCGGACGACAGCGGGTGGGGTCGAGGCAATCGCCCGGTTACGAATGTCTCCTGGGACGAAGCAAAGACTTATGTAACGTGGCTTGCCAAGCGCACAGGCAAACCTTACCGGTTATTGACCGAGGCAGAATGGGAGTACGCGGCGCGAGCCGGTATTCCCGGAAGATACTCTTTCGGCGACGACGAAGAGCAACTAGACGCTTATGCCTGGTATAGCAAGAACTCTGATAGTCAGACACAGCCCGTCGGGGCAAAAAAACCTAACCCCTTTGGCCTTTACGATATGCACGGTAATGTCTGGCAGTGGGTGGAAGATTGCTATGTTGATAATTACCGATCAGCGCCAACGGACGGGTCAGCGGTTCAAGCCGCTGCTTGTAATCGCCGAGTCAATCGTGGCGGTTCATGGAGCGGCGAACCAGACATGCTACGCTCGAGCAATCGCAACGGCTTCATTACCCTCTTCCGGATCGGCAACGTAGGCTTCCGTGTCGCGCGGAGCCTGAAAGTTGACTAAGCCGCGGCGATAAGAATTCGTCGCAAGATTGAGAGACGGAAGTCTCGGGGAAGGAGCCTGTCTCCTCATTCGCCGACGATCGACCCTGACACAACGGACCCGCCCCAGCCCAGCGGCAAGCCTGGCCCCGGGGTCGATCTTGTTTCCAAAGCTCTCAAGACGCCTAAGAATGAACCACGCGCACCCGCCGGCTAGCGACACCTCTCTTGAAAAAACAAGTACTCAGTGGCAATAATTGCGTGCCCGGGATGCGAGAGGGGGACTGCGTGGACTTCGCCCTCAATTCAACGGATGTGGTGGCCTACCTTCGTGCGCATTGGATCGAGGCGCTCGGATACCTCGGAGCGTTGTTGACGCTCGGTACTTATTCCATGAAAACGATGATCCCACTAAGGGTATCGGGTTTATGCGCGAACTGCGTCTTCATCGCGTATGGAGCTTTGGCCTCGGTTTATCCTCAGCTACTCCTTCATGCAGTGTTACTACCATTAAATTCGTTGCGTCTATATCAGATGCTGCAACTGGTCAAACAAGTTAAGGCTGCTGCCCAGGGAGGTCAACTTAACTTGGACTGGCTCAAGCCGTTCATGAACAAGCGCAGGTGCACGGCAGGCGACGTTATTTTCCAAAAAGGTGACCTATCCTCAGATATGTTCTATACGCTTACTGGAAAATATCGACTACTTGAAATTGATCAACAAATAGGCGCTGGGGAACTTGTCGGCGAGCTTGGGCTTATCGAGCCTGAATTAAAACGTACACTCTCTTTCGTCTGCATTGAGACCGGAGATGTTCTTTCTATCAGCTACTTTCAGGTCAAGCAGTTATATTTCCAAAATCCCAAATTTGGCTTCTACTTGCTGCAAATAATCGGTCAACGTCTGTTTCAAGATATCGCCCGTCTCCAAGGTGGGACCGAGGGGCGCTAATAAAGACCCGCCCTCGGTCCGAACAGACGATGTCAACATTGGCTGAGAAGGGAGGCAACTATGACCACGTTTAAATTATCGCGGCGTCAGGCCCTGTTGGGCGCGAGCGTAGCAATCGGAAGCATCACACCTTTGAGAACTTCTTACTCGGGCGCGCCACGAGCGACCGATCAAGCCCCGTGTTATTACCGGTTCAATCATGGGAAGCTGCAAGCCACCATTGTGTCGGACGGGCCGCTCCGACTAGGCGATCCCTCAGCCGGATTTCTGGGGGCAACGCGGGAAGAACTCGCCAAAATGCTTTCCGATAATTTCCTGTCGACCACCAACTTTATGCTTGAACAAAACGTTCTTGTGCTCAACACCGGCGACAAGCTTGTGTTGTTTGACACAGGAATGGGGACTGCCACCATATTCGGGCCAAGCACGGGCAAACTGCTAATGACCCTGAAGTCCGCTGGCATCGACCCGAAAGATATCGACGCGGTGGTAGTTACTCACGCTCACCACGACCATATTTGGGGAATTATGGCCGACGACGGGTCTCGGAATTTTCCGAATGCTCAAATCTATATCGCAAAAGACGAATATGATTTTTGGACGGACGCAGCCAAGCTGGGCATGACGGATCCGCCTTACATGAGACTTACGGTCCAGGGGGCACGTAAACATCTGCTCCCCAACCGCGACCGGATCATTTTCTTCAAAGATGGTCAGGAATTTCTGCCCGGCATCCAGGCGATGTTGACCCCGGGCCATACTGTCGCACACATGATATTTATGATTGAGTCCGACGGTAAGACCCTCGCCGTGATCGGTGACCTCACGCATCACCAAGTTCTGCTAATGCTGAAGCCGCGCCTCCAGTTTGTGAACGATACGGATCCGCGGCAAGGGGCAGACACGCGCGTAAGGATCCTAGAGATGCTGGCGACCAAGAGAATTCCTCTTCTCGGTTATCATTTCCCGTGGCCCGGCATCGGTCACGTCGCAAAATTTGGAGACGGCTTTCAGTATTTTCCTACCCCAATGCAGATGCTGGTCGAGCACAATACTTGATAGCCGCACCGGCATGGCAGGGGAAGCAACAGCTTGGCAACGACGGGCCGAGTGAACACGCCCCATCGCAAATTGCGTCAACAGTCTAAAATGGCATCGCGTCACAAAAATTAGTGGTTTGGTAGGGCGCAGAAACCGGTCGGCTATAGATATCGCAGGAGATGAACTCTGGCACCTAATTGATAGCTTCGATGCCCGGGAGGCTATGGTCGGCACTCATTGTAGAAATTCGACCGACAGCCTCTTCGAAGTAAGTGCGTTGAGATAGCATTTGGAGCAAGCATCGAGCGAACTCGCCAAATTGCTAGAAGCTTAGCTTCATTTGTCGACCTGCCGAGTGCAATTCATCGGAGACCGTTGTTGCCTGGCGGATCGGAGGTCGCGGTAACCGCCAAATCATTGAGCGGATGAATGCCCTGGGCTGACCGATTGCCGTGGCGGCAAGATCGTCCAACAGATTGACCACCTGTATGTCAGCGCCCCACTCTAGGCGACTTCAAAACAGCTGTCGTTGCCCCCGCTGGGATCATCTTCGATCAGCGCTTAAGCGACCACCCACCCATCATAGCCGATTTCGATGCCCCTAGGGCACAAGATGGGCTTTACGGCCAGATAGTTGAGGCAGCTATCAACCGCTTCGCGCGCCTTCGCGACGCTGCCGCTTGTTAGGAAATCCCCGATGGGCTGGGGCTACCCACCATCAAATGCGCGCCAACCTGTGCGCTCGGAGTTGGTGGCGAAAGCTAATAACTCCGAGCGCAGATAGCGGGGACTGGCAACGCCGTAGGTTGTATAAACTGCGCTTTAAAGTCTATCGGGATTTTCTGGGGCTCTGGACGTTGTGAGACCCTGACCCAAGTGTTCGCAGGAGCTATCCCCAGCGTTTTGCATCGACCCGCGCAAGCAAAGCTGAAAGCCCGAAGCCAGCAATGGGTTGGCTTTTCTATTGGCTTCCCCCTCGGGACTGCGGAACGAATCTGATCACGTGTCGTTCCCGTCCTAGTTGGCGCGGGAGCGGGAAATGATCAGAGCTTTGATTGGCGCACTTACGTTGGCCCTTGGTGCGGCACCGACGTCGGCTCTCAGTCAAAAACTCACGGTGGATGCGGTCAATGGCGCTTCGTTGGACTCGGCACGAGGTGCGCCATCTAAAGCTGCGCTAATCAAACTTCAAGTATGGCTCAGTCGAGCGCACGCCTCACCCGGCGCAATCGATGGGAAACTCGGAACAAACACTCGTAGAGCCATTGCTGCATATCGAGAAATGATGGGCGAGCCGACGGAGGATCGGATCGACGAAAAGCTCTGGCGTTCGCTCGAAAGCCGAAGCAACGAGCCCGTCCTCAGCATCCATGTGCTGCGTGACAGCGATCTCACTGGCATAGCCATCGAGAAGTTGCCAGAGGACTTTACGGAATTGGCGAGGCTTGAACACCTCAGCTATACGAGCGTACGGGAGAAGATCGCCGAGCGATTTCAGTTGAGCGAAACCCTTCTGCGCAATCTCAACCCTGATGTGGACTTTACTCGTGCCGGGACGGAAATCGTTGTCGCAAACGTCGGACGGGATAAACTATCAGGATGGTTCGCCCGCCTGCAGATAGAGCAGGAGCAGGTCAGAGCTTTCGATAAGGATGATCGGCTGATCGCAGTTTACCCGGCAACCATCGGCAGCGATGAGCGTCCCTCGCCCACTGGAGAGTATAAGGTTACCGCGATCGCGGAGAACCCCACATTTCATTACGACCCTGCCCTTAATCTTTCTAATGTCGAAGTGCAGGAGAAGCTGGTGCTGCCTCCCGGTCCCAACAGTCCAGTTGGCGTCGTATGGATCTCGCTCTCAGCGAAGGGGTATGGCATCCATGGTACACCTGATCCAGAGGATGTGGGAAAAAGCGCCTCACACGGCTGCATTCGACTGACGAATTGGGATGCACTCGAACTCGCCAAGCGGGTCAACAAAGGGACGAACGTGGCGATCGCAGACGGGTCATCTAGTAAGAAGTGACCCCCCGCACATGCTACGCGTTGGCGAAGAACGCGCTTTTACTCAGCCGCCACAGGAATTCCATCGAGCTTCCGACGCCTCTCCGGGCGAATTCTTCCTCGATCTCTTTCAGCTCCTCAGACGACGCCGGCGAACCGCTCTCACCACCGGTAATTTATGTTCCGTCCTACATGCAGACCCAAACTTTGACGTGCGGGCATCGCCAGTCCCGCCCTCGGGTCTCCTTTATCCGCAGCTCGACGCCGATGGGGCAAATCCCACTAGCAAGGCGGCCAGTTCAGCCAAGGGGCAGTACAGAAAGGGCGCTGGTCCAATAAGCCAACGCCCCCGCTCCCAAGTAAGCGCACAATCTCAGCATTATGAAAAAGGGCTCGGAGCAGATGGCGAAAGCTAACCAAGCTCCGAGCTGGAGACATGGCAAGAGTCGGTAACGCCTTATATTCCACCTAAGAAGTTTCGGGAGCACTCGGGGTTCTCGGGAACTGGAGAGGGGTCAACCCCGATACTCGCCACAAAGAAGTGACTGGATCTAGCCTTGGCGAAGTGCCAGCCTCCGGTCAAAGGACTCTCAGGAGTAACGCTCATGCGTACACTGGCAATAGCAAGCGTAGTCATCCTGGCCCTAGGCGGCTCGGCTTTCGCTCAGATGTGTGGAGGCGGAATGCAGCAGCAGGCCACCACAGCTCAGAGCGGTGAAATGGGCTGCATGGGTATGATGAAGCAGACCGCCGACGATCCGATAGCCGACAAGTCCACTTCCAAGCCCATGCAGATGGGCGGCATGATGTGCCCTTGCTGTAGGAACATGGCCTCTATGGGCGGCATAAAGCCCGGGAGCAGCTCTGATCAACACAAGCATGAGACGCCGCCATCTAAGCAATAGCAAAGAGGTTCGCCGAGCCCAGTTCGCTAGTTGGACCTTACACAGGTTTCGACCCATCTAGTGCGGCCAATCCCCGCTCATCAGCCGCAGCAGGACCCATCTTGGGCTGGTGGACACGGTACATCGCCGTACACGCAGAAAACGCAGCCGCAATCCTTGCTGCGTCGTGCCTTCAGTTCCTTCCTGCAACCGTTGCACGAGTAGACATATCGGCATGCATCTGTCGGCATTGTCTCAACTTTGCGATGTTTGCAATGAGGGCAAGTGATCGTGGATAGAAGTTGCATTTGTTTCCTTAGGATGATCGGCCCCTCGTCAATGGCCGCATCTCTCCCAAACGCAGCTACTGTTTTCAACTCAACTTAATGTGTCACTCATTGGCTGTCAGCCTGGGTGGCCACGTTGGCCGATCATACGCCTCCACGCCTCCGCGACTAATCTACTGGCCGTCTATCGAGTGATTCACTACGCCGCTTCCGTAGACAGCAGGCAGCGATTGCTCCCGCGGACCCCCATCTTCACATCCGACTTTCGCTAGTTTCACTAGATCCACCAACCTCAAGGTGGAACGCACTGGTACGGCCTACGCCCCAGCCGATTAGATGCAAAATTTATGTGCAATTACGCGGGCTGAAATGGTCAGGCATCGTGACCCATTCCCCCAACAGGATATGTGATCCTTTGTGTGCGGCAGCCTACAAACGAAAATAGCCCCCTAGATTGGGGGCTATGTCTTAGTGACGGACTGCTACTTATGCAGCTCTCTTGCCCTTTTGGGCTTCAGTCTTTCGGGCCTCGGCCCTCTGCCTAGCCGCAAGCATCATATCCCTGGCCACTTCCTCGGTGCAACCTGTGGCCTTCATCAAAGACTTAACTACCTGACTGACTAGATCGGCTGTCCTGTTCTCGGTCAAGATTACACCCTTCAGCAAATCAATCTCAGTCAGTACGCCTGCATCCACATGACAGCCGGATCAAGAGCCCTGAGCATGGCCTGCACTTTGATTTGGATTGTGCGAACTGCAAGCTCGAGGAGCTGCACATCATGCGCCAATCAGCTCATCGTGTGGCGTGCTCTGGCAACGTCACACATTAAGGTCGTTGTTATCTCTGCCATGCTCGGTCCGGCATTGGAGCATTGATCGCTCAAGCGCCTCTGCTCGGAGCTTCAGATTGAGCAAGGTCCGTTCAAGCATCTGCTGAATTTGAACTTTGTCTGCTTCGCTTGTTGTCGGTTGGGAGGGATCGTCGCAACCCTCTATGCATTGCTCGACGACGACAATGCGCAAATACAGCTGATGAAGTTCTCGATCCTGCTGCATGAAAAATGACTAGCTCGGCAGCTACGACGCCGAGTTGACCACGGTCAAGGTCAGCGGAAAAGTTCCACTACGAATTGCCCATCTGCACAATCGCCAATAGCCAGGACGGGCTTCGGCCTTGCTGAGGGTTGGAAAGTTGGCACCCCGTTTGCCAGAGCGCACGAAGTGGTGGCGGACCCTGAAGGCGTGACGCAACGCTTTCCCAACAGCCAGACATTTATCTCGCGCACGGCCAAAGAGATGGATTTCTGGCCCGCTGAGTGGTGCGTCAGCTTCAAACATACGCTCATGCCGCCGTGGCCGCTGAATTTCGTCCAGACAACCCAGCTTCCGCCCCGGACGAAGGTCGTTTGCTTCACCGGCAAGCCCTATCCGGACGAGGCGCGCGACGGCGCATGGCCGGCGCCCTGGTACAAGAAAGTCTACAAGTACGTTCGTCCGACGCCCTGGATTGCTCAACACTGGCGCGACAACTGACAGGCGCTTGCAGCGTGCCGCCTCTCGGCACGCTTCGGATTTCATCTAAATCGAGTTACTAGGCCAGTCAAAAACGTCAGGTCTAAATGTCCGATTTTGCAATTTCGTTAGCAGCGGGGGTTCACACAGTTTCTCAACTGCGCTATGTTCCAAAAGGCCACTCCTGCCTTAGTCGAGCGTTGGGTGAGTCGCCATGACACCCCCGTCCATGAGTTCGGAAATCAATGGCCTGCTGGCGTTGCTGCGGGTTGCGAGAACGTCGGCAGCGGTCGGCGAGGCGATCGGCTGCGAGGAGGCGCTTGTAGACGCCTATAACCGAATCTCAAAGCTCCTCCGGGACATGGAGATGCACGAGCACCGTCAGCGATCAGAACGTGGCGCCCTTGGTGCGGCGGCAAGAGCATTGAGGATAACCCGGGCGTTCTTCCGCTCCCCCCGAAGGGAACGCCTCGGAACCCGGCGGGAAGCCCCTCGAAACCCGCCGGGCTTTTTCATATGGGGAGCATCGAATTTGCGAGTGCCCGCCAATATCTAGCTAAAGACCCATTTTAACTCCGCGAATGCCGGAGGGAAGTAATGCGCGCGAGGAATAATCGAAGGGGAGCGCAATAAGGCCTTAAGCCTCACCGCGCATTTTCTCGAAGCGGTTACTGTGGGCATCGCGCCACCACGAAGCCTTGACTCACCCATTCGGGACGTCTGCCGGAGGGCAGGGAAAGTCCGCGCGCTTGCTCACCACGTCCTCGATACGAAGCGCTTCGGCATGTTCGAGCAGCTGCAGGGGATCGTCGAACGTTCCGAGAACTGAAGCGGTGCGGCGGGCAATCGCTTCTGCAGGCGCTCGCGTCTCTCGGAAAGGGGATGGATACGAAGATCGCGTCCGCGAAGAGACAGTGAAGCATCAGAACGTCACTGGCACGCGCTTTCCAAGCAGCTTGTAGAAGTCGTGGCTGCCATCTGATGCGTCCCTCGGCGTCCATGATGCAGCGCGGCGAGTGAATCTGAACGCGGAAGCCGTCGAACTTGACCTCAGCCAGTTCGGGCCAATCGGCGGCGTCTTCTCCTCGGTGGGTATGCGGGGCTCGATACGCAGTCCGGCTCGTTCAACGCGGCAATTGGGGTGCATGACGACCGCGCCACTCACGCAGGGAGCCCGAGGGGACGCGGTCGCCACCACGGCGGAACATCAGCACCACCGCAAGCTTTAGAAACCGTGCTCGATGACAAGGGTTCCTTGAAGAAATAACGCGGCGCCACTGGGGGGTGGGCACCGCGTTCTCCATGCTCATTTGCGTACTGGAGCGCTAAATTTGGAGAGGTTCAACTGTGATGGCAAGCCTGAACTTCGAGCACCCTCCGGACGGACGCCTTTCCCATCCATAGCTGACGTGAACCGCGCCTAACAAAGGTTGGTTTGGCCTTGGGCAGCGTCGTCGCATTGATCTGTTGCCGAGTTCGACGATTGCGAGCGCAAGCGATCGGGCCTGCGCCTTGGTGAGATGAGGGAGCTTGGCAGCGCGTTTGCCGGCGCGGTCTATTCCGGCTCCTTCGCTGGTTCGGCTTAGTGTGGCGCCGTCGCCTGTTGGTGCAGAGCACTATAACCCCTAGGAGCCGACCCACCACGCTGGTCGCCATTCTCTCGGCATCAAGGATGGTGGCGGGCGGGTGCTCGACGGGAGTGATGACCGCGTCGTCCTCGATGCCATGGGCTATCGGCAGTCGCTGGAAAGTGCGTGGCGGGCGCTAGATCTGGACTCCCATCAGATTGGACGAATCTCCTCCGTAATGACTCTGAGGCGGGGTTCGGAAGCCCGCGGAACGAAGTAGCTATAGTTATAGCCCGCAACACGCTTTCATCCCTTCTCGATGCCCTCGTGTGCGAAGGAGGCTATAACGAGGTGCTCATTGGCGCCTTCAATCGCCAAGCCCTAGAAGCAAGAGCATGAGGTCGTTTTGGGAAGTACCCGTCCGCCTCCTAATCGAAACCGTGGTGATGAGGCGCAATGTTTGCGGGTAGAGCGCTCTGGATTTGGCGCGGCTAATGGCCGATATGACCCTGAACCGAGTTCTTCCTGCTACCGTTAATGCAATCCAACCCTAATAAACCAACTGAATGTGTACGAAGGCAGGGCGGAGCAACTTTCCTGCACAAACGTGGTCGAGTGGTCAGCAGATATGAGCTCCCCGCAGCTGGATGAGGTAGACTAGGGCCTGAACCGCAGGAGGTCTGCAGCACTCCCCAACGCGAACGGGCATCCCTCATGCCCAATTGCGCAAGTACTCGGGTGAGCCGTACGTAGGTCATCTGGACGCCGTCGCGAAGCTGCTCAAGGAGCACGGCATACCATGACGTTGCACGGCAAAGGCGCGGGCTTCTGCTGATAGTGCCATATTCGCAAACGCTAAGGGTTGGCTGCATGTTCCTTTCGATCCACAGCTGTGCGGCGTTGTCGTTGGACCGCGTCACGACCTCTTGCCGCGCCCTGACCAAACCCGAGGGTAGGAGTTCGTCGTGGCTCCGGGAGCGGGAGAGGGAACCCTGCCGGGCGTGTCCGGTCCGAACACATGGCGCTGTCGTGGGCCGAGAGTAGGTCGCGATGGACACCGTCGCAGACGAAGCGCCGGAGTGACTTGCACCGCCGTTCGAAATGAAACGGATTGAGCAAGTCGCCTACAGCCAGACGCGGCACGGAATGCAGCCTGGTGCATCTCGGTAGGAGGAGACGGTGCTTGTTAAAGAGCTGGAGGACATCCTGAAGCAGATCGACGGCAAGCCACGGCAGAGGCAACTAGAATGCGCACGGGTCTTGGGAATAATCGTGGAGAGTTGGAATAATCCCTCAGGTCGGTGGCTGGATTCCTGGGATGTCGAGGTGGAGCTGATGCGGCGACGGCGGCGGAGGAAGAAGCCGGCGCCGCGAAGCCGCGGTTAGCATGAAAACCCCCCACACAGCGCCGGGGAGACGACTGCGTGGAGGGCTTCCCTAACCGAGCTCTGGAGGAAGCTCGCGGAAGGCTTATTAGTTACGTTCCTTACATACGACCGCGATCTGCTTAGTTGCTTCCTCGCGGGTAACATAGGCACGATTGCCGACCACGGTGACGGTCTTCTCGGTTGGACGCTTCTCGACCACTTTGCACTTCTTGTCGGGACCGCGGACCACGTAGTATTCCGCGGCAATGGCGGCGGTAACGCTGCCGAGCAGGATGGTCGCTGTCAGAACATATTTAATCATCGGAGTTTCCTCTCCTATCTGACTCTTCGAGGTCCGCGAAGAACTTGGGCCGAGTGTTCTTCGTTCCATCTCCAGTTCGACACCATTAACATTTGGCTATTGGCTTTTGGGATCCGCAATGGGGAGTCTCGTGTCGCCGTCGCCGCCAAGTTCCTGTTCGGTGGCCTCAAGTTGCCGAAGGACTTGGTCAACACACTTAGCGACATCGCGGACGCATTTTATTGCCTCGCGCCAGTCCCCTCGTTCCGCGGCAGACGTCGCGGTCAGCGCTGCTGCCGTTATCGAGCGCAGGTCAGTCACCAATGCGTTGTTTTCCATTGAGCCCCGCGAAAGTCGACTGGTCAGTAGCGCCGACAGGTTTTGACCTCCCGCCGGTCCCAGTACCCACCGCGTTGCGCCGTGAGTGGCTACGGATCAGCCTGCGTTGGCGTATAGCTGAAGCGCGACTCCGAAGAGGACGATATGCGCCGTGACCATAACCAAGAACGGTACGAGGAAATCACGCATGGCCCCCCTCACTTCGAACGCGGCGGCATATCGGGCGTGACCGGGACCTTCGGTACACGATCCTGCGCAGTTACGTTGGAACCTGAACTGCTCGATGAACCATTTTGGGATCGATCAAAGTACGACACGAGGAGGAGCGCGGAGACGGCGGAAACCACCATAGTGGCGATGATCCAACCCAATTGGGAACTCATGCGCGCGTAGTGCCGGCGTTCCGTGTGGCGGGCGCGCGCATAATCAGTCGAACGCTCGACGTCGGTTGCCATTTCCAGCTCCTATCGCTGACCAAGCTGGCTAAAAAACGTGTGCTAGTTAAAAATCGTTCCCGCCTTTTACTTTGCTTCGTAAGAATAAGTGTGTCCGCATTAGGCGGGATGCTCATCGGCGTGAAGTAATCGAGCGCGTACGTTGCATCCGCTAGATTGTTTCGATGGCTCGGAGCGCGGACAGCCTCGAGCGTGACATTGATGCGAACCTTCAGTTTGAACGAGCGACGATGGACGCTGGAGCGGAGGCAACGCGGTCCGCGATCCAATCCACGCCCGCAACTCGGCGGCACGGTCCATATCTTCGTTGCCATGACCATGACACAGATGCCAGCACGGGATGCCGTGCAGGGAGTTATACCTCCTGGCTGGCGGATCGAGGTCGTCTTGGGTGTTGCAGAGCCGACGCTCGTCCAACGAAGAAGGCAGAAGCCGGGAAGTGTCGAAGAGCTTTCATCTGGGGTCGCGCTGAAGGACAAAGTTGTCTAAGCCGAGCCGAGCCGCGGCAAAAGACTTTTGCGGCAGCGCCCTGTTGACAGTCTCCGATCAAACGGAATGATGCGGGGCCTCAATCGCGAGAACGATGGGGGCTTGCGATGCTGTCGCTCATTCCACTTGACGAACACGTCAAGCTTTACGTCGACTATGAATTCGATACCGAAAGCGGAAAGATTACCACCCGATCGCCGCTGAGCCGATCGATGCGGCTCGCACACGCCATCAGGCTCGCCATCGGTTACCTGAACACTGGCGCCAAGGTCACTATTGTCGCGCGCGGCGTTCGTTATCGAGACGCGGCAGTTTTCCGCGCAATTTGGGCACGACGAAACTTCTTTCAGCAGGCTCAGTAGTCATGCGTTAGCGGCTTAGCCGCACCAGCACTCGCTCAGCCGGGACGTCACGGACTCGTTCCCGCATCTACTCGGCTTTCGCTGGCGCAGTATATCTTCGCTCGACCAGCTCCTTGATGCGAGCGCGGCTTTCCTCTGCGGATGGCGACTCAGCTTCTTCGACGACCGCAGCCTCTGCCGCTAAGTCCTGATCCTTGATCGAGTTGCGGAACCACTTGGAATACGCTCCTTCCTTTAAATGATGCAGCCAAGTGCGATCATCCACACCGACCGCCAATTGGAGGAACATCGATAAATTCTGCGCCCGAAGGTTCAAGGCGCTTTCGGGGCCTCGGAAGTAGAAGCTCTTATCTTCGCCGAGCTCGCCCTCGGCATACTTGCGTACATGACGCTGCTGTTTGTCCTTGGGACGACGCACCGCAACGACGCGAAGCTGATCGTTACCGCGCAATAGCAGAACCTCCCCACGTTCGGGCGACTTGGCACCCGTAACCTGTTCCAGACCTCGAACCTTGCAGTAGCTTTCAATCGCCGCAGACGCTCCGTCGCCGACCCCGACGACGGTCGAAACTAGCTCCAGGAAGTCTTGCACCACTTGCTCGGGATGCACCGTCACGGCAATCACCGCCGGTAACTCGCGTGGGAGCGTCACCGGCGCCGGATCCCACTTCGCTGGAAGACAATGGTGTGCTTCGTCAAGAACGATCCAGTGCGGACGCCCCGTCTCCGTGCGCAGCTTGGCCAGCTCGGGAAGAAGCTTGGCGAGGAAAGCTGGTCGATCAGGCGGATCGACGGCAAGAAGGTTGATCACCACATTCACATCGGGGCGTCGAAGCAGTTCCATGGACTCGCGTATGCGAGGAAGCTGCTTCGCATCGCCAAGAACGACGGCATCGCCCAATCCGCCATAGTCGCCTTCAGGATCCACTACACAAAACTGGTAGCCCAGCTCCCGGATCTGCTCGAGAAGCGAAGTCACTATTGTCGACTTACCGCCGCCAGATGATCCGGTGACAAGCAGCGTTTCAAACGGGCTCAAGCGCACGTGCTCGCCGTCGGACAGTTCGCCGATAACCGGCTGCGCTCGAGGGATCGCATGTTGACGTGGGCTGAGATCGTTCTCGGTCAACTCGCGCGCAAGCTCGATGACCCCAGCGCCGTGGTCTGCCACCACAAAGTCGGCTTTCTCCTTTACAGTATCAAGTGCATTTGCGACGGCGACGCCACAGCCGCAGGCGTCGAGGAAGGGTAAGTCGTTCTCAGCGTCACCGATTGCGACGACGTTCAACGGCGAGAGATTCATCCGCTGGAGCACCTTCAATAGTCCCGACGCCTTGTTGACATCGCTCGGGAGCACCATGACTGCTCCCTTGTTAAAAATGATGTGCTGCTCGATAGCGAGGGCGCGGATCGCATCTAGAACGATCTTCTCGTTGGGCTCCCAGGTCGCAATAATGGTTCGCCCGACTGACAATGGATCCACAGCTAGACTTCGGAGGCGGTCGACCAGAACCTTGGGAGGCGGCTCCGCGAGAGGGATCTCTTCCTTCGTCACAGGATCGTACAGAAGGCCACCGTTCTCCGCGACAACGAGGTCGAACAGCTCGAGCTGATCGAAGACCCTCTTGAGATCAGCAAGGTCGCGTCCGGTAACGAGAAGCAGCTTGCGACCAGATTCTCTCACCTCGCCGAGCGCTTCTCGCGTTGGCTGATCGACGTGACCATGCAGTGCCAGCGTGCCGTCATAATCTGTAGCAAGAGCGACAAAGAACACGCCGTTCCTCCATAGTGATCTTCTCGTTCGCTAACTGAACGGTAGGTCGGCACCTACGGTTCCGGACCATCAAGCGGCTCACAAGCCCGCCTCCATTCTGGTCGGATTTGCCCCATCAACGCGTCTCGTCCTACGACGGGTGCCGCCATCCGCATTTACGATCACGAGCATCTAGCACCGTCGCCGACCTTCGGCGCCCTACTTGAGCGAGCAAATAAGGGCAGCCCGGGAGCGCTAATAGATGGTTGTTGGTGAGAAGACGCACCCTGAAAGGGGAGCAAACTCTTGCCCATAGAAGCGAGCGGAATTGCTCGTCCCCTCCGATGTCGGGCGAACGAGGATGGCGGGTGCTAGACGACCATCGCGACCTCGAAAGCCATGCTTCAGCGTATTGGTGAGCAGTTCGTTGACCACCAATCCTGTAGGCATGGCGACGTTGACCGAGACTGGCCACGTATCGACTTTCAGGTCTAGTCTAATGCCTTCCGTGGCATGGGCCTGCATGACCGCTGCGGCGACTTGGCTGAGATAGATGCCGAGATCGATCTCCTGGACATCCTCAAGCTCGGATAGCGACCGATACAGAAGCGACATGGCTTCGATCCGACCTGCCAGCCGATCGAGGCGCTCACCCTCTTCCGGTAGCTGACGTTCTTCCATGCGGATGAGCGCCGTGATCATTGGAGGTTATTCTTCACTCGGTGCTGTAGCTCGCGAAGAAGCGTGTCCTTCTCCTCGAGTTGGTGCGCTATTTGCGCCCTTTCAGAAGCAATCTCCCGCCCGCGTCGCTGCAATAGCAACGAGACGGTACCTGGGAACGCCGTCATCGTTCTCTATGATGTTTGACCAAACATCGACGACGGTTTGTCCCTTAAGGCGGAAGGCACCCAGGTACTATCGCTCTACCTTAATGACCTCGCCCAACGGCTGGGGATCCTCGCCGCCGTGGACCTCTGCACTAAGGACATCCCAGCCGCAATTAACAACCTCCGCCGCCGACAATCCGCACAGCCGCTCAAACTCGAGATTAACGTAGACGATACGCTCGCGGGCTTTCAGCTCCGACACCACTATGGCAATAGGCACATGATCAAGGAACTGCTTGAACTGCTCGCTTTCAAGCGCGTCGGCTAGCCCCGGCGCCTCAAGGATCTGCTCAAACTGTCTGGCTTTTCTTCGTCAGACACGTTCGCCTACTTACTTCTGTTCATCTGACTGCACTTGCACGTACAGACGGGTCACTGTCCAGCGCTGTAACTTCGCAGCACTCTGATGGAATGGATGGACGGTGCTTGCGAGCAAACACCAGTGCCGACCGCCTAATCGACAGTGCTCAGATTAAACTGAACCGACATCTCCGTTGGGATTTGACGGGCGGGCATCGGCGCGCACGCGATGTGGTGATATGACGTTGATACGCCTTCCCGTTTGGAGGATCTCAGGTGAAAACCCCTTATGATTTGAGGGTCGACTTCCTAACTTACGTGACGAGTTTGCGCGAAGAGGCGCAACAGGAGCTTGATCTTTTCGAGTCGGGCACCGTGGTCATGCGCCGCAATGGCGAAGTCATCACCGCCGAGATAGTTGAGCGGATCAAGGCAACAATCGCCAAGCACGACGATCTCATCGCCAAGCTCGAGCGGGAACTTAGTGCCTAATGACACCAAGCGCCGTATGCGTTGCGCTGACGTTTAGGCAACGCTCTGAATGACGGGGATGCCGCCGGAGAAGGCGGGCAATCGTCGGCGAAGGCGGGCAGCAATCTCTGCGCTATGAAGCCTTCGCTCCGAAGCCGGCAAGCCCAAAACTACGCAGCGATCGAAGAAGCCGCGGTTGCTGGCTTTGGGATCGCGCATCGTTCATCTGAGTCTCATTTCGCAACCACTCGCGACTTTGGTCGTTGCGTAACTAATGACGTCTCAGAGGAGCTCTCCATGCACAAACTTCCGACAGCACTCGTCGCAGCACTGCTACTGACACCGAATACGATTGCGATAGCCCAAACCGAAGCAAGCGGACCGTTCTCGTCGCCGGCGATAGTGGAACCGCTGTCCACAACGTTCGTCGCCGATGACGATGAGATTATACCAGTTGAGGACGATGTTGATGACATCGAGGACATCGATGACATCGATGAGGACGACGACGACGACGATGATGATGACGAGGATGATGGCTACGATAATTAGGTACGGTCGTCACTCGACAGCGTTGCCACTACGTCGCTCCCGTATTCAGTGCGGTGAGGCAGCAGCTTGAACTAGCGACCTCTGCTCCGACGATCTGTGCGAACACCAGAATGTGGGCCAAGCCGATGGTGCAGATGTCTTGATGAAGCCGGCAGTGCAGCGAATCGATCCCTCTGAGAGGACCGTGAAGCAGCATCGGAGACTCGCGGAACTGACTCGCTGTAGATTATAGCGGGTGATGAGTTCTCGCGCCTGCTAGACATGCTCGAGCGTCAGGGACGGCATATCGAGCGGGCATATCTGCATCGCGACCGCTCATACGGGCAATCTCGCTATTCGGGAATCTTTCCAAGACCTCGCAGCCCTTCCCAGGTTGTGCATCCGCCTGCTGCAAGTTGGGCCCTGACGTGTCTCGCTCTAAACGTCGTTCCTCCTGGTACCGTTAATGCAATCCAAACCCGATAAAATCTAGCTAAGTATAGGCGTGTAGGCAGCGAGCAATTCCTAACCGCACTCGATGGTACATGGACTGAAGGATGGTCGCCTGGGATGTGCGTAGAGCAACCGTCACCGGCAATGCTGGCGGTATCTAGAGGAACTAGATCCCGATCTCGTCCTCCAGCAGGAGGTCGGTGGGATACCCCTTAGCCTCCGCGAACGGTATCGCGTCGACGACGGAGCACCATCTACCCCGTCAGGCTCACTGCAGCGCTTCACCACCGCGATCCTAGCCAAAGGGGCGGTGAGCGATGAGTTAGCACTGCTCTCGGACCTCGACTGGATCAATCGCGAGCGAGACTGGTTCGGGTGCTCGTCGCCCGCAGGGTGCAGTTGCTCGGTCGGCAACCAGTAAACATCGTGAGCTTCTACAGCCCGGAAGTCACAAGCTGCGATGCCACTGAGTGCGACGGAGTTGGCTGTGACGTTGGAGCACGGAACGTTTGGCGCCAGTACCTGAGCCAGATCCTCAACGGGAAGTCTGACTTAAGGCCAAGCACATCGAACAAACTCGCCCGTTAGGCAAAAAGGCGTGCTTATGGTCGTCATGACCACACAGGGTGACAGCCGATAGACATCGCATTAAGTTGTTCTCAGAACTAGGTGCATGCTGGCGATCTACGCAAATGTGGAGCCAGTCTCAATGATATGCGGCTGGACAGTTGCCGTGTTCCGGAGAGGCTCCCAGGGGGTCGCCGAGTATTGGGATTGCGCCATCACGTCTCATAGAGATGCAGAGGATGCAGTGCGTGCTGCTTGCAGTTCGCCAGACGTCACACTCGTATCCGCCTTTTCACCAATCACCGCTAACGTCATTCGATTGATGCGATTGAAGGACGGAGAGATCAGGCGGAGATCGAACCTTAGCTTGTGACGAGTGGATTAGAACACCTACGTTGTCCTTTGGCCATTCTGATGGCGTGGAGATGCCGATGGCAACTTATCGTCGTGAGCTGCACCGGATAGGCACAGACATCTGGGACCTTGTCTATATCGACAACCCCAGAGACCTGTACGTGGAGCACGTGCAGATAGACAAGTCGGTGCGCGTGGAGCTGAGAGACTTCCTTCAGTCAGGAAGCTGTGGCGCCCTGATGCTCCATGGGCTGCTCGTGGACATGTTCCCAAGTGGGAAGGTGGCCGATCACTGAAAATGATCCAGTTGGTCTGGTTCGCAGCCTCAGCTTTCGGCCTCGGTGGAGTAGCCAGCCTGGTGAGGATCGGGGTTTTCACCTCCTACAGATCCCCAAAAGCCCCGAGTGAACCTAGGGCTTCTTCGATGGAGTATGGGGCGTTACCGACTCTCGCCATGTCACTGCTCGGAGCCTGTTAAGCTTACGCCATCAGCTCCGAGCCCCTTTTTCGTCACTCATGAGATTGTGTTGAACGGGGGCGTTGGCTTTTGGGCCAGCGCCCTTTCTGCATTGCCCTAGGCTGAACTGGCTGCCTGGCTAGTGGAATGCCCCATCGGCTTCGCCTGGGTCGAGGCAACTGGCCTCAGTTTGCTTTGGCAGGAGGCTGGAAGCCGTTTCCGCAGAGCAGTAAGGCGTCGGAATAGCTCCGTGGTTTCGGCAATCCGTGGAAGTGGGTAGCGGTGTTGCCCGGACTTAATCTTGGCATCTCCACTTGGAAAGGCCATTGCAACGGCATTGAGATTGGGATCACCTGACAAGAGGACCCTGGTCCACTCTAGTTTCGTTGCAATTGGCCTCGAATTGCAGCATCGATTGGCTGCTGACGGAGGAGAGCGGACCACCCTTGTAACCTGAGGACGCGGTTGCGAAGACGCGCCAGCCGCAACGCCGCGAGCGTAGACATCTTCTCCGCCTCGGCTTCCTTGAGCTGCCCATGAGGTCGGTCACGTCGGCGCCGGTATGGATCTTCTCGGCAATGAGTGCGCTCAGCTTCTCCGCCCCGTCGAAAGCATCGTCAAACCGCTGATGCAAACGCTCGACAAGCACAAGAGCGTCTTCAACACGAGACATGAGAACACCACTCAGCAGCGGAAAGCCGGAGTTCCAACGCACAGGCGCTGAAGGTGTTCCTCCCTCGCGCGCATTATCTTTGCACGCCCGATTACACCCTCGTTCTGTGGATATTCTGTGGATGTCCCGTGTGTAGAACTTGTTGTCTCTAAGCCGACAAAATCCCCGCATCACCACTAAGTCACTGAACAAAATTCAGGTATATCAGCTATACGCTGCTGACATTTCTGTTGCGCATATTGTTTGTTCCGACGACGCTGACTGACCGCTCTCATCGGCGGTCATACCTTCGTCCTACATTCGGATATCGAACTTTGACGCGCGGGCATTGCCAGTCCCCCGCGCGTCTCCTTCATGGCCAGCCCATGTTCACGTTTGGTGCGCAGCCTGCTACGCAGGGGGCATGGTTCGTTTCCGCGACGTCTATCCGCCGCCCTGGTGCTACGAAGAGCATCACCACCGCATCCTCGTGCGCGACGGGCTACGGCATAGCTGCTGACCATCCACGTCGACGACACGCCGATGCCTAGGAACCGCGACGCGACTCGCCCATTTTCCTCAGGCGGCGAGAGCACCTCCTTGTCGCGGTGGCGACCGCGTCCCCTCGGCTTCCCTGCATGAGTTGGCGCGGTCGTCATGCTTTCTCATACGACCGGCGTTCGCGTGTTCATTCCGCCCTGCATCCCGACCGAGCGAAAGGTGCCGCCCACCGGCCCGAACTGGGTACACGAGGTCAAGTTCGACGGCTTCCGCGTGCAGATCCACACGCGCCCGAACATCCGCGTGTATTCTCGCAATGGCCGCGACTTCACCAAGCGCTTCCCGCTGAATGCCAAGTTGCCGCCCTGCATCATCGACGCCGAGGTCGTGGCGGACGCCGGCGATGGCGGAACCGACTTCTACGCACTTCTTCGCAAGAACACGCCCATCACATTCTGCTGCTTTGACCTGCTCTCGCTACGCGGGAAAGATTTGCGCGGGCTGCCACTCATCGAGAGACGCGAACGATTGCAGAAGCTTGCGCTTTCGAAGCCGTTGATGTTTTCCGAGACTTTCGATGATCCACTTCTGCTCCTCGAAAACGCCGAGCAGTTCCGCATTGAAGGCATCGTCAGCAAGCGCGCCGACCTCCCCTACCGCTCCGGCAGGCGCCCCGAGTGGGTGAAGGTCAAGGCTGCATGGTGGCGAGAGGCGAACCGAGACCGCTACGAGAAGATGCGCGGAGAAGCTTGATGATGCCATTGGGCACACACCGGCGCCAACCCAAATGGGCACTGCGCCAATGCAAGTCCACTCGATTGCCTGGGCGAGCGTCTTAGGAGCGCCCAATAAAAGATGACCTGGCGCTAAGTAGGTGGTCCAGAACTGTCCGCAACAATAGCCCCCCGCTGACCCTCGGGTCGAGGCACTCCCACGGTGGTATCCCGCCTAGTCTGATGCTCCATTTCGGCGTTGATCATGGCGCCAACAATTACGATAAACACGGATATCCATATCCAGACCAACAAGGCGACGATAGCGCCCAACGACCCATAGATCGCATCGAGACCAGCGAAATTTCGCAAATAGAAAGAGAAGCCCGCAGACGCTGCCACCCATACGGTAGCGGCGAGGCCACCACCCCATGTGATCCAAAGCCATCTAGCGGGCCTGCGGCTCGGACCATAGCGATAAAGCAAAGAAAGCCCAACGCTCAAGAGGGCGACTAGTGCGATCCAGCGGCTTGCAGAAAGACCAATTTCTAAGGACCAAGCAAGATCGAACGAACCGATCAGTACCGGCACAATATTGACGGTCGAAATAAGGACAAGCGATGTTACAATCGCACCGATCGTAAAGAGCGAAGCGATCACGTTGAGATAGAGGAAGGAGCGCTTCTCCTTTTCGCCATAAGCGACGTTGATGGCATCGAAAATAGCTTTCACGCCCTTATTGGCACCCCAGAAGGCAAATAAGGCCCCTGCTACTAGGCGCAGGGTAAGTGCGCCCTTGCTTTGGCTGGTCAACTGGTGAAGTCGTTCCCGGATTATTCGAGAAGCACCCTCTGGCAAAACCGGATCCAGGGCGGTGACCTGCTCTACCGCTGTGCGGGGATTGAAGAACAGCCCGTATATAGAGACGAACGCACTGATCGCTGGAAATAGGCTCAACAATAGGAAGAACGACGCGCCGCCCGCGATCAGCACAACGCGGTGCTCGGTCAGGCCATTCCAAACCCGTAACAGGATATCCTTCCAACCTAAGACGGGGATCTCATTAGGGGATGCAGCGGATCGACCTCGATCTTGGCCCGGTGACATTGTGCACCTGTGTCTGGGAGCGACTTGCCCACAGACAACGCCTCCTCGAGCGAGTTTGTTCAGACACTAGCGCAGGTAAAACGCCCGCTGCCTCACCCCGCCGTCTACCAGATGCAGACGCACCACGTCGCCGGATATGGGTACTAAGGCGGCGATCAGAACAACGCCTTCAGGCGCGCAAGCACGTCTCACAGCGATCTCCGCGCCGACGTAAGAGGGATGGCACAATCCTAGAGCTCTGGCTTCCTGAAGGAGCCTCGGCGGTACACAGCTACTGCCCAACCCAAAGTCATCTGAATATTGGCACGGACCGCGGAATGGCGTGAACGCTCCGGCGCCGGCAGCGGCTACTTCAGATCCCGCAGGCGGCGCTCCATCTCCTCCTGGTCGAGCTCGCTCAGGCGCATGCGTTGCTCGCGGGTCATGGTCCGCTCGTTGTCGTAACTAGTTACAATACCGGACAAGAAGAATGCCACATCTCGCTGCCACTTAACCGGCATATCTGCGACGAACGTGAGCGCGTTCTCGATCTCTTTTATGAGTGGCATTGCAATCCCCCCGTCAATCCACAGCGGGCATCGTTAGCCAAGCCATGGGCATGACACAATACTTCAACTGACACGGCTAGCACCAGGAACCAGCTCAAAAGCTGCATCAGGAGGACCGGTGTGGCAAAGATCTTCCGGGGCGCGCCATATACGGTTGCCGCCGTCAGAGCATTTTCGGAGGGGCGGCTGCTGTCGCGCCTGAATCAGTTGTCCCGCTACACCTATAGCTTCGACCTTCTCTCACGCCTATGCCTTCCCGACAGGAGCGGGTATCCGCCAGACCAGTGTCCACGGACCGCCCCCGCCGATCGACACACGGAGGCAAGCAGGAACAAGCCGGAGGTATTGCGCCCGTCGTAACGTCGCCAGCGGACGGGTCTGGTTTGAAGACGAGGAATATTGACGAGAATGTTTCTCGATGTGTTTGCTTATGGGGAATCAGCGTTCCTGGGGTGGTCTATGCCTTTATTCGAAATCGTGAATGGCAGCTTGGTAGCGGCGAGCCAAACCAGCTTCGATGCTGAGGGATTTTACGAACGCGCACACATCCAGCAGCTTCTTAAAGCCAATCTTGGTCTGCTCGAGGATCGCCTGCTGGTGATCTCGGAGGAATTTGGTACTTGGATTGACAGCTCCCGCCGGATTGACCTGCTGTGCCTCGATAGTGACGCCAACCTCGTTGTCGTCGAGGTGAAGCGGACCGAGACCGGAGGCCACATGGAATTGCAGGCATTGCGGTATGCCGCAATGATATCGGCAATGACATTCGAGCAGTTGGTGAGCGCCTATGCGTTCGAGTTAGACAAGCTGAACCCTGATGCTAGCGCGGCGCGCGATGCCATACTCGAATTCCTCGGATGGGACGAGGTTGATGAGGCTGAGTTCAACAAGGACACCCGCATCATCTTGGCCTCAGCCGACTTCAGCAAAGAGATCACGACGACTGTCCTCTGGCTCCGAGACAGAGGGATCGACGTCAAGTGCGTGCGGCTCAGGCCATGCCGGTTGAGCGACGGGAAGGTACTGCTAGACGTCCAGCAACTTATCCCGCTGCCCGAAGCCGCCAGCTTCCAAACGCAGATCGGCGTCAAGCGTCAGGCGGAAAGGCTGCAGCGCTCAACTACCCATGAGCTGCGATACGAGTTCTGGGAACGTCTGCTGAACTATGCCAAACAGCGCACTCTTATCCACGCCAACCGCAAGCCTTCGGGCGGTAGCTGGATCTCGGGAGGCATTGGTCGCGCAGGGTTCGGGATCACGTACTTCGCGCGACAATTGGAATCCCAGGTTGAGATTTGGATCAGCCACGGTCCCGGGAAGCACGAGATCAACAAGGCTGCATTCCATCAATTATTCCAGCAGCGCGAAGAGATCGAACGCTTGTTCGAAGGGCAACTGGACTGGCAGGAACTTCCTGAGTCTGCCGCAAGTCGGATAAGATTTGTAATCCCTGGGGGCTACAAGTCGCCGAGAGAAGATTGGGACCGTATACACGCGGATATGACCGATGCAATGATCCGCCTCGACCGTGCCTTCCGAACTCGGGTTCAGGCACTTCAAATTGGATAGCTGCATTTCGTCACCAACAAGCAGTAAGCGACCTCAAGATCGCGCTCCACATTTGCGGCATGCGTTGCTTCGATTCCGCCAGTTTCATTCGTCTCGTGTTCCCTATGGGCCACGAGCGCTCACCTTCGGGCCGACAATCTGCCGCCAGGAGATTTCGATATGTCGAACATCATTCCAATAAATAGCGATGGTCCACTTCTCACCATTAGCGAAGACAAGGTCACGCTTGAAGAACTTCAGCGTATCCTAGCATCGATCTTCATTGAGTGGAGCTTCACCACGACCGCCTTCAGATCCTCGACGGGCTCGATGATCCTTGCAGTTTGCGCATCGACCACGACCGTAAGTTTGTTCTGTTCGTCAGCATCATCAAGTGCGAGGGCTCTCAGCCGCAACTGAGAAGGTCAATGAGCTGAACGGCAACCTGATCATGGCGCGCTTTCACTGCGACGAAGACGGAGACATCTGGGCTGAGTATTTCATGACCTACGAGGGCGGACTCAATGTGCGTCAGTTCGTCAAACTGCTTAGGCGGTTTGCGAAGCTTGTGAATAGGGTCGAGACTGACACGTTCAGTGCTCCCATCTAGCAGAGCTCGCTCCTGGCTTCAGACCTAGTCAAGGCGTGTTCCGTCGTGAGCACCGTACAACGCTGTAGTTGAGAGGGCTAAGCGCCTCTTCGAGATCGGCTTAGCGAACACCTAGCCACGATCGCTCTGTTTGAAGCCCTTAAGAAAGTCGCGAAGTAGCGTCGTCACACCGATGTTTCCCAGCTGTAGCCATGCCTCTGCTCTCGCGCCCTCATCATTGTCGGCAAGACGCTCGAGAATACACACCAAAATACCGAAAACTTGCCCCAGCGACTGGCTATCAGCGCTCCAAATTAGCCCTGGAGAAATTGGACGGATAGCGTCATGCTTCCCAAAAGAGGGGAGTGAGCATGGGCGTTGTCAGAAGGTTGGAGATCAATCATTTCCGGGGGATCGCCATTCTGGACTGGCGCCCAGCTCCGGGCGTCAATTGCCTGATTGGGCCGGGGGATAGCTGCAAAACTACCATCTTGGACGCGCTGGATTTATGTCTTGGTGCGCGGCGCAATCTCTCGATGACCGATGCAGACTTTCACAATCTTGACGTTCGCAAACCGATCGAGATCTCGGTTACGATCGGAAGGCTCAATGATGGGCTGAAGAATCTTGAATCCTACGGTCTGTATCTTCGTGGCTTCGACCCCAAATCCGGAGCGGTGCACGACGAGCCCGACGTAGGGCTTGAGACCGTACTCACGCTGAGACTAAAAGTCGAAGCGGACCTTGAGCCATCCTGGACTCTCTATTCAGTCCGCGCCTCTGATCAAGGACAGTCCCGAGGATTGAGCTGGAGCGACCGCTCTTCCATCAGCCCAACAAGGCTTGGTGCATTCGCCGATCACAACCTCACCTGGGGGCGCGCATCGATACTCAATAAAGTCTCCGATGAAACCATAACGGCGTCGGCGGCGCTTGCCGACTTGGCTCGCAGTGCTCGTGAGGCCTTTGGGCAGCAGGCGGAAGCAGGCCTGCCAGTCGCACTCAGGGTTGTCCTGGTAGCTGCCGTCCAACTCGGTGTGCCCGTTGGCTCCGTTGTCAAGGCGATGCTCGACTCTCAGTCGGTGTCGTTTTCCGGTGGTACGATCGCACTTCATAGCGAGCGGGGCGTACCGCTGAAAAGCCTTGGTCTCGGATCGAAGCGGCTACTGGTTGCGGGTCTGCAGCGAGCTGCGGCAGCGACCACGCCGATCGTTCTCGTTGACGAAATCGAGCATGGGCTTGAGCCGCACCGCATCATACGTCTCATTGACGCGCTTGGCGCCAAAGACAGCAATCCGCCGCTGCAGGTGTTCATGACGACGCATTCGCCGGTGGCGGTGCGCGAACTTAATGCCAATCAAATCTACACCGTTCGGTCCATCGAAGGACGGCATTACGCCCTGCGCGCATCAGACAGTGGCGACGTTGCCGGAACCATCCGGCGATTCCCCGACGCGCTTCTCGCGCGATCCATTGTCGTGTGTGAAGGCGCGACGGAGGTGGGGCTTATCCGGGGGTTGGATCAAGCCTCAAGCATGCCCTCATTGACTGCACGCGCGACGGCGCTCGTTGATGGCGGCGGCGAAGAAGTATTCAAAAGAGCGCTAGCGTTCCGGAATCTCGGGTATCGCGTTGCCGTGTTGCACGATAGCGACAAGATCTCGACGCCAGACATCAAGACCGTGTTTGAAACCCGGGGGGGCGCGTCATTTGCATGGAGCGCCGGGTGCTGCTTGGAGGAAGAGTTGTTCAGATCGCTCTCTGATGCGTCAGCACTGGCCATGCTTGAGCAAGCAGTGCAGCGCCGTGGAGACAAATTCATTGACGATCAGATTCGCTCAGCTTCCGCAGCCCGGCATTCACTGGCGTCGTGCAGAGCGGGTCTAACGGCAGAGGCGCGCGTCATTATCGGAACTGCGTCGAAAGCCAAGTCGAGCGGCTGGTACAAATCCGTCTCTGAGATGGAATCTGTCGCAAGGGATATTGTGGGGCCGGATCTGGCGAACGCGGCCAAGCCGTTTCGGGATACTATCGACGGATTATTCAATTGGATTGCGGATGGCGCCAAGCGAAGTTGACCTGCTTGTCGTGCAGCGAGGGCTTGTTATCGCCCCCGCTGGATGTGGCAAGACACAGCTGATCATCGACGCGCTTAGTCGGCAGGCCGGCACCAAGCCGGTGCTCGTGCTGACTCATACGAACGCGGGCGTTGCGGCGCTTCGCACGCGGCTCGACCGAGCGTGTGTCCCAAGTGCCTCCTACAGATTGGCGACAATCGACGGCTTCGCCATTCGGCTTGTCAGCACTTTTCCCGCTGCCGCCCAGATCACAGCGGATCAGCTTAAGGCCGAGAGACCTCCATACCGCGCTATCCGAGTCGCGGCCTGCAACATCCTCAAGACGGGGCGCATCAATGACGTGATCCAGGCCACCTACGCGCGTCTTTTCGTCGATGAGTATCAGGATTGTTCTTCGTGGCAGCACGGCATTGTGTACTACCTATCGCACATGCTGCCGACCTGTGTGCTGGGCGATCAACTGCAAGCGATCTTCGGGTTCGGCGACGACGGGCTTGCTGATTGGGAGAAACACGTTGGCGCCCATTTCCCGCTCGTAGCCGAGCTCACGACACCCTGGCGTTGGATAAACGCGGGCGCTGGTGAGCTTGGGGATTGGGTACTGCAGGCCCGTGGCAGACTTCTCGCGGGACAGGAGATTGATCTACGGTACGCCCCGCCTGCGGTAGAGTGGATTGAGCTTGACGGGTCGCACAACGACTATGCGAAGCAGCTAAAGGCAGGAGCGACGAAGTCACCGTCCGCCGATGGGCATGTGCTGATCATAGGCGACAGCATGAACCCTGCGAGTCAGCGACGGCTCGCCAGCCAGATCCCCGGCGCAGTAGTGGTCGAGGCGGTAGACCTGCGAGATCTTGTAAATTTTGCCGAGCGCTTCAAGATCGACGGGGCCAACGCTGTTCAGCAAATCGCAGAGTTCGCCGCCACTCTCATGACGAATGTAGCGCCTGATGGTCTGGTGAAGCGTCTTGAGACAATCCGGGCCGGTCGGTCCCGAAAGCCGGTCAGCACCGTTGAACAATCAGCCCTCGATTTTGCGGCGGCACCCTCTCACATTGGGGCGGCACGATTGCTTTCGGAACTCAACAGGGAAAGTGGCGTTCGCGTGCATCGGCCCACCGTGCTGAGATGCGCATTGCGAGCGTTGAATGATTGCTCCGGCACAGGAGCGTTGACGTTCAGAGAAACGGCGGTGAGATCACGGGAGCAATATCGAATGCTAGGGCGTACCCTGCCCCGGCGTGGGGTCGGGAGCACCCTTCTTCTCAAAGGGCTAGAAGGCGAGGTCTGCGTCATCATCGAAGGGCACGACTTGAACGCGAAGAATCTCTACGTAGCGATCACGCGTGGCTCCAACCGGCTCATAGTCTGCTCTAGAACGCCCATTCTCCCTGCTCGTAAGGGTTGAACTTCCAGGTGTGGAACGGCACTGGCTGCGGCTCATCTCCTATCATCGCGATAGTGGTTCGGAATACCCGACGGGCGTTGCTCGATGGCCTGGCTGAAAGGGGCTTTGTCGATGACCAGCTCAAGGAGATGGCCAAGATCATCTCTACCGAGCGCAGCGACTTGTTTGACGTGCTGGCTTTGATTCACTCCGACGGGGCTAGAAGATGCCCTTAGCGCTTTGCAACTTCTCGTAGTCTCGCCGCTCTTCAATCCAGGCGCGACGTATGTCATCGATCGCGAGCTGCTTGCTGCGATAACTCTTGTTGGTGGAGCGAAAGCCATTGGCCACCGCTGCGACATCGGGAAGCTTGAGCTGCTTGGATTTGGCAAGCTCTGCAAGCAACTGCTCGAAAGTACCGCTGTCGCCACGCGCTTCCCTGAGCTTGCTTAGCCACTGAGACGGATCGATAGCAGCTACTCGCGGCAACTTCCTTTTGGGTGGCGCCTTCACCTTTGGCTTTGGCCAAGCCTTATCGATCGCGCCAACCAGGTCAGTCAGGCTGCGGTCACCGTTACGTTCCAGAGCTTCGATGAGAGTTTGGAACTCAGGCTCTGAGGCGAGAGACGTCGAATGGAGTGACGTTGCTTCGTTCAAGAGCGTCGCCAAAATCCTCATCTGCATGCGTGATCAACCTCTCCGTTAGCGCAGTGCCTAGGGCTATCGCCATGTTCCGGACTTCTGGGCTTGAATTGTAGGCGAGTTCTGTCCCCAATGCGGTCGCGATAGCCTCTCGACGGCAAATCTTCTGCTCTTCGAATACGTGGGGAAGCGGGGCCCTACGCCAGAAACCGGGGAGGCGTGCAACCATGCGTTCGAGGAAGTCCCTTTCCCTGGCGTTCATCTCTCTTTGGCTTACCATCGTTGGAACGATGCCCAGCACCTCGAGACCGGGATTGAGCTGCTCTCTAAACTCTCGGATGACTCCCAGAGTATTGAGTGCCGCTTGCGTCGACATACTGTCGAGGATGGTCGGGATCAGAATATGCGTGGATGCGCAGAACGCATTCACCGTCGCTGTCGAAAGCCTGGGAGGCGCGTCAATGATGACGATGTCGAAGGCGTTTTGCACAGCCGGGCTTGAGAGCACTGCGTGTGCGAGGTATCGCGCTTCTTGATTTTCCGCGATCCACCGCATCATCACAGTGTTCTCTATGCGGTTGAATCCGTAGAAGCAGGAAAATAGCTTGGTGCGTGAGAGCGCAGGATGCAGTGGATACGCCCGAGCCAGTACATCGTCGGGCGCCATATCTCGCTCAAACAGTCGTCGAGATGACGCCTCGAAGTTGGGAAGATTGGCTGAAGCCGTGAGCGTGTCCGTCAACGAACCTTGATAATCGAAGTCGATAAGGAGAACGCGCTTGTGCTGGTGTAGATCGAAATAGCCGGCGAGCAGCGACGTGAGAGAAGTCTTGCCTACACCACCTTTGAAGTTACAGACGGTTACGATTGGTACGCTCTTGCGAATTTGAGCAAGGTGGGCGACCAGGTTCGGAGGATTGCGGAGCCATATGTCCGTCTCTTCATTGATGAGGTCGCGGATTCCCTTGATCGTGACTTCTAACCCCGTGGTCTTTTCCTTCTCTACAACGGTTTCCGTCTTGGCTGCCGCCACTTCCGATCGAAGCTGATCCAACTCCTTCTCTTTGGAGACACTGCAAAGCCTGCGACCGAGCGTGATACCGCCACCGAATATTCCGAACGCAGTGCCAATGGCGCCGAACAGCTCGAGCGCCGACAAACCGCCCAACATGTGAACCCCCGAACGCGACAGACCCTGCCGAGCATCTTACACTCGCGAAGAAGTAGTCTCTACGACGCACGCGATGAGTTCAATACCCGTCTTGTCTGCAATGCAGCGAAGTCGCTCAATGGAACATCGCCAATCGCCGTTCGCTTTTCCGTTGCTACAATCAGAAGGCCCTGAGGCTGAAATCTGGAGGAGGCACCACCGGTATCTGGCGCTCTAGATGCTGATCTGGTCCTCCTCCAGGATGTCAGCGAATCTTCATATCCTTCGCGAGCGATGCTGCATGCGCCTTCGACTCGGTCAGGGATCCCCCAGCGCCTCTCGAGCGCCATCTTAGCCAAGGGGTTCAACAGCGCGAGCCCACCCTAGCCAATCCAGCGCATCTTTGCCATTTCACGGCAGATCAAATCGAAGCTTTGCTAGCTTGGCTCGCCCATCACGAAGCAAATAATCGAGCGAGAGCTAGGTTCGGCATCGCATTATTCACTGCGGGTGGCAGGAGGACCTTTTTGCTTTCAACGGCGTTCTTTGAAAGGCGCTGAGCCATCTTCCATTGAAGGCCATGAGCATCATTTGTCCACGCCTTAGTGTGGGATGCGCTGTGGGATGCAAACAGATCTCTATGTTATGCAATGCCGTCCGGACGGTCTCTCGTGAGCCCTAGCTGGCGGACAGGGAGGGATTCGAACCCCCGGTGGGCGTGAACCCACGGCGGTTTTCAAGACCGCTGCCTTAAACCACTCGGCCACCTGTCCGTCGGCGCGCACTCTAATCGAAGCGCACCCATCATG
>JAEZAW010000205.1 GCA_023430315.1 Pseudomonadota bacterium | reverse complement strand
CCCAAGGCGCACGGCAGAACGAGCGACCCCATGCGGAGCCATCCTCGTGTGGTCGAACGCGAGCGCGCATGGACTTGCAACCGGCGGCAACAACGCGGCATGGCGTCGCTGGAACCGTGCGCGCTTGGACTCCTGATTGCCATCTTTTCCCCGACAGCTGTTTCCATTGGGCAACCAGTGATATGCTGCACCCACGAAATTCGCCAATTAGGAGCGTTGCCACATGAGTACGGCACGTACGGTCTTGCTCGTCGACGACGACGAGGAGCTTCGTGCTTCTCTCAAAGACCAGCTCGCGCTTCACGACGAGTTCGACATCCTGACCGCGGGAACCGCCGGCCAGGGTATCGAGATCGCGCGTGAGACGCGTCTTGATCTCGTGCTGCTGGACGTCGGGCTACCGGACATGGACGGACGCGAAGCCTGCAAAGTCATGCGCAAAGCCGGTTTCAAGAGTCCGATCATCATGCTGACCGGAAATGCCGCCGATTCCGACGTCATTCTCGGGCTCGATGCCGGCGCCAATGACTACGTGACAAAACCCTTCAAGTTCGCCGTGCTGCTGGCCCGCGTGCGCGCCCAGCTTCGCCAGCATGAGCAGAGCGAGGACGCCGTATTCGCCATCGGACACTACACGTTTAAGCCGGCATCCAAGGTGCTCATCGACGGCGCCGGCAAGAAGATCCGATTGACGGAGAAAGAGACGTCGATCCTCAAGTATCTCTACCGGGCCGGCGAGAAGGTCATTACGCGCGACGTTCTGCTGCACGAGGTCTGGGGCTACAACGCCGGCGTCACGACGCACACGCTCGAGACACACATCTACCGACTGCGCCAGAAGATCGAGAAGGATCCCTCGAGCGCCGAGCTGCTGATCACGGAAATGGGAGGCTACAAGCTCGTCCCCTGATGAGCCTGGCCGGACGCCGGGAGCGGACGCTTCGAGGGCGCTAGGCCCCGGAAACAACCGCTGGCCAAGGCCCAGGAAAGGCGCTATAAGCCGGCCCGATTGCGGGGTTGGCCCTTTAGGCCCCGCCCACCGCGATATACCCCAATTTCAAGCCTCGGCCGCCGTTCCCAAGGACCGCGCCAGCTTGAGGCCACCGCCCGCGGATGCCGAGCGGGGCACTGCGCACAGGAGAGTACGACCATGGCCGTCCCCAGGAAGAAAGTGTCGCGGATGAAGCGCGGCACCCGCCGTTCCGCCGATGCACTTTCGGCCCCGGCGCTCGTCGAGGACAAGAAGACGGGCAACATTCGCCGCCCGCACCACATCGACCTCAAGGCCGGCACCTACCGGGATCGCCAGATCCTGCCGGCGAAGAGCGAAGTCTAAGCGACGGTGGCATATGCCGCTTGGGGGATCTCCTGATATGCGCGTCGCGGATGTTCCGCGGTCGTGCCGATTCCCTCGCGCGGCCACATCCGGCCATAATCACACGATAGCGCGGTGAGCTCGTGTGATGATCGAGAAATTCGCCACACTTCTCGGCACGGTACAAAGCGAATTTCTCGATCTGAATCACACGATCTGAGCTTATGCCTCTAGTGTCCCTTCTGCTTCCGAAGTTCGCTCGGGCCGCCAGCATCGAAGTGGGGCGATCTTCGGAAGCGGGACACTCGCCGCTGCAGCGGCGCAAAGAGGGAGAATTCCATGTCGCTCAGAGCTCTGCCGCTGATCGTTATCTCGTTTATTCTCTACAACATCGTCGTGCTGTTCAGCGGCAGCGCTCACGCCGACGATGTGTTGCGCAAGGTGCTCTTCGAGCTGCCCATGGTCGGTGGCGCGCGGTGGCGCTTCTCCATGGGTGATCTTCTTATTCTGATCACCATGTTCTTGCTCTTCTTCGAGCTGATCAAATCCACCTATACCGCGTCGTCCTCCCTGCTCGACCATGGCTTGTCCATGCTCGTGTTCATCGCCTGCCTCGTCGAATTCCTGCTTGTGGAGCAGGCCGCTACGTCGGTGTTCTTTTTCATCATGATCGCCACGTTCATCGACGTTGTGGCGGGCTTCATGATCGGTATCCGGACGGCGCGGCGTGATCTGAATATCGGCGATCACTGAGCAGCCGCCTAACGTCTCAGCCCTTCCTGAACACTGATCATTCCCTATTCGCCCTGGCCGCCGCGATCGGCCGGGGCGGTTTGATTGCTTGTTAACCTCTTGTCGGTACGGTTTTTTGCCTGAGCGTCCCCGGGCCCCGGCTGGATAAGGCCGTAGGCTGACGCTCCAAGAACGGAATCTCGTGCCGTGTCATCAGCTCGTGATATCGCCGACGCAAGCGCATCTGCTCGGCGCATAATGGCTGGCGGCGAGCCATCTGGCAGCAGCCGGCTAGCGGAAGATGCATCGCGCACGGACGCAAGCGCGGCTATACCCAGTTCCGCTCTCGACCTCCTCGGCATTCTGTCCGCCGTCCAGGAAACGGCCTACACATGGCACGTCCTGACCGACCGCATCGATTGGGCCGATAACGCCTGCGAAGTGCTCGGCATCCGCTCGCCCCAGACAATCGGCACAGGTGGTGATTTCCAGTTCCTCATCGCGCCCGAGCATCATCAGCTCCGCGCCGATGCCATCCTGCGCCCGACCGCCAGTTCTGGCGACGCCAGCACTCAGTTTCGCGTCCAGTACCGCTTCACGCCGGGTGGCCGACGCAGCGTCGGGTCGCTCTGGCTCGAGGATCACGGCGTATGCACCCTCGACGCTCAGGGCCGGCCGGAGACGGTCCGCGGCGTGGTCCGCGTGATCAACGACCGCTACTGGGAAGAGCAGCGTCTGCTCCACCGCTCGGACCATGACGAGCTCAGCGGCCAGCTCAACCGCATTCGCCTGACCGAAGCCCTCGGCGCCATTCTCGCCCGCGCCGAACGCACCAAGCGGACGGGTTGCTTCCTCATGGTGGCCGTCGACAACATGGCAACCATCAATGACAGCTTCGGTTTCGAGGTTGGCGACGAGGTCCTTGCGACCGTCGCGCAGATCGTTCGCGCCCATATGCGCATCGGCGACGCCGTGGGGCGCTATTCGTCCAACAAGTTCGGCATCATTCTGAACGACTGCGGCCCCGGTGCCATGCGCGTCGCAGCCGAGCGTCTGGTCAAGATCGTGCGAGACACGACGATCCGCACGGCAGCCTGCCAGCTCACCGCAACGATCTCGATCGGCGGCGTGCTCATTCCCGACCAGGCATCGACGGTCCCTCAAGCACTGGGCCACGCCATGCAGGCGCTGGAGAGGGCCAAGCTGCGCCGGCACGACGGCTTTGCCGCCTATCAGCCGTGCAGCAGCACGGAAGAAGCGCGCCAGCGCAATATCTCGATCGCCGACGAAGTAATCTCGGCCCTCGAGCAGAACCGGATGCTGCTCGCTCTGCAGCCGATCGTCGAAACGCGCACGCGCAAGCCCGCTTTCTACGAATGCCTGCTCAGGATGCAGCGTCCGGATGGCAGCATCGTCTCAGCCGGCGAGTTCATTCCGCTCGCCGAGCAGCTCGGTCTTTCGCGCTTCATCGATCGCCGCGTGCTGGAGCTTGCCGTCGACTTCGCCAAGGCGCATCCCGACCTCCACCTGTCGATCAACGTCTCGGGTCACACCTCGAGCGATCATGAATGGCTGGTCGCGCTGCACCGCCTGACCGCAGGTCGCCGCCAGATCACGGAGCGGCTGACCATCGAGATCACGGAGACGGCGGCGATCCACGACCTCGATGTGTCGATCGCATTCGTGGATACGCTGAAGGAGCTCGGTTGCCGCGTCGCCATCGACGATTTCGGCGCCGGTTACACGTCCTTCAAGAACCTCAAGACGCTCAACGTCGACATGGTCAAGATCGACGGCTCCTTCATCAGGAACCTGACCACCGAGCCGGACAATCAGGTGTTTATCAAGACGCTCGTCGAGATCGCGGAGACGTTCGATCTCGAGACCGTGGCCGAGTGGGTCGGCGATGAAGAAACGGCGCAGATGATGGCCCGCGCCGGAATCACCCATCAGCAGGGCTTCTATTTCGGGAAGCCCGTGCTCGCCTCGACATTCGACGGCGAACCCGCTGCCTGAGAGCGCGGCCTGCCGTCCTACCTCGCTACTCACTCCGCCGCGTCGCGCCCACCGCTGGAAGCCGCTTCGCGGAAGGCCGTGCGGCGTCGATCCCAGTCGGCTGCGCCGACGCGTGCGAAAGTCACGCCAGGGCCGCCACCACTGAATGTCGCCGGCGTCAATCCGGTGCTCTTCAGCTCGGTGAGCAGCTTGTCGCAAAGTCCGATGATCGACGACATCAGCATTCCCGGCACGATTGCCAGCCGATAGCCCATGCGTTCGATCTCGGCATGAGGGATCGGCGGCGTCTTGCCGCTCAGCACGTTATTGAAGAGGCACGGCCCCTTTACTGCCCGCGGCACCGCGGCAACCTCGTCGACCGACTGCGGCGCCTCGAAGAAGGCCATGTCCGCACCCGCATCGATCGCCAGATTGCACCGCGCGATGGCCTCATCGAAGCCGGCGACGCCCCGGGCATCGGTGCGGGCAATGACCAGGAAGTCATCGGTCCGGCGCGCAGCTGACGCGGCGCGGATCTTGGCGGCATAGTCCTCGCGGCTGATCAGCTCCTTGCCATCGAGATGACCGCAGCGCTTCGGAAACACTTGGTCTTCGATGTGGATCGCGGCGACGCCTGCCCGCTCGAAGGACTGCACGGTGCGATAGACATTGAGCTCGTTGCCATAGCCAGTATCAGCGTCACTGATGAGCGGTACGCCAATCGTGCCCACCATGCGGCCCGCATTGGCGACCATCTCCGTCATGGTCAGCAGGCCGTAGTCGGGAAGCCCATGCGACACCGATGTGCCAGCACCGGTCATGTACACCGCGGGAAAACCGGCCTGCTCGACGAGCTTGGCCGTAAGGCAGTCGTAGGCGCCGGGCGCCACGACCATGGACCCCGAGCGGATCATGGATTTGAGAGTAGGTGCTGGCGCCATGTCGAAGTCCTCCCGCGAGTAATATTTTGATCCTTGCCCGAGACCTTAGGCACCCGTGCCGAGGGCGTCCAGGCACGGCTCGACAGTGCGGACCTGTGGGTTTCGAGGGGAAAGAGGATTGAACGGCCGCTCTGCCTTGGAGCTGCCTCCCGAATCAGCGGAGCTTGGCGTGGCCGACCAAGGCAAGTGGAGTTGGTCCATGTCTATCAGCGTGCTGGCACGCCAGCTTATGTCGCAGGAAATCTTCAGAGGGCTCAGTCCGCTGCAGCTCACCGAGATCGTGCGTCAGGCCGATCGCATCGTTTATGGCCCTGGCGACACCATCGTCGAAGCCGGCACGGCGGGTGATGCGTCCGTGCTGATCGTCTCCGGCGATGCCGTACGTTTCCTCGAGGGCGACGAACCCTCGATGGGACTCAATGCGCAGGCAATCGGGACGGGATCGCTGCTCAGCGAGCTCGCGATGCTGGTCGATCACGAGCACGGCGCCACCGTCGTCGCGCACACGACCGTACGCGCGCTGCGCATTACCCGAGCAGGCCTTCACGCACAGATGCTCGATGACCCCGATCTCGCGACGCATTTCGTCGATCGCATCACGGAGCGGCTTCATCGCGTCGCCGATGAGCTGAGGCGTATCGATTATGCCTTCGCGGAAGCGGAAGGTGTGCCGGCGCCAGCTTGAGACGCAACCGCAGATGCAGATTGCGCTGGCATTTGAGTTGATTTAGAGAAGATGCTGCTACGAAATAGAAAAGCGCCCAACCCCGGGGGGAGAGGTTGGGCGCTGGAGCGCTTTTCGGCGCTTCGCACCGGGAGGGAAGCCGGTGCAGCGGATTGATGTCTTCGGCTAGACGGGGGGCACTGCCGAGTATGTGACATCCACCGCTCTATAGACGAATTTAGTTGCCTGTGGCCGAAAATCAAGGTCCGCCCAGCGACGACTCACGATTCTTTTACTGATTGTTTCAGAGCACCCGCGGACTGATTCGCGCAGGCGCAGAAGCTAACCGTCAATCGGTTGATCCAGCTCTACTTTCTGAGCGTAGGGCTGATAACGCGGAAGAGCTCCAAATCGAGATCCTGAGGTCGCGCGAGATTGGCGACCTCCACACGCGTATCGCCACCTTGGGCGTCCGTCGTCACCCATTCCCGAAGCTCGAGCTCCGGTGTTTTGGTCATAAAGAGCCGAATCTGACCAGGCGCATCCGGACTCTTGTCCTGGAGAGCGAGGATGATGAGATCATCAGCCTCCTGCACTTCGACGATGCTCGCATCGCGGAGCAGATCGACGTCCTTGCGCAGAAGCAGCCGGAAAGGCGTCTGATCGAGTGCGATCCGGTCGTCGGTGTGAACTTCGAGATCCTGGATCGCCAGCATCTTGCCGTCAGAAACAATGAGCTGACGGCTCGGACGATTGTACTCGAACCTCAGCCGCCCCGGGCGCTTGACGTAGAACGTGCCGCGCATCCGCTTGTTGTCGGCCGTCGTCTGCACGAAATTGCCGCGCAGGTTCTCGAGCGTATTGAAGTACTGGCTCACCTTGCCGACGGTCGCGATCTGCTGCGGCTCCAGCGCGATACCGGCGATCGTCGATTCCGGTTTGACGTCGGTGCTCCACAACGGATTGCCGAGTGGACTGCTGGCAGCCGGCTTCCCCGGATTTTGCGCGGTCGCGACCGACGGCCACCCCGCAACCCACATGACGGCCATGGCCGCGCACAGGATCGTCGCGCCAATTTGCCTTACGTCCAGGCGTGTACGCATACGAAGCCCCCTCAGCGAATTCATGCCATCCGCCTCACAACGAATCCAGTTGAGCAACCCATTCTCCCAAGATTGGGACGAGATCGGGGCGCCCGTCGCGTTCCCGGAGGATTGCGACCCGCCGCCGCGCGTGCTACCCGCCACATGTGCTGACCACATGACATCTTCGCTCGTCCACGTCCACCGTAGAGGTGCTGCATCACCATGCCGAAGAACCCGACTCCAATCCCCGGCAACGGCCCCGCCGCACCCTCCGCCCCAACTCAGCCGCAGCAAGTACAAGTCCGCATCGCCGGCCAGTACATCAAGGATCTCTCCTTCGAGAATCCCAACATCGGCAAGCTCATAACGAGCCCTCCCGAGAGTCCGAACCTCGATGTCGAGATCAATGTCGGCGTATCCAATCTCGGCCCCAATCTCTACGAGGCGGCCATCGAGTTCCAGGCCCGCGCCAAAGCCAAGGAAATGGTGATCTACGAGTTCGAGATCGTCTACGCCGGCGCTTTCCAGATCGAGAACGCACCGCCGCAGGCCCTTGAGCCCATGCTCTTCGTCAACTGCCCGTCGTTGCTTTTTCCATTCCTGCGCCGGATCGTCGCCGACATGACGCGCGAAGGCGGCTTCCCGCCGCTGCTGCTCGATCCCGTGGATTTCGGCGCCCTATACCTGCGCAAGAAGCAGCTGGGCATGCCGCCACAGACCGGCGGAACATCAACCGCTCTATCCTGAGCCTTACTCGGCGGCTTCCGGCCGCTCGATCTTGATCCAGAGAGCCTCAGGCCCGAGCGTCTCTACGAACGTGCGGTGCGCAGCGATATCAGCCTCGTTCAATCGAGCAACGAGTGGCCGTGGGCGCACGCGGATGGCCGATGCCGCCGCCGTGCCGGTCGAGCGCTGACGGGTCACCGCTTGTGCAAGGCCGAGCGTGGCTTGCCGCTCGCCGAGCAGTTCGAGATAGACTTCGGCGAGCAGCCAGGAGTCGAGCAGCGCACCGTGAAACGTGCGCTTGGAGTTGTCGATCTGATAGCGTTTGCACAGCGCGTCGAGGCTGTTCGGCCCACCTGGATATTTGCGCTTCGCTAAGGCCAGCGTATCGACAACGCGCTCCATGAGGATCGCGGGATGGCGCAGGCGCTGCAGCTCCGAATTGATGAAGCCGATGTCGAAGGCGGCGTTGTGGATGATGAGGGGCGCGTCGCCGATGAACTCGACGAACTCGGTCGCAATCTCATGAAACTTCGGCTTGTCGCGAAGCATATCCATGGAGATGCCATGGATCGCTTGGGCGTCGGGATGGACGTCGCGATCCTCGGGATGGATGTAGTGGTGGAAGGTTTTCTCGGTCGGAATGCGATTGATCAGCTCGATGCATCCGATTTCGATGATGCGGTCACCTTTGCGGGCATCGAGGCCCGTGGTCTCGGTGTCGAGAACGACCTCGCGTAGCATGAACCGCCTTCCCCTTGAGCTTGGGCATCATGCCCAATATTTGGCGAACGCCGTGCCCGCTCGCCCACTCAACTGGGACATGATTCGATCGATCTGCGCTTCTGTCTCGGGAATGCTGCGCGACGTATCCACAACGAAGTCTGCACGGCGGCGCTTCTCTTCGTCCGGCATTTGCCGCGACAGGATCTGGTCGTACTTCTCGGCCGTCATGCCGGCCCGCTCTAGAACGCGACTGCGCTGAACGTCGGCCGGCGCGCTGACGACGATCGTCACATCGACGCGTTTCTCGCCACCGGTCTCGAACAGCAGCGGAATCTCCAGGACGACCTTCTCGGCACCCTTGCCTGCCTTCGTATGAATGAATTCGCGCTCGGTCTCGAGCACGAGAGGATGAACGATGGCCTCGAGCTTCGTATAAGCGCCCGGATCGGCTAGAAGCGCCGCCGCCAGCTTCTGGCGGTCGATGCAGCCGTCCTCGGCCGCCGTACCGGGAAAGGCAGCTTCGATCGGACCTACCGCTGCTCCACCGGTTCTATAGAGCTTGTGCACAATGGAGTCGGCATCGCACACCGGAACGCCGAGGGCCCGGATGCGTGCCGCAGCCGTCGATTTACCCATTCCGATCGAGCCGGTCAGGCCGATGATCAGCATCATTTCCTCTCTATGTCGGCAACGAGGATGTCGCGCAGCTCCGGCGTTACCTCCGGCTGGACGCCGAACCAGCGCGCGAAGCCCGGCACGGCCTGATGCAGCAACATGCCGAGACCATCCACGGTGCGATGTCCACGTGCCCGCGCCGCTGCAAGCAGTGGCGTCTCCAGCGGCACGTAAACGATATCGGCCACGATCGCGTTTCGATCGAGCGCAGCCAGGTCGAGATCGAGTGGCGCATTGCCAGCCATGCCGAGCGTCGTCGTGTTGACGATCACGCCGGCATCCGCAACGGCCCGCGCATGATCCGTCCATGCCCAGCTCTCGACGCGCGATCCGAAATGCGCGACGAGTTCTTCAGCACGGGCCGCCGTTCTATTGATGAGCCGGACTTTTGCAATGCCAGCGTCGAGAAAACCGTACACGACCGCCCGCGCCGCGCCGCCGGCGCCGAAGATGGCAACGGGCGCATCCTCCTTGTCCCAGCCGGGTGCTGATTGGCCGAGATGGGTCATGAAGCCGTACGTGTCGGTATTGGCGACGCACACCTTGGCACCATCGCGCCATACCGTGTTTGCGGCACCGACGGCCACCGCGGAAGGATCTCGCCAGTCCGCAGCGTCGAAAACAGCCTGTTTGTGAGGCGCCGTGACATTACAGCCTTCGAGACCACGCGATTCGAGTGACCGCACGAAGGCAGCAGCTTCGCCCGGCGGCACTGCCACCCGGTCGTAGCTTCCGGCAATGCCGTATTTCTTCAGCCAGTGGCCGTGGATGAGCGGCGAGCGCGACTGCTGGATCGGCCAACCGATCACGCACGCCTTTTTCACGTCCTGCTTGAGATCAGCCGTCACGTCGACAACACTCCGCGCTCGCGCAGCTCCTCGAGCAGGGGCAGCAGCGGCATGCCCAGTATGGTGAAATAGTCGCCGGAGATTTCCTCGAAGAGCTGAACACCGAGGCCTTCGAGCTGATAGGCACCGACCGACTCACATACGCGCGTTCCCACGCGCGCTAGATACTGGCTCAGGAAATCATCCGAGAAATCGCGCATGCTGAGCTCGGCGCTGTCGGTGAAAGTCCACTGCACCTCGCCGCCTTGGGCCAGCGCGACCGAGGCATGAAGCTGATGGGCGCGCCCGCGCAAACGCGACAAGTGCGCGCGGGCGCCAGCCAAATCTTCCGGTTTCTCGAGAATTTCGTAGCTCGCCGCACTCCAGGGCTTGCCCCCGAACTCCATGCGGCGTTCCGTCGCCAACGCCAGCACCTGGTCGCAGCCGATCACCAGCGCATCCGGCAGCCGAACACTCACATCGACCGCCTTGGCCGCCGCCAGCATCTCCGCGACCTCGATGGGGTATTCTTCGTCGAGCGCGCGCTCCGGCTCGAAGCTCGCCCGCATGGCGGCCTCGTCGATCGTCGAGGGCATGACATCGAAGGCAAGGCCCGCCTGCTCAAGCATGGCGCGGCGGGAGCGGCTCTGAGAAGCCAGTACGACGCGCAACCGCTCAGCCATCGGTTGTTTCCTCGTCGCGCGATTCCTCGCGCTCGTGCATCAGCTTGATGATCGTCGCGGCCGTCTCCTCGATCGAGCGCCGCGTCACATCTATGACTGGCCAGCCATGGCGGGCGCAAAGGCGCCGCGAGTGGGCAATCTCCTCGGCAATGCGCGTGCGATCCACATAGTCGTCGAGATCGCGGTCGGACATCATCATAGCGCGGTGGCGGCGGATCTCCGCGATGCGATCGGGACTTGCGACCAACCCAACGACAAAGGCCTTGTGCGGCTCGAGCAGTGCTGGTGCAATGTCAATGCGCGGTACGAGCGGCAGGTTCGTCGTCTTGTAACCGCGCTGGGCGAGATAGATGCTCGTCGGCGTCTTCGACGTGCGCGAGACGCCGAGGATGACGATATCGGCCTGGTTGAGGTCGTCGGGCAATCGCCCGTCGTCGTGCGCCATGGTGAAGTTGAGCGCATCGATGCGCCGGAAGTAGTCGGCATCGAGAACGTGCTGGCCGGCGACGATCGGCGTCTTCGGCGCACCGAGATAGCTCTCGAAGATCTTCATGATCGGCTCGAGCACGTGCAGGCAAGGCACTGCCAGATCGCGGCAGCGCTGCTCGAGCTGAGTCTGCAGGGCTTCGTTCACAACCGTATAGAGCACGATGCCCGGCGCCGACTCGATCTCCTGAAGAACGCGCTCCAGCTGGCGCTGCGTGCGCACGAGCGGATGCACATGCTCGATGGGCCGGACCTGCGCATACTGCACGGACGCCGCCTTCGCGATCGTCGTGAGCGTTTCACCGGTTGCATCCGAGATCAGATGCAAATGGAAGTAGCTCGGCTGGGTGTGGGCCATTTGTTGATAGAGTTCCGACTTATCCAGCGCGGCGCCGCGACGAGCGCCGGCACTCTACACCGTCCCCCGATCGATCAACAGGGCGATCAACAGGCGAGCCGATGTGGATCGGCTGCCGACCTCGCCTGTGCAACTGCCGCGACCGAAGATGGCGTCGTCCGGCCCTTTTCCAGCCGCCTTCCCCAGGCCATTCCTCGTATCGCTCGCTGCAACCCATCGCGCAAACCCATGGCACGAAAGGCCGTTTCCCGGCTAGTAGTGTCGCTATCGGGGACCCACCAGATGTGCGTGCTGGAAAGCCAGCGGCCAGAAGAACCTGTTGAGGCCCTTGTGGCAGCCGACCAATTCCCGCTACCCACAGCGGTAAGAAGAAGAAGAGAAACCTGAAAGACTCTCTATTTAGAAGTTAAGAGGCAGAGACCCGATCCGTGGACAAGTCCTCCCCCAAAGACCGCCGGCGCTTCCTGAAACCCTTTGCCGGCGAGGCCCTCGATCCTCCGCCGATCTGGCTCATGCGGCAGGCTGGCCGCTATCTGCCGGAGTACCGCGAGACGCGTGCCAAGGCCGGTGGATTTCTCGACCTCTGCTATTCGCCGGCACTTGCTGCCGAGGTCACGCTGCAGCCAATCCGTCGCTATGGCTTCGACGCGGCGATCCTCTTCGCCGACATCCTGCTCGTTCCCGATGCGCTCGGCCAATCCGTGCGTTTTGCCGAGGGTGAAGGGCCGTTGCTCGAGCCGCTCCACACCGCCAAGGATTTCGCCCGCTTGTCACCGACGGCGACTCGACCCAAGTTCGAGCGCGTCTTCGAGACGGTTCAGCGCCTGCGCCAGGACCTGCCGGACGAGACGGCATTGATCGGTTTCTGCGGGGCACCATGGACGGTCGCGACGTACATGATCGAGGGACGGGGTTCGAAGGACCAAGCCGCGGCGCGGCTCTTCGCCTATCGCGATCCCGCGGGTTTCCAGAAGCTCATGGATCTGCTCGTGGAGACCTCGATCGAGTACCTGTCCGGCCAGGTGCAGGCCGGCGCCGACACACTGCAGATTTTCGATACCTGGGCCGGCAGTCTCCCCGATGATCAGTTCGAGAAATGGGTCATCGAGCCGACCCGACGCATGGTCGAGGCCATGCACGAGCGCCATCCCGACGTCCCCGTCATTGGGTTTCCACGCGGCGCACAGGGTTCCGCCCTCTGGTACGTTGCCGAGACAGAGGTCGACGGCATAGGTTGCGATACGTCCACGCCGCCCTACATGATGGGTGAGGCCTTCGACGGCGAGAACGTCGTCGTGCAAGGCAACCTCGATCCGCTCCTGCTGGTCGCCGGCGGCGATGCCCTCAAATCCCGGGTCGCCGACATCCTCGGGCTCATGGCCGGCAAGCCCTTCATCTTCAATCTCGGCCACGGCATCGTGCCTGAAACTCCGCCGGAGCATGTCACCGACCTCGTTCGCTGGGTCCGCAGCGGAGCCAGATCGTGAGCAGCGGTAGTCCGGCTGCTCGGGCAGGCATAGCTCTCGGGCTGACCACTCTCATCTTCGCCGCGGGGATCCTGGTTCTGGGCGATACGGCTTATATGTGGGTCAAGGCTGCTCACGTCGTCGCCATCATCTCCTGGATGGCGGGAATGCTCTATCTGCCCCGCCTGTTCATCTATCATTGCGAGGCCAAGCCCGGCTCCGAGCTCTCCGAGACCCTCAAGGTCATGGAGCAGCGGCTCCTCCGGGTCATCATCAATCCCGCGATGGTGCTTTCCTGGGTGCTGGGGCTCTGGCTCGCCTGGCGCGGGAACTTCCTCTCGGCGGGCTGGTTTCACGCCAAGCTCACCTTCGTCATCCTGCTGTCAGGCTTTCACGGCTATCTTTCGGCTTCCGTCCGCCGGTTCGCCGGGGACGCGAATACGGTGCCGGTCGGCCGCTGGCGGCTCCTCAACGAGGTGCCGGCCGTGCTGATGATCCTCATTGTCGTCCTGGTGATCGTCAAACCGTTCTGAAGTCCGCCTAGCTTTCGTTCGGTTTATGCCAAAGCAGTGGGCAGAAACGAAAATTTGAGCATCGCGACAGGTTGCCCCTTTGACTCGGAGGGAACCTCTGGGCTACAGTTACGTCTATCAGATCGAGTCGCTGTGTCGGCGTGTCATCGCTGAGCCACCAGGCGACGAGCCCGAAAATTCCAGATCGCATCGGACCCCTGGCGCGGCGCAGCCGACAATGGGTTCCCTTCCGCACATCGCGAACCGGCGCCCCCGTCCCTCGGCGGCCCCTCGCACCCTCCCTCCTAAAGAGTTTCCCATGCAAGACGTCATCAAAAAAGAAGTAAAGCTCCAGGACCTCAAGTCAAAGTCCGCCACGGAGCTACTGAGCTTTGCCGAGGAGGCCGGCGTCGAGAACGCCAGCACCATGCGCAAGCAGGAGCTCATGTTCGCGACGCTGAAGCAGCTCGCCTCGCAGGATATCGAGATCGTCGGTACGGGCGTCGTCGAGGTCCTACAGGACGGCTTCGGCTTCCTGCGCTCGCCGGATGCCAACTACCTCGCCGGCCCTGACGACATTTATGTCTCGCCCTCGCAGATCCGCCGCTTTGCACTCCGCACAGGCGATACGGTCGAGGGCCAGATCCGCGGCCCCAACACCAAGGAAGGCGAGCGCTATTTCGCCCTCCTCAAGGTCAACCGGATCAATTTCGAGGATCCGGAAGCGACCAAGCACAAAGTCCACTTCGACAACCTGACGCCGCTCTATCCGACGTCCTGGCTGAAGATGGAAATCGAGGATCCGACCATCAAGGATTACTCGGCCCGCGTCATCGATATCGTGGCACCTATCGGCAAGGGCCAGCGCGCCCTCATCGTGGCCCCGCCCCGCACTGGTAAGACGGTCGTTCTCCAGAACATCGCCCGGTCGATCTCGACCAATCACCCCGAGTGCTACCTGATCGTTCTGCTGATCGACGAACGTCCGGAAGAAGTGACGGACATGCAGCGCTCGGTGAACGGCGAGGTTATCTCCTCGACTTTCGACGAGCCGCCCTCACGGCATGTGCAGGTTTCGGAGATGGTCATCGAGAAGGCGAAGCGCCTCGTCGAGCACAAGCGCGACGTGGTTATCCTGCTCGACTCGATCACCCGTCTCGGCCGCGCTTACAACACCGTCGTGCCCTCCTCGGGCAAGGTGCTCACCGGCGGCGTCGACTCGAATGCCCTGCAGCGCCCGAAGCGCTTCTTCGGCGCGGCCCGCAACATCGAGGAAGGCGGCTCGCTCACCATCATCTCGACCGCGCTGATCGAAACCGGCAGCCGCATGGACGAGGTCATCTTCGAAGAGTTCAAGGGTACCGGTAACTCGGAAATCATCCTGGACCGCAAGGTCTCGGACAAGCGCGTCTTCCCGGCGATCGACGTGGCCCGCTCGGGCACCCGCAAGGAAGAGCTCCTCGTGCCGCGCGACCAGCTCAAGAAGGTCTACGTGCTCCGCCGTATCCTGAACCCGATGGGCACCATGGACGCCATCGAGTTCCTCATCGACAAGCTTAAGTCGACGAAGACCAATGGCGAGTTCTTCCAAAGCATGAACACCTAATATCCGGGGAGGACGGGCAATGGCCGCGGTCCACCCCGGTACAGCGACCCTCGACGATGCCGAGGTCAAGCGCTTCGCGGCGCTTGCCGCGGAGTGGTGGGATCCGAACGGCAAATTCCGCCCGCTCCATAAGCTCGGTCCGGCGCGCCTCGCGTTCATTCGCCAGGAAATCGTCCGGCATTTCGATCGCGGAGCCGGGGGCCTGCGCCCATTCGAAGGCTTGAGCGTTCTCGATATCGGCTGTGGTGGCGGCCTCGTGAGCGAGCCGGTCGCTCGGCTCGGCGGTACCGTCACGGGCATCGATCCGGCGCTTGAGAATATCGAAGCTGCACGCCGCCACGCTTCCAGCCAAGGCCTCGCGATCGACTATCGCGCGAGCCTGGTCGAGGATCTGGCTGCCGAAGGCCGGACCTTCGACTGTGTGCTGTGTCTCGAAGTCGTCGAGCATGTTCCGGACGTCGCCGCCTTCCTCGCCACCTGCGCGAAGCTCGTGCGGCCAGGCGGGCTGATGATCCTCTCCACGATCAACCGGACGCTGAAGGCTTATGCCCTGGCCATCGTCGGCGCGGAGTACATCCTGCGCTGGCTGCCCGTCGGCACGCACCAGTGGGAGCGCTTCGTCACGCCCGACGAGCTGGCCCGTCATGCCGAGGCGGCTGGGCTCTCCGTGAGCACCCGCGAGGGCCTCGTTTACAATCCCCTGGCCGATGCTTGGTCACTGTCGTCAGATCTGGACGTCAACTATATGGCCAGCGCAGCCCGGCCAACCTAGTCCGCCCCTTGCGCCCGCCGGACCCCGCACTTAAGACTTTGGGCAACCACCACCTTACAAAACACATAAGGAATCGCCGATGCCGGGGCCCCTCTCGCACATTCGTGTTCTGGACCTCACACGCGTTCTCGCCGGCCCGTGGTGCGCGCAGAACCTCGCCGATCTCGGCGCCGACGTGATCAAGGTGGAGCGCCCGAAGAAGGGTGATGACTCCCGCGCTTTCGGCCCGCCCTGGGTGAAAGACGAGAACGGCAAGGAGACGACCGAGTCGGCGTATTTCATGTGCGCGAACCGCGGCAAGAAGTCGATCACGATCGATGTGTCGAAGCCCGCCGGTCAGGCGATCGTGCGTGAGATCGCCAAGACGGCTGATGTCGTGCTCGAGAACTACAAGACCGGCGATCTGATGCGCTACGGCCTCGGCTACGAGGATCTAAAGAAGATCAATCCCAAGATCATCTACTGCTCGATCACAGGTTTTGGACAGACTGGTCCCTACCGTGAAAAGCCCGGCTATGACTTCATGGTGCAGGGCATGGGCGGCTTCATGAGCGTGACCGGCGAGCGCGACAACAAGCCGGGCGGCGGTCCGCAGCGCGCCGGCGTTCCGATCGTCGACATCATGACCGGTATGTACTCGACCATTGCCGTTTGTGCGGCGATCGCCCATCGCGCCGAGACGGGTATCGGCCAGCACATCGACATGGCCCTGCTCGATACGCAGGTTGCGATCCTCGCCAACCAAGGCGGCAACTTCCTCGCGACCGGCGAACCTCCGGGCCGTCTCGGCAATACGCACCCGAACATCGTGCCCTACCAGTCCGTGAAGACGAAGGACGGTGCCATCATCCTCGCCTGCGGCAACGACAACCTGTTCAACAAGCTCTGCCAAGAGGCGGATGCTAATCACCTGCCGAAGGATCCGCGTTTTGCGACCAACGCCGCGCGCGTGACAAACCGCGACGCGCTCGACGAGCTGCTCGAGCCGATCATGATGAAGCGGACGACGGCCGAATGGGTGAAGGCGCTCGAAGTAGCCGGCGTCCCCTGCGGCCCGATCAACAATCTCAAGGAAGTGTTCGAGGATCCGCAGGTGCAGGCGCGCGGAATGAAAATCGAGATGCCGCACAAGACCGCTGGCAAAGTGCCGCTCATCCGCGGCCCCATGCGTTTCTCGGCGACGCCCGTCGAGCACAAGATCGGACCGCCCGTCCTCGGCGAGCATACGGACGACGTGCTGAAGTCACTCGGCAAGTCGGCCGAGGAGATCGCGAAGCTCAAATCAGACGGCATCGTCTGACCTAACGACAGTCGAATCCGACGGAGCCGCCCCTCATTGAAATGCGGGGCGCCTCTGCGCGCGGCGAGCATTCAGGTAATCCGATCCTTTGCTAATGTTTGCCGAGCGCAAGCAGAAGGATGCAGAACCGATGCCGCATACAGTCTCCCGGGGCGCCAAGATCTATTTCGAGGAAGTGGGGAGCGGCACCCCGATCCTGTGCCTGCACGAATATGCGGGCGACTATCGGAGCTGGCGGGATTTCGTCCGCTATTTCTCGCGGGGCTATCGCTGCATCACGATGTCGGCGCGCGGGTATCCGCCTTCGGACGTCCCCGAAAAGGATGCGGACTACAGCCAGGAGCTCTCCAATCTGGATGCTCTGGCCGTGCTCGACCATCTTGGTATCCAGAAGGCGCATGTCGTTGGCCACAGCATGGGCGCGTTCACGTCCCTGCAGCTCTGCATTCATGCCCCCGAGCGCCTGATCTCGGCGATCCCCACCGGCGCTGGTTCCGGCTCTCTTCTGGCGACGCAGGCGGAGTTTCGTGCCGAGTCCAAGGCAACGTCCGATGTCATGGAGCGGTCGACGCGCATCGATGCCGAGGGCATGGGCGAAAGCGCGACGCGCATCCAGCTCAAGGTGAAGGATCCGATCGGCTGGCAGGAGATGGTCGACAATCTGGCTTCCCATCCGCCGACGGGTTCCGCACGCGTCTTGCGCAATGTGCAGGGCAAGCGGCCGTCACTGTACGAGCAAGAGGCCGAGCTGAGCCGTGTAAAAACACCGGTGCTGCTGATCGTCGGCGACGAGGACGAGCCCTGTCTCGACGTCAATCTGTTCATGAAGCGGATCATGACGTCGGCGCAGCTCGCCATGCTGCCGGGCACCGGGCATGCGCTCACGCTCGAGGAGCCCGCGCTCCTGCACCTCCTCATCGAGCGCTTTCTCGCGAGCGTCGATCGCGGCACCTGGCGTCCGCGGCATCCGAAGGCGGCGGTCTAGGGCAAGGACGCCACGCCCATGTTCGGCCGCACGTAGTTATTTGCCGCGAATGGGAGCGTGAGGTCGTGAGCCGGCAGTGGTATGGTCGTGCGCAACGAACCTCCGCGCGGTGACAATATGAACGCCTCAGCTCTCGGCTATCGCCCCTGCGTCGGCATCATGGCGGTGAATCGCGCGGGCCTCGTGTGGGTCGGTCGCCGCGTGATCGGTCGCGCCGGAAAGGAGAGCGGCGGTTCCTTCGAACGCTGGTGGCAGATGCCTCAGGGCGGCATCGACGAGGGCGAGGATGCCGAAGCCGCTGCTCTGCGCGAGCTGTGCGAGGAGACCGGCATGTGCACGGTCTCAGTCCTCGGCCGCACGCACGACTGGCTGACGTACGACCTTCCGAAAGAGCTCCAGCCGGTGACGTGGGGCGGAAAATATCGCGGCCAGAAGCAGGTCTGGTTCGCGGTGCGCTTCCACGGCGATGAGAGCGAGATCGACATCATTCCCAAGGCCGGTCACGCGCAGGAATTCGACGACTGGCGCTGGGCGGACGTCGGCGAACTCGTCGATCTGATCGTGCCCTTTAAGCGGGACGTCTACACACGCGCTCTTGCCGAGCTCAGTGTCCACGCCCGGCCGGAGTAGCCGGCGTCAAGCGGCATTCGATCGCGTCGAAAGCCACCATCCCTCGCCGGCATACCAGCACGACTCATCGGGAGGCGTGCCTCTGCGCAGGGATTTGACCTGACGCCAGGTGCCGAGAGCGAAAGCTTTGGCGAGTTCGTCTCCTTCGCCGCTGTCGCGCGCACCTTCGCAATAAATGAACGTCGCAGGCTGCACGAATCGGGCGTCGAAGTCATTCGCCGTCGTCCGCGTGACGAGAAGCATCGCGCCCAAGCCGACATTCGGCGTCAGCGGAAACAGGAGTCGGCCGCCGAGGCGCAAAGCATCGAGCCAGGCGTCGGGTGGTCGCGTCGCGCCGGCACTGACATACACGATATCGCAGGCTGGGAGACTGTCCGCGGTCGCCGACTTGGCTTCGACAGAGACATTGGGCCAAGGCGCGAGATTGGTTGCTGCCTTCGCGGCCAACTCGGGGACGATCTCATAGGCAATAACGGTGCCGGTCGGGCCAACGAGATGGGCAACAATGGCTGTGTAGTAGCCGGTACCACTGCCGATGTGCACAGCCGTCTCGCCGCTTTTGATCTGCAGCGCTGCGAGACAACGGGCATGGAGTTGCGGCTCGCCATTGTTGAGCCGGCGCTCGGGAATGAGCGCCACGACAACATCCTGATAGAGATACGCAAGATCATCGGACGGCGTGTCGATATAACCGCCGGCGAAGTCAGTCACCTTCCACGGCCCAGGCCCGACGAAGCGTTCGCGCTCGATTGTCGCGAACGCCTCGATAAGCTTTTGGTCGTTCGTACCGGCTTTTCCAGCGACCAGACGGGCGTAGTAGGCTCTGAGATCCGCTGGAGATACCATCGCGGGACCGTCCTCCGCGTTAGCCTTTCATGCCGAGCAGGAAGCGCACCCTCGTGGATGCGGGATCCATATCGCGCTTGTACTTCGGGCCATCCTCGGGCTTCACGCGGAGCAGCACGAAGCATGTGCCGTTGCTCTCACGCAGCATCCGCGCGCCGGCCGCGATCTGATCCTGGCTCTCGACGGTCATCGTCGACTTGATGCCGGCGCCGATCGCCATCTGCTCGAGGTCCACGCCGAGGCTCGTGTGGCTCTTCTGATAGCCCGTCTCACCGTAGTGGCCGTTATCGACGCACAGAATGCGCAGGTTCGGCGGGTTGAGGATGCTCGCCGTCGCGAGCGAGCCGACGTTCATTAGCAGCTCGCCATCTCCGGTCGCGACGATGACTTTCTTGTCGGGACGCGCGAGCGCAAGCCCGAGACCCATGGATACGGCGGCGCCCATCGCGCCGGCCATACCGTAGTAATTGGATCCATCCTTCGTGATCGAGGCGAGATCCTTGGCGGTGCCCGCCAGTCCGCCGATGAAGAGGAAGTCCTTCTGCTCGCCGATGAGCTGGGGGACCGCCACGCTGCGGTCGAGGTCGAACTTCGGCGCTGATTTTGCTTCTGATGCCTTGGCCATGAACTTTCCCCTCAGAATTTCTTGGCGC
>JAEZAW010000182.1 GCA_023430315.1 Pseudomonadota bacterium | reverse complement strand
GTGATGCCGCCGGTCGGCATGACGGCCAGATCATGCAGCGGCGCCAGCATCGCACTCAGCGCCTTGATGCCGCCCGAGGCCTCGGCGGGGAAGAACTTTACGACGGGGAAGCCCGCCTCCATGGCGCGCATCATCTCCGCGGGCGTGGCCGCGGCCGGAATGAAGGGAACGGGTGCCGCGAGGCCTGCCTTCAGCAAAGTGTCGGTCTGTCCGGGCGAGACCAGGAATTGGGCGCCCGCGGCAACCGCATCATCGATGTCGCGGGGCGAGCGGATACTGCCCGCACCGATGATCGCGCCCGTGTTGGCGGCCGCCATGGCGCGGATCGCCGCGAGCGACTCCGGTGTGCGCAATGTCACCTCGATGAACTTGAGGCCTGCTTCCGCAAGCACCGTAGCCGTGCGGGCGGCGTTCGCGGCCTTGCGCACTGTCAGGACCGGGATGATGGCCTGTTCGCGCCAGCCGGGTGCGTCGGGCTTGAGTGCGGTCATGGCTAGTGTCCCGATTCCGAAGTTCGCTTAACCTCGATGCTGGTGTCCCGAGCGAACTTCGGAATCAAAAGGGACACTAGAAACATAAACTCTCTAGTGTGAATTCAGATCGAGAAATTCGCTCTGTGCCGAGCCGCGAGATCTGGCGAATTTCTTGATCATCACACTAGGTTCCCATCAGAGCACGGCGAACTTTCTCGGCCGTTGGTATCGGCTCGACAGCGCCATATCCTTCCGTCGAGAGCGCGGCGGCAACCGATGCGTAGAGGCCGGCGGCAGCGAGATCATCGCCTGCGAGAAGGCGCGCGATGAAGGCACCGCCGAAGACATCGCCGGCGCCGGTGGCATCGACCGCATTGCAGCGATGCGGACCGATGCGGATGCGCTGCGTGTGGTCGGCGATGATCGCACCGTCCGCGCCGAGCTTGAGGGCGACGATGCGAGCGCCGCGTTGGAGGCAGAAGTCGACGAGCTTCTCGGGATCGGTGAGCCCAGTGATGACAACGATGTCGTCGTAGCTCGGCAGGCAGATGTCGGCGAGGCCGATCACGTCGGTCATGACGCCGCGCGCGCGATCCTTCGACCAGAGGCGCAGGCGCAGGTTCGTATCGAACGAGACCATCACGCCGGCGGCTCGCGCTGCCTCGATGGCCGCATAACAGGTGTCGGCAGCACTTGCCGAGATGGCGAACGAGATGCCTGAGACGTGCACCACGCGGACGCCGCGGATCATGGCGAGCGGCAGGTGGATGGGATGCATGCGGCTTGCGGCAGAGCCCGTGCGGAAGAATGAGAATTGGTGACCGGTCTCGCCGTGCGTCACGAAATAGATGCCGGTGAAGGCATCGGGATCGCTCTCGACGGCGCTCGCATCGACGCCCTCGCGCGCCCAGAGGTCGCGCAGCAATTGGCCGTAGATGTCGTCGCCGAGGCGCGTGAAATAGGCAGCCCTGGCGCCTTGCCGCGCGGCAGCGATGGCGAAGTTGGACGTATCGCCGCCGAAACCTTGCAGGTAGTTGCGCGAGCCCGCGCCCCCCGATTGGTTGAATTCGATCATGGGCTCGCCGATCGCGAGGATCTCAGGCTTTTGCAGAGCAGTCATGCTGCAGCCCCCGTGCTACCCTCGCAGTTCAGTGCTTTGGAAATCCTGCGGGCTCAGGTCCGACGCGCACCTGGAGCTTGCCGAAGTTGTCGCCTCTGAGCAGGCCGATGAAGGCCTCGGGGGCCTTGGCAATGCCGCCGTCGACGATATCCTCGCGGTACTTGAGCTTGCCCGCGCGCACCCATTTCCCGAGCCGTGCCATTGCAAATGGAAAGCGCGTCAGGAAGTCAGATACGATGAAGCCACGTGAGGTCACGCGACGTCCGACGAAGAAGCCCGGCGTGCGGGGACCCATCTCGGCGGTGTCGGAATTGTACTGCGAGATGGAGCCGCAGATGGCGACGCGCGCCCAGAAATTGATGTTGGCGATGACGGCGTCAGTTACGGGCCCACCGACATTGTCGAAATAAACGTCCACGCCATCCGGGCAAGCGGCTTTCACGGCCGCCGTCAGGTCGCCGCCGGCCTTGTAGTCGACGCACGCGTCGAAGCCGAGCTCCTTCGTGACGAAGGCGCACTTCTTTGGCCCGCCGGCAATGCCGACCGCACGGCAGCCCGCGAGCTTGGCGAGCTGCCCCACGACCTGTCCGACAGCGCCGGATGCCGCTGACACGACCACCGTGTCGCCGGGCTTTGGCTGGCCGACCTCGAAGAGACCGAAATAGGCTGTGAGCCCGGGCATTCCCAATATGCCGTTCGCGGTCGAGATCGGCGCAACCGACGGATCGATCTTGCGCGCACCGCCGCTGCTGACGCCGTACTCCTGCCAGCCGAGACGCTCCTCGACGATATCGCCAACCTTGTAGTTCGGGCTGTTCGACTTCACGACTTCGCCGACGATGCCGCCCGGCATGACCTCGCCGATCTGGACGACCGGGGCGTAGGAGACCACGTCGCGCATGCGCCCGCGCATGTAGGGATCGAGCGAAAGATAGATGGCGCGGACGAGGATTTGGCCCGGACCGGGCTCCGGCACGGGCGCTTCCTCGACGCGGAAATCCTGACCCGAGGGCTCGCCCGCAGGGCGGTTCGCGAGGACGACGCGTCGCTGCGTTTTCGGAATACTCGGCGTGGACATGGACGCATTCCTCCGGCGCACTCGAGGGGTGCGATTTTCAGTTGGCGTCCCTTGTAGCAGGTACACGCCGGAGGGTGAAACGTCTCGGGGAACTAGTGCTCCAGACGAGCCTAGACGACCTCGACCAGGAGATCGCCGACGCCGTCCACGTGCCCGTGCAGCTTGTCACCTTTGACGATCGCGCCGACGCCCGAGGGCGTACCGGTCATGATGACATCGCCTGCCTTGAGCTCGAAGAGCGTCGAGATGTAGGCGATCTGACCGGGAATATCCCAGATCATCTGGTTGAGGTCGCCCGCCTGACGGCGCTTGCCGTTCACATCGAGCCAGATGGCGCCGGTGGTCGGATGGCCGATCTCCGAAGCCGGGATCAGCGCCGTTGCAGGCGCGGAATGCTCGAAGGCCTTGCCGATCTCCCACGGACGCCCCAATTTCTTGGCTTCGCCCTGGAGATCGCGCCGAGTCATGTCAAGGCCGATGCCGTAGCCCCAGACGTGGGACATCGCATCCTCGACCTTGATGTCCTTGCCGCCGGACTTCAGTGCCACGATCATCTCGATCTCGAAGTGAACGTCCGAAGTTCCCGGCGGATAGGGAAACTTGCCGTCCGTCCTCAGGTTGTCGGGGTTCTTCTGAAAGAAGAAAGGCGGCTCCTTGTTCGGGTCATGGCCCATCTCGCGCGCGTGCTCGGCGCAGTTGCGGCCGATGCAGTAAATGCGGTGCACGGGGAACAGTTCGGGAGAGCCGCGGATGGGGAGCGCCGCCTGGCGCGGCGGGTCGATCACATATTTCATTGGAATGGTTCCGGGGTTCGAAGGGCAGTCCGAGATGCTCTGGCACGATCAGAATGCCATCCGGGCGCGCCGGTCAAGAGCGTCACCTTCAGGCAGGCGAATCGCGTCACTACGAGAACGTAAAGCCCGTTGCCATGCGAGTTGACCGGATTTTCGGCGCGGGCAGGCGTTTTCCCGTTCAGTGAGCGGTGTGCGCGATGCACGGCAGGGTGGCCTTTATTTTGGCGGGTGGCGACACCAGATATGCTTGGGCGAACGAGGCTGGGGTCCCGCGCCACCTGCCAGATCGCGAAGACGTGATGCACAGGCAGGCTTTCACCATCGAACGAATTGCAGTCCCGCGCGCGCTTCCCTTAGAATGCGCTCAGCAGGAAATGTGCGGCTTGAGCCGCGATGCAGCCGATTGGGGCTTTCGACCTGAGACGCGCTGGGGCTCGGGAATGCTGGATCGATCTGAACTTACAATGGCGGGAAAGAACGGAAACGGAGCGGACGGTGAAGGCGGCGACGGAGAAGGCAAGACTGGCCTCGTCACCAAGACCCGCCCCAAGACCAAGCGGCCGAGCCTCTACAAGGTGCTGCTGCTGAACGACGACTACACGCCGATGGAGTTCGTCGTGCATGTGCTTGAGCGTTTCTTCAACAAGGGGCGGGAAGATGCCACCCGGATCATGCTGCACGTTCACCATAAAGGTGTCGGCATATGTGGGGTGTACACGTACGAGATCGCTGAGACGAAGGTTGCCCAGGTGATGGACTTCGCACGCCAGCACCAGCATCCGTTGCAGTGCACTATGGAAAAGGAATAGGACTCCCTTGCCATCCTTCTCGCAAAGCCTGGAACAGGCACTCCACCGCGCGCTCGAATATGCCAACGAGCGGTCGCATGAGTATGCAACCCTCGAGCACCTGCTGCTCGCGCTGCTGGATGACAGCGACGCCGCCGGCGTCATGCGCGCGTGCAACGTCGACATCGAGAAGATCCGCCGCCGCGTGACCGAGTTCCTCGACGAGGAGCTCGACATGCACGTGTCGAAGAATACCGTCGAGGCCGCGCCGACGACCGCCTTCCAGCGCGTCATTCATCGCGCGGTCGTGCACGTCCAGTCCTCGAGCCGCGAGGAGGTGACGGGCGCGCAGGTTCTGGTCGCGCTCTTCGCCGAGCGCGAGAGCCATGCCGCGTTCTTCCTGCAAGAGCAGGAGATGACGCGCTTCGACGCTGTCCAGTACATCAGCCACGGCATCGCCAAGCGGCCGGGCATGAACGAGCCGCGTCAGGTGCGTGGCGTCGACGAGGAAGGCGGTACGGAAGGTGCGACCGGCGACAAGAAGGCCGGTGCGGATGCGCTCAACACGTACTGCGTGAACCTCAACAAGAAGGCGCGCGACGGCAAGATCGACCCGCTCATCGGGCGCCTGCCTGAGGTGCTGCGCACGATCCAGGTGCTTTGCCGGCGCCAGAAGAACAATCCGCTGTTCGTCGGCGATCCCGGCGTCGGCAAGACGGCCATTGCAGAAGGCCTCGCGCGCAAGATCATTCGCGGTGAGGTTCCCGAGGTTCTGCGCGATGCCACGATCTTCTCGCTCGATATGGGCGCGCTGCTCGCCGGCACGCGCTATCGCGGCGACTTCGAGGAGCGGCTCAAGGCCGTCATGAAGGAGGTCGAAGCCTATCCGGGCGCGATCCTCTTCATCGACGAGATCCACACCGTGATCGGCGCCGGCGCGACGTCGGGCGGCGCGATGGATGCGTCGAACCTGCTGAAGCCCGCCCTTCAGTCGGGTGCGGTGCGCTGCATCGGCTCGACGACCTACAAGGAGTATCGCCAGCACTTCGAGAAGGATCGCGCGCTCGTCCGCCGCTTCCAGAAAATCGACGTCAAGGAGCCGACCGTCGAGGATACGATTGAGATCCTCAAGGGCCTGAAGCCTTACTTCGAGAACTTCCACAAGCTCAAGTACACGCGCGGCGCGATCAAAGCCGCGGTGGAGCTGTCGGCGAAGTACATCCACGACCGCAAGCTGCCGGACAAGGCCATCGACGTCATCGACGAGACCGGCGCCAGCCAGATGCTCGTCGAGGAAGGCAAGCGCAAGAAGAAGATCGGCGTTCCTGAGATCGAGGCGACGATCGCCACGATGGCGCGCATCCCGCCGAAGACCGTGTCGAAGTCCGACGCCGAGGTCATGTCGAACCTCGAGAAGGACCTGAAGCGCGTCGTCTTCGGTCAGGACAAGGCTATCGAGGCGCTCTCGAGCGCGATCAAGCTCGCCCGCGCGGGCCGGCGCGAGCCGGAGAAGCCGATCGGCTCCTACCTGTTCTCGGGCCCGACCGGCGTCGGCAAGACCGAGGTCGCCAAGCAGCTCGCGAACCTCATGGGTATCGAGCTCCTGCGCTTCGACATGTCCGAATACATGGAGAAGCATACGGTCTCGCGCCTGATCGGTGCGCCTCCGGGCTATGTCGGCTTCGATCAGGGCGGTCTGCTGACCGACGGGATCGATCAGCATCCGCACAGCGTGCTCCTGCTCGACGAGATCGAGAAGGCGCATCCGGATCTGTTCAACATCCTTCTGCAGGTCATGGACCACGGCAAGCTGACCGACCACAACGGCAAGCAGGTCGATTTCCGCAACGTCATCCTCATCATGACGACGAATGCGGGTGCGTCCGACATGGCCAAGGCGGCGATCGGCTTCAACCGCTCGAAGCGCGAAGGTGACGATACGGAAGCGATCAACCGGCTGTTCACGCCGGAGTTCCGCAACCGGCTCGATGCCGTCGTGGCGTTCAGCGGGCTGCCCGAGGACGTCATCACCAAGGTCGTCGAGAAGTTTGTCTTCCAGCTCGAGGCGCAGCTTGCCGACCGCGGCGTGACGATCGAACTCGGCGAAGGCGCCACCAAGTGGCTGGTCACCAAGGGCTACGACGAGAAGTTCGGCGCCCGGCCCATGGCGCGCGTCATCCAGGAGTACATCAAGAAGCCGCTCGCCGAGGAGCTTCTGTTCGGCAAGCTCGAGCACGGCGGGATCGTCAAGATCACCACCGAGGGCGCGGGCGAGGACGCGAAGCTCGCCTTCGAGTACCTGCCGGCCGATCCCGCTGCCAAGCAGGCCAAGGCAAAGGCCGACGAGGATGACGACGACGATGACGTCGTCGACGACGATCCGCCGGCTGATGCGCTGGTCGGCGCAGGGCCGAAGCGCTCGCTCTCCGGTCCGAAGAAGCCTTCGGGTGCCGTGCCGAGCGTACCACGGCGGCGCAAAGACGATTGAGACGTCGCGTCGAGCGACGTAGAGAAGGAAATGCCCGCCGATGAGGCGGGCATTTTCGTGTTTGGGCTCAGGGCCAGCGCGCCATTCAGTCGGACAGCAATGACCGAACCCTTAGACCCACCCGAGCCTATGACGCGGATGCGTGCTTTCTGGCGCGGTGCGCTCGCCATGTTCGGCGTGCCGGCGCTCGTGCTCTACGCGGGCATTCTCGGCTATGGCGCCTTCGCACGAGAGGCCGGACTGACGCTAGGCCAGACGCTCGCGCTGCCGATTTTCCTTCAGGCGTTGCCCGCGCAAGTCCTGCTTGCCGATCATGCAGCGCGTGGGGCTTCGCTGGCTGCTGCGGCGTTCGCGGTCAGTCTCACGGCGGCGCGATTTCTGCCGATGACCGTCGTCCTCATGCCATGGATCAAAGGTCACGGTGGACCGCGCTGGCATGAGCTTCTAGTCGTGCACTTCGTCGCTGTGACGGTGTGGATCGAAGGGCTGCGCCGGTTGCCGAACATTCCGGCGGAGGTGCGGCTCGTCTACTATCTGGGAATTGGCGTCGGCATTCTCGCAGGTACGCTCGTGTCGACAGCGCTCGGCTATCTGGCTGCCGGCGTGTTGCCGCAATGGATGGCGGCCGCGCTGCTCTTCACAATGCCGCTTACTTTTCTCCTTGCGATGATCGAGACCGCACGCGCGCGCACCGACCTGTTCGCGATCGTTGCCGGCGTCGTCATCGCGCCATTCGCCTACCTCTGGGTGCCGGGCTTCGATTTGCTCGTCACGGGCCTTGCCGGCGGCACGATCGCCTGGCTGCTCGGACGATGGGGACGGGCATGAGCGGCCTTCCAGGTGTTTGGAATCTCTGGGGCGGCTATCTGCCGTTCTTCATTGCGGGCTTTCTCGCGAGCGAACCCTGGCGTTGGGCCGGCGCGCTGATCGGGCGCGATCTTGATCCGCAAAGCGAGGTGTTCATCTGGGTGCGCGCCGTATCTTCGGCGATCGTTGCAGGGCTCGTTGCGCGCATCGTCGTGTTCCCGACCGGTGCAATGGCGATGCTCAGCTCCCCAACGCGCTACGGCGCTGCCGCCGTCGGGATCGCGGCCTTCTTTGCCTTCCGCAAGAACCTAGGTGCCGGCGTTGTCTTCGGCACGCTTGCACTCCTCGCGCTGCACGCGCTCCGCGTATGACGGGATCGGCCCTCGGCTAACGGATTTGCAACTGGATGCCGGTACGGTGCGGTCTCGGATGCCGAGGGAGCCGTGATGCAGCTTGGTAAAAAGTTCCTTGCCACCCCGCTGTTGATGCCGGCGGAGCGCTTCATGTTCGCGTCCATGCTGGCGCTCGTCATGGCGAGCTCCGCGGTCATCGGATATCGGGGCACGGCCGTGGATTGGCTCAACTACGGCTTCATCCTAGCGTGCGCAGGCCCTCTCCTGCTGATCGGCGTGTATTACCGGGCGGCGGATCGCAATCCGCTCTTGGCGAGCACACTCGTTTCAGCCGGATGCTTTCTGATGTTCTCGCCGGTCGCATCGGCCTTCACGTACCAGCTCCTGCCGGTCTGGCGCACGCCGATCGATCCGTGGCTGGTGAGCATAGATGCCATGCTCGGCTTTCACTGGCCGGATGCCATGGCGCTCGTCGCGAACATCCCGTGGCTGAGCCAGGTCATGTACATCGCTTACATGTCCTGGCTGCCGCAGTACCCGCTGCTCATTCTCGTCCTCGGCTTCACGGGCCGCACGCATGAGCTGCATGTCTTCATGCTCGCGTCGGTGATCTCATCGCTCGTGACGATTGCGGTGTGGGCGCTCTTCCCGTCGTTTGGAACCTCCGTGATTTATGAACTCGGTGCGGCAGTCGAAGCGCAGGTCCGCCCCCTCGTCGGATCGGGATACGGCAATCAGCTTCGCCGCCTCGCCACGGAAGGACCTCGGATTATTTCACCGAAGGACGCCCTCGGCTTGATCGCAGCGCCGTCCTTCCACACCGTAATGGCCGTGCAGCTCGCGTATGCGACGCGCTCACTTCCCAAGGTCTGGCCCTGGGCGCTGGCGCTCAATCTTCTGGTTCTGCCGAGCACGATTATCCACGGCGGGCACCACCTCGTGGACGTCATCGCAGGCGTGGCGGTCGGCGTGCTCGGTATCTATGCGGCGCAAGCTTTCCTGCGTTCGGCGCAGGGAGCACATGGCGTGGCGATGACGGCGGCGCGCTAAGTGGTCAGCACCTGACGCAGCTTCTCGGCGTTGGCGGCGAGCACTTCCGTCTTCTCCATCTGGCCCGTATGCGGCTGCAGCTTCTGGCTGTTCCAGCGTGGCAGCACGTGAAAGTGGAGGTGGAACACGACCTGGCCGCCAGCCTGCTCATTGAATTGCTGGATCGTAATACCATCTGCATCGAAGGCTTTCAGCGATGCGCGGCCGAGCTTCTGCGCCGTTGCTATGCACGCTGCGAGCTGAGCCGGGCTCGCATCGAGAATGTTGCGCGCCGGCGTCTTCGGGATCACCAGCGTATGCCCCCGCGAACGAGGCATGATGTCCATGAACGCGAGCGTGTCGGCGTCCTCGTAGACCTTGTGCGCTGGCAGTTCGCCGCGAATGATCTTGGCGAAGATGTTGCTGCTGTCGTAGGCGGTGCTCATCCGGCATCTCCATCAACCACTTCGCGTGTTAAGCCTTCATGCAACACGACGTCAAGGGCATGGGTGAGCGGCCGCACGCGCAGGACAGCGCACTTGCCGTCATCGACAGGCAATGCCATCGTCCATCCAACACGCACGTGAACGCATTCAGCGAGGAGCCGCGAGATGGCCCAGAACATCACCAAGAGCGTCATGACGATGGTCAAGGAGGCCAAGAGCGAGATCGAGGAGATCCCGCCCGAGGAGGCCATCAAGCTGCATGGCAATCCGGATATCGTTCTCGTCGATATCCGCGATCCACGCGAACTCGAGCGCGACGGCAAGGTACCCGGCGCACTCCACGCGACGCGCGGCATGCTCGAGTTCTGGATCGATCCGGCGAGCCCCTACTTCAAGCCCATCTTCGGTGAGGACAAGAAATTCGTCTTCTTCTGTGCGGGCGCCTTGCGCTCGGCACTTGCCACCAAGGCGGTGCAGGATATGGGGCTGAAACCGGTCGCGCATATTCTCGGCGGCTTCAAGGGCTGGAAGGAAGCGGGCGGCCCGGTCGAGGAGTACACCAAGAAGCCGGCTAAAGCCTGATGGCCGACTTCCCAATCTCGGTGCTCGACCAGTCGCCGATCATCGGCGGCGCGACACCCGCCGAGGCCATTAGATCGACGATCGAGCTTGCGCGTCTTGCGGACCAGCTCGGCTATCATCGCTACTGGCTCGCGGAGCATCACGGTCTCCTCGGTCTTGCGGACGCGAGCCCGGAGATCCTGCTCGCACGCCTCGGCGCCGAGACCGAGCGCATTCGCATCGGCACGGGCGGCATCATGCTGCCCTACTATGCGAGCTTCAAGATCGCCGAGCAGTTCAAGATGCTCGAGGCGCTCTATCCCGGCCGCATCGATCTCGGGCTCGGGCGTGCGCCCGGCGGTCACCCGCGCACGGCTCGCGTGCTGTTCGACGGTAAGCCCATCGACAGCGAGGAAGGTTTCGTGCGCCAGCTCATGGAGCTGTCGGCGATCTTCAAGGGCACGGTGCCGGACGGCCATCCATTACATGGCGAGATCGCCAATCCCGTCGGGCCGACGGCGCCCGAGATGTGGGTGCTCGGCTCGTCGACGGGCGGCGCCTCGTTCGCCGCCCATCTCGGCATGCACTTCGCCTTCGCGCATTTCATCAACGCCTATTCCGGCGTCGAAGTCGCACACGCCTACCGCGAGCACTTCCGCAAGGGCCATAACCAGGAGCCGCGGCTCGCGCTCGCCAAGATCGCGCTATGCGCCGACAGCGCCGAGGAAGCCCAGCTCATCGAGAAGGCCATGCTGATCCGCTGGGCCTGGGCGGCCATGGGCATCAACAAGCCGATCCTGACCCTCGAACAAGCGGCCACCTACCAGATGTCGGAGCGCGAGGCGGCGATCGCGGCGCGCGAGCGCCCGCGTGCAACCATTGGCTCGGTCGACGAGGTGGCGACGCGCATCACCGATCTCAGAGCCGAGTTCAAAGCCGAGGAGGTGGTCGTGGTCGCGATCGCGCCGTCCTACGAGATCCGCACGCGCACGCTGCGTCAGCTCGCAACGGCTTTCGGTCTCGGCAAGTGATTGGGTTTCGCGTCAGCGCGGCGACGAGGTCGACTTCCGGCGTACGGGCGCGCGACCGATCGTAAGGGGCTCGATGCGGTCGGCCATGCCGATGCTGGCTGCTGCTTCCGTCAGCGGGGCCCACAGCTCGCGCCTGAGCACGAGCGACATGCGCTTGGGCCGCGGTGTGCGGTCGAGGTGCGCGAACGACTGGCTGCCCATCCAGGCATGAACTGCCTGCCAGACCGCGGGCGACGCGCGCCGATTGCTGATGCCTCTGAGCTGGACGATGAAGGGAACGCCGACCTCGTCATTGCGCAGGCCGAGCTCCAGCGTCGCGATCGGCTTGCCGCGACTGCGCACGCTGAAGAGGCGTGAGCGCATATGCCCGAGACGTAGCGCGTAGAGATCGAGACAATTGCGCATGGAGGCGCACTCGGCGAACAGATCCTCGGGGCCCTTCAGCGCGACGAACTCGTAGCCCATGGCCGTGCCGTCAGCGAACCAGGTGTTCGGGAAGCCGGTGCCGAGCGCCAGAAGCCCTTCGATGCGTTTTCTCCAGTTGGCGGTCTCGTCGCGCGCCGAGCGCGGGCCGGCGCGCACTGTCCAGGCATGACGCTGGATGCGCCCGGCGATCGAGTCGGGGCGCTTCGCATAGAATGCCCAGGCGAACATCCACAGTGCCTCCGTCGTCGGCGCCGCAGGTGGCACCAGGCGCGGGTGCTTGGCGAACCACAAGGCGACATCGCGGTCGGCAAGGCGGTCGGTGAAGCTGATGAAGTCGAGCCACGGCAGCATGGCTTCGGGCTGTCGAGGCAGCGCCGGCACGACGGCGAGCGCGAATTCCGGATCGTCCGGCAGGGGCGGAAGCGGCCCGGTGAGGGCCGCGGGTGGAAGACGCCGGAGCCACAAGGGCAAGCCGAGCATCTGCGCGGCGGTCTTGAGCTTCTTGCCAGCGAGGATTGCATCGAGCGCGTCGCTCCGGCGCTCGGGCGTCGCATAGTCGGTCGCAAGCGCGAACAGGAGTGCCGGGAAGGAGGCGGCGAGGTCTTCGAGATTGCGGCCGCACTCTGTGAGCGTCGCGATCTGGGCGCGATAAGGGGCAGGGAAAATCTGCCGGTGTTCATCCGGCGACCCGTCGCCGCTGTTAGCGCCGGGTGCGTGCACCTCGGTGCAACGCAAGACCATGCCCGCTTGCCTCCACTCGCGTTCTGGACGAACCACAGGCCCGTCCACCGATCGGGGACGGGTAATGCTACAAGATGGCGAAAGCCGGTTCGTCCCGGTAGGGGTGCGCCGTTTTCTACAGGCCAGTCATGCAACCCTCGCCGCGTACCGGCGGGCTGCCCTAGGCCCAAAGCAGCATTCCTGCGCTCATTGCGGCACTTGATCGCGCCCGCGATCTGTCGGAGAAGGGGGGCGAGCAACCAGGGAACTGCTTATGGCCATCCTCGTCGACAAGAGCACCAAAGTCATTTGTCAGGGCATTACGGGTAGCCAGGGCACCTTCCACACCAAGGCGGCAAAGTCCTACGGGACGCAGGTCGTCGGTGGCGTGACGCCCGGCCGCGGCGGCACAAAGCATCCCGATCCAGAACTCGCGGAGGTGCCACTCTTCGATACCGTCAAGGCAGCCCGCGAGGCGACGGGGGCCACGGCGACCTCGATCTACGTTCCGCCGCCCTTTGCCGCCGATGCCATTCTGGAGGCCATCGACGCCGAATTTCCGCTCATCATCTGCATCACCGAGGGCATTCCGGTGATGGACATGATCAAGGTGAAGCGCGCGCTCACCGGGAGCTGGTCGCGTCTCATCGGACCGAACTGTCCCGGCGTGCTGACGCCGAACCAGTGCAAGATCGGTATCATGCCCGGCAATATCTTCAAGAAGGGTAACGTCGGCATCGTCTCGCGCTCCGGCACGCTGACATACGAGGCCGTCAAGCAGACGAGCGATGCCGGGCTTGGCCAGTCGACGGCCGTCGGCATCGGCGGCGATCCCGTCAAGGGCACGGACTTCATCGATGTGCTCGACATGTTCCTCTCCGATGCCGAGACCGAGGCGATCATCATGATCGGCGAGATCGGCGGCTCGTCGGAGGAAGATGCGTGCGAGTTCATTCGCCGCGAGGCCGCCAAGGGGCGCTCGAAGCCCATGGCGGGCTTCATTGCCGGCTCGACAGCGCCTCCAGGCCGCCGCATGGGACACGCCGGTGCCATCATCTCGGGCGGCAAGGGCAAGGCAGAAGACAAATTCGAGGCCATGCGTTCGGCTGGCATCGCCGTCGCCGACAGTCCGGCGAGCCTTGGGACGACGCTGCTCGCGGCGGCCAAAGGCTGAGCGTCGCCGGGCACTTGCCCGGCACGCTTGACGATTTGTCAGCGTTTCTGCGTTTCGCTCGTTTCCGCTTCGTTGCGGCGGACATCGATGCCGTTGCCAACGCCTGAAGAACGTGCACCAAAACGTCACGCCTGATCAGTAATCTCTGGTGTCTTTGATGGAATCGCGGCACGCCCGCCCATTGCATCTCGCGTTGGGTGAACCGATGTAATGACTACTCACGTGGTCGGATATGGTCTAAGGAACGCCGCAATCTTCAGCCGGATGCGCCGCGGACCGGCGCTGCTTGCGCGTCCGGCACACGAGGCCACAACAGGACGAAAACGCAGATGTCTCGCCAGGAATCCAACCAAGCCTTTGCCCTCACTTCCTTTTTGAATGGCGTGAATGCCGCCTACATCGAAGAGATGCAGGCCCAGTACGAGCGCAATCCGGGCTCGGTCAGCGACCAGTGGCGGCTCTTCTTCCAGAGCCTCCAGGAGGAGCAGGCGCGCAACGGCGAGGGCAACGGCAATGGTGGACCTTCCTGGGGCCGGACTCTGGATGAGCTGCAGGCGCCTTCATCCGGTGCTTCGGGTGAGCTGGTCGCAGCACTGACCGCCGACTACGGCGCCGCCGAGCGCGAGGTGAGTGCCAAGATCGGCCAGCGGGCGCAGTCTCTGGGCTACGAGCTGTCACCCGCCGCCTCCTATCGTGCGACGCAGGACAGCCTCCGCGCGCTGATGCTCATCCGCGCCTATCGCGTCATGGGCCATCTCGCCGCCGATCTCGATCCCCTCGGCATTACCGAGCGCAAGATCCACAAGGAGCTGCGCCCCGAGACCTACGGTTTCACCGAGGCCGATCTCGATCGCCCGATCTTCATCGACAAGGTGCTCGGCCTCGAAACCGCGACCATGCGCCAGATCCTGCGCATCCTGCGGCGGACTTACTGCCGGCACATCGGCGTCGAGTTCATGCACATCACGAGCCCGCAGCAGAAGGCATGGCTGCAGGAGCGTATCGAGGGCCAGGACAAGGACATCACCTTCACGAACGAAGGCAAGCGCGCGATCCTCAACAAGTTGATCGAGTCTGAGTCCTTCGAGACCTTCGCCGACGTCAAGTATACGGGTACCAAGCGCTTCGGCCTGAACGGCGGCGAAGCCATGATCCCCGCCCTCGAGCAGATCATCAAGCGCGGCGGCCAGCTCGGCGTGAAGGAGATTGTGTTTGGCATGGCCCATCGCGGCCGTCTCAATGTGCTTGCAAGTGTTCTGAGCAAGCCACTCCGCGCGATCTTCAACGAGTTCAAGGGTGGTTCCTACAAGCCCGACGATGTCGAAGGCTCCGGCGACGTGAAGTACCACCTCGGCGCCTCCTCCGACCGCGAGTTCGACCAGAACAAGGTGCATCTGTCGCTGACGGCGAACCCGTCGCATCTCGAGATCGTCGACCCAGTGGTGCTCGGCAAGGTACGCGCCAAGCAGGACCAGCACGGATGCAAGCCCGGTGAGCGGGGCGCGGTGCTGCCGCTGCTCATCCACGGTGATGCGGCCTTCGCCGGCCAGGGTGTCGTCGCCGAGTGCTTCGGCCTCTCGGGGCTCAAAGGGCACCGCACGGGCGGCTCGATCCACTTCGTCATCAACAACCAGATCGGCTTCACGACGAACCCACGCTACTCGCGCTCGTCGCCCTACTGCACCGACGTCGCCAAGATCGTCGAGGCGCCGATCTTCCACGTCAACGGCGACAACCCGGAAGCCGTGGTGCACGTCGCCAAGATCGCGACGGAGTTCCGCCAGCGCTTCCAGAAGCCCGTCGTCATCGACATGGTCTGCTATCGCCGCTACGGGCACAACGAGTCGGACGAGCCGGCATTCACGCAGCCGCTCATGTACCGGAAGATCCGCTCTCATGCGACGACATCGCAGATCTATGCGAAGCAGCTCATCGAGGAGGGCGTTGTCACGGCCGAGGAGGAGGCAGCGCTCCGGCAGCAAAATCGCACACGCCTCGATGAGGAGATGGCCGCCGCGGAGGCCTACAAGCCGAACAAAGCCGACTGGCTCGATGGGCGTTGGGCTGACATCGGCTTCGCCGAGGACGAAGCGCGGCGCGGCAACACTGGCGTCGAGCTCGATGTGCTACGCGATGTCGGCCGTCGCATCACGAGCGTTCCGCAGGATTTCAACGCCCATAAGACCATCCAGCGCCTGCTCGACCGCCGCCGCGAGATGGTCGAGACCGGCGAAGGCATCGACTGGGCCATGGCCGAGCATCTGGCTTTCGGCACGCTGCTCAAGGAGCGCTTTCCGGTTCGCCTGTCAGGTCAGGATGTCGAGCGCGGCACGTTCTCGCAGCGCCATTCCGTGCTGATCGACCAGGAGAGCGAGCGCCGCTACACGCCGCTCAAGTACGTCTCGCCGGACCAGGCCCGCTTCGAAGTCATCAACTCGATGCTCTCGGAGGAGGCCGTTCTCGGTTTCGAGTACGGCTACACGCTCGCCGAGCCCATGGCGCTCGTCATGTGGGAAGGGCAGTTCGGCGACTTCGCGAACGGCGCGCAGGTCGTGTTCGATCAGTTCCTTTCCTCGGGCGAGAGGAAGTGGCTGCGCATGTCGGGTCTCGTCTGCCTCCTGCCGCACGGCTATGAGGGACAGGGGCCGGAGCATTCTTCGGCCCGCCTGGAGCGCTATCTGCAGATGTGCGCCGAGGACAACTGGCAGGTCGCGAACTGCTCGACGCCAGCCAACTACTTCCACATCCTGCGTCGCCAGATGAAGCGCAAGTTCCGTAAGCCGCTGATCCTGATGACGCCGAAGTCGCTGCTCCGGCACAAGCGCGTCACCTCGCGTCTCGACGAGATGGGGCCGGGCACGACGTTCCATCGCGTGCTCTGGGACGATGCGCAGTGCCGGGAGGGCGAGAAGATCAAGCTCGTCGCCGACGAGAAGATCCGCCGCGTCGTGATGTGCTCGGGCAAGGTCTACTACGACCTCTACGAGGCGCGCGAGGCTGCCGGCATCAACGACGTCTATCTGCTGCGCGTCGAGCAGTTCTACCCGTTCCCGGCGAAGGCACTCATGAATGAGCTCACCCGCTTCCCGAAGGCCGAGATGGTCTGGGCGCAGGAAGAGCCGAAGAACATGGGCGCGTGGTCGTTCATGGAGCCGAACCTCGAGTGGGTGCTCGAGCAGGTCGGCGCGAAGCATCCGCGCGCACGTTATGCCGGGCGGCCTGCTTCGGCGGCGACCGCGACGGGCCTCGCCAAGAAGCACGCCGAAGAGCAGAAGTCGGTGGTTGATCAGGCGCTCTCGGCGTAACAAGAGCGCGTGAACAGGAAGCAGGAATGACGCGCGCGTGGCTGATCCGCGGTCCGCGCAGCAAGAGGCAAATGAGATGGCGATCGATATCAAGGTGCCGACGCTCGGCGAATCCGTGACCGAGGCGACGCTGGCCAAGTGGTTCAAGAAGGCGGGCGAAGCGGTTGCCGTCGATGAGCCGCTATGCGAGCTCGAAACGGACAAGGTCACGGTCGAGGTTTCGGCTCCGGCCAATGGCGTGCTCGCCGAGCTTGCCGTGGACGAAGGCGCAACCGTCGCCGTCGGCACGGTGATCGGGCGTCTCAACGAAGGCGGTGCTCCCGCTGCCAAGGCAGCCGCCCCTGCTGCAACTCCGAAAGCCGAGGCCCCCAAAGCCGAAGCCAAGGCTGCGCCGAAGGCCGCTCCCGCTTCATCGGGGCCTGCCATGTCGCCATCACCGGCCGCCGGCAAGCTCATGAAGGAGAAGGGCCTCTCCGAGAGTGATGTCGCGGGGTCGGGAAAGCGCGGGCAAGTCCTCAAAGAGGATGTCCTCGTCGCGGAGGCCAAGCCGAAGTCACAGCCGGCGCCTGCGGCTGCGGCCACGACGACCGTCGCCTATGCCCCGTCCGTACCGGCGGTCGCGCCGCAGCAGATGCGGCTTCCCTCCGGTGCCAATGACGAGGCCCGTGAGGAGCGCGTGCGCATGACGCGCCTGCGCCAGACCATCGCGCGCCGTCTCAAGGATGCGCAGAACACCGCGGCCATGCTCACCACGTTCAACGACGTGGACATGAGCGCGGTCATGGCCATGCGCAACCAGTACAAGGATCTGTTCGAGAAGCGCCACGGCGTGAAGCTCGGCTTCATGAGCTTCTTCGTGAAGGCGTGCATCCAGGCGCTGAAGGAGATCCCGGCGGTCAATGCCG
>JAEZAW010000174.1 GCA_023430315.1 Pseudomonadota bacterium | reverse complement strand
CGCATCACGGAGATCAACCGGACGATCGCCGATTGGATCCATCGCGATCCAGCAACGGGCGGCGTGCAGGATCTGACCGTAACGAACCTCTTCTCGCCGGGCGCGGAAGCCGCGATTCGTTCGGCCGTGGCAACCTCAGGAGGTCAGTGGGTCAGCATCGAGACGGAATTGGTCCCGAGTCCCGGCGTGTCCGTGCCGATCGAGATCATTGCAGTGTCGCCGGCCGATCCGACACTCAGGGAAAGCGTGCACCTGCTGGTGCTCCAGCGGCGTTCGCGCCTCGGCGCCGAGAGCGGCGCTCTGCGGAAGAACGGCGAGCTGGCGCGCTTCCTGAATGCCGCGCCGTTCGGCATGGCGACGATCGCCGTCGACGGGCGCGTCCTGAATGCCAATGCAACTTTCGGCCAGCTCTTCCATGTTCAGGACGCGGGGGGCATCGCGACCACGGCCGATATGGTGGCGCGGATCGCGGACGCCGATGCGCGGGCGGCATTGAAGCGCGCCGTCGAAAATGTCGTCAAGGGCCGCCCATCCGCCGAGCCCGTCGAGGTGACGCTCGGCGCGGAGAGCGAGTTCACGCGGCGCCTCTTCTTCAGCCCGGTGTCGTCCGGCGACGGCGAGGCGGCGGCAGTCATTTACATCATCGATGCGACCGAGCAGAAGGCGCTGGAGCTCAAGTACGCGCAGAGCACGAAGATGGAGGCCGTCGGAAAGCTCGCGGGCGGCATCGCGCACGACTTCAACAACGTGCTGACGGCCATCATCGGTTTCTCGGATCTGCTGCTGCAGACGCACCGTCCGACCGACGCTGCCTACAAGGACATCATGAACATCAAGCAGAACGCGAACCGTGCCGCGGGCATGGTGCGCCAGCTGCTTGCCTTCTCGCGCCGCCAGACGCTAATGCCGGAGGTGCTGGAGCTTGGCGATGTGATCAGCGACACGAGCACGGCGCTCCTGCGCAAGCTCATCGGCGAGACCGTCAAGCTGGAGACGCGGCACGGGCGCGATCTCTGGCTCATCAAGGCGGATCGCACGCAGCTCGATCAGGTGCTGCTCAATCTCGCGGTGAATGCCAAGGATGCCATGCCGAATGGCGGGCAGCTCATCATCTCGACGCGAAATGTTGGCGAGGCCGAGACGCGGAACATGCGTCAGCAGGGCATGGTGCCGGGCGAGTACGTCGAATTGGCAGTCGCGGATACCGGCCACGGCATGACGCCCGAGATCATGGCGAAGATCTTCGAGCCCTTCTTCTCGACCAAGGAGGTCGGCAAGGGGACGGGTCTCGGCCTCTCGACGGTCTACGGCATCGTCAAGCAGACGGGTGGTTTCATCTTCTGCGATAGCGCGCCGGAGCAGGGGACGACGTTCCGCATTCTGCTGCCGCGCTACGTGAAGACGGAGGCGGACAAGGCTGCCGAGCTGCGTCCGGCGAAGAAGGAAAAGGCGCGCGATCTCACGGGCAGCGGTCGCGTGCTGCTCGTCGAGGACGAGGACTCCGTGCGCAGCTTCGCGATCCGCGCGCTGAAGCGTCAGGGTTACGATGTGATCGAGGCGACGTCCGGCGCCGAGGGGCTCGAAAAATTCCACGAGGTCGGCGGGCAGGTGGATCTCGTCGTCAGCGACGTGGTCATGCCGGAGATGGACGGCCCGACCATGCTCAATGAGCTGCGCAAGCAGCGGCCCGACATCAAGATCATTTTCATGTCCGGCTATCCGGACGATGCCTTCAAGCGCAATCTCAATCCGGGCGAGACCTTCGCCTTCCTCGCCAAGCCCTTCACGCTCCCGCAACTCGCCGCAAAGGTGAAGGAGGAGTTGGAGAGGTAGGGCTTACGACGCCCCGCGCTCCACCAATCCGACGATGTCGCTCATGATGGCGTTGAGCTCGAAGTTGCGGGGCGTGTAGACGCCCGCCACGCCGAGGCCCTTGAGTAGCTCCGCATCCTCCGGCGGAATGATGCCGCCGATGACGACGGGAATGTCACCCGCGCCCTCGCTCTTCATGCGTTCCAGAACGTCGCGCACGAGCGGCACGTGGCTGCCCGAGAGGATCGACAAGCCGACGACGTGGGCGCTTTCCTCCACAGCAGCGCGGACGATCTGCGCGGGCGTCAGGCGAATGCCTTCGTAGACGACTTCCATGCCGCAGTCGCGCGCGCGCACGGCAATCTGCTCGGCGCCATTGGAGTGGCCATCGAGGCCCGGCTTGCCGATGAGGATCTTGATGCGTCGGCCGAGGCGGTCGGACACGTCGTCAACGCGCTTGCGGACGGCTTCCACGTCACCTGCTGTCGCGGCGGCGACTTTGCCGACGCCGGTCGGCGCGCGGTACTCGCCGAACACGCGTCGGAGCGTCGCGCCCCACTCGCCCGTGGTGACGCCCGCCTTGGCGCAGACGATGGAGACTTCCATGATGTTCGCGCCGGAGCGGGCATCGGCTTCCAGCGCCGCGAGCGCCTTCTCGCAAGCCGCAGTGTCACGCGACGCGCGCCACGCGTGGAGCCGCTCGATCTGGTCGGCTTCGACGCTCTCGTCGACGGTGAGGATCGCGCCCGTGCCGGCGGAGAGCGGCGAGGGCTCGGACTCGCCCCAGCGGTTCACGCCGACGACGATCTGCTCGCCGGCCTCGATGCGGGCAACGCGCGCGGTGTTCGATTCGACGAGTGAGCGCTTCATGTAGTCGATGGCGGCGACGGCACCGCCCATTTCCTCGATGCGCCGTAGCTCGGCCAGCGCCTCCTCCTTCAGCTCGGCGACCTTGCGCGCGATCTCCGTCGAACCGTCGAAGATGTCGCCGAATTCGAGGAGGTCCGTCTCGTAGGCGAGGATCTGCTGCGTCCTGAGCGACCACTGCTGATCCCAGGGGCGCGGCAGACCCATGGCCTCGTTCCATGCCGGGAGCTGCACGGCGCGGGCGCGGGCGTTCTTCGAAAGCGTCACGGCCAGCATTTCGAGCAGAATGCGCGGGACGTTGTTCTCGGGCTGCTGCTCCGTGAGGCCGAGCGAGTTCACCTGCACGCCATAGCGGAAGCGGCGGTTCTTGATGTCCTTGACGCCGTAGCGCGTGGCCGTCAGCTCGTCCCAGAGCTCGGTGAAGGCGCGCATCTTGCAGATCTCGGTGATGAACCGAAGGCCCGCATTCACGAAGAAGGAAATGCGCCCGACGACCGTGCCGAACTCTTCCTCCGGCACGACGCCCGACTTCTTGACCGTGTCGAGCACGGCGATGGCGGTCGCGAGGGCGAAGGCCAGCTCCTGCACCGGCGTCGCGCCTGCTTCCTGCAGGTGATAGGAGCAGACGTTGGTCGGGTTCCAGCGCGGGACTTGCCTGTAGGTGTA
>JAEZAW010000170.1 GCA_023430315.1 Pseudomonadota bacterium | reverse complement strand
GTTCAATGGCGACCATGGCCATGAGTGCGCTGACGAGGAGGATCGTCACGCCGACCGTGCTGCCCCACGTGTCGAGGATGAAGGCATAGACTGTCGGTGCTAGCGCGCTGACGACGAGGATCGGCGTCGCGATGAGGCCGAGCACGCGTCCGTAGCCCTCGGCACCGAACAAGGCGAGCGGCACGGCGCCGCGCACGATGGTGATCACGCCCTGCGATGCGCCCATGAGAAGTGTGAAGGCGAGGATCGGGGCGAACGCGCCTTCGCTGAAGAGCAATAGGAGCAGCGAGAAGGGCAGCGCGCCGATGGCAAAGCGTGCCACCGTGAAGGCGTGCAGGTTGCGGCCAAATACGATCTCGATGACGCGGCCGCCGAACTGCGCGACGCCTTTAAGTGAGGCGATCCAGACCGCGGTGGCGGTGGCCATGCCGGCGGTCTCGAAAAGCGGCACGAGCTGCACCGAGACGACGCCGAAGACGAAGCCGTTGAGCGACATGATGAGGGCGAAGAGCATCATGCCGATGGTGCGCGCTCGGCCCTCGAGCGGGGCGCCGTCGACGGCGCGGGCGGCCATGGTTGCGGCTGGCGCGTTCTCGGGTTTCGACTCGCGGATAGAGAGGCCCCACCAGTTCAGGGGCAGGCAGACCACGAGATTGATGAGGGCGAAGACGAGCAGGGCATTGCGCCAGCCCATGGCCTCGGAGAGCTGGTGCCCGATGACCCAGAACACCGTCGATGCGAATGCGCCGTAGAGGGTCAGGTACGAGATGGCCTTGCGGCCACGGCTCGGCGCGACCTGGACGGCCGAGGCAAAGGCCGCATCGTAGAGCGACATGCGCATGGCCACGCCGAGAAAGGCCCACACGGCGAGATAGGCGATCCAATTGGTGACCATGGCGAGGGCGGCGAGGCCGATGGCAATCAGCACGACGCCGAGACTCATCACCTGTCGCCCGCCCCAGCGGTCGATGAGCTGGCCGATGGGGGTGGAGACCAAGCCTTGCATGAGCATGGCGATGGTGAAGCCGAAGAAGACGAAGCTACGCGTGAAGCCAAGCTCCTCGGCGATCGGAGTTGCGAGGACGCCGAGGCAGTAGAAGGCCGTACCCCATGCCGTCACCTGCGTGACGCCGACCGCATGGACCACGCGGTACATCGGGTCCTGCCACCAATGGAGGCGGACGGGAGTGGGCTCGGAGGATTTTTGCATGGGGGGAGGCCGGTAGGAGAATGCTAGGCGGGCGGCTGTGGGTGGATGCGGGGGGCAGCGATCATCCGATGCTCTGGGCAGGCCTCAACGTGACCTGATTGTGACAATCCATGTATGTCACGCGGCATGAGATTCTCAAACCGCAACAATTCAAGTCAGCGATGAGGATCGTGGGGGTCTCGGGGCGCCGCTTGACAAAGCGATGCCCGAGGTGCTGGACGCTCGGGCCATGAACTACCGTCACGCCTACCATGCCGGGAACTTTGCCGATGTGCTGAAGCACGCCGTGCTGTCGCTGGTGCTCGTGCACATGGCGAAGAAGGAAGCGGCCTATCGCGTCATCGATACGCACGCCGGCATCGGCATGTACGACCTCGCGGGCGAGGAAGCCGGGAAGACCGGGGAGTGGGAGGGCGGCATCGGGCGCCTCATCGGGCCGGGTGCGGCCCCCGTGCCCGAGACCGCCGCGGCGCTGCTCGCGCCCTATCTCGGCGCCGTACGCGGTTGCAACCCAGAAGGACAGCTCCGGTTCTATCCAGGTTCGCCGTGCCTCTCCCTGGCGCTCATGCGACCGCAAGACCGGCTCGTCGCCAACGAGCTGCATCCCGAGGATGCGGCGACGCTCGATCAAAACCTCGCCGGCGATCGGCGCGCCAAGGTTCTCGGTCTTGACGGCTGGCTCGCGCTCAAGGCGCAGCTGCCACCCAAAGAAAGGCGCGGCGTCATCCTGGTCGACCCGCCCTTCGAGGAAGCCGGCGAACTCGATCGTCTGGCGCAGGGGCTTCAGAACGCCATGCGCCGATTTGCGGGTGGCGTGTATCTACTGTGGTATCCGATCAAGGATCCGCGGCCGATCACGCGGTTCCATCAGGCGATAGCCAAGATCTCGCCGCAGGAGAGTCTGGCCGTCGAGCTTCTCGTCCGCGCGCCGACGGATAGCGATCGGCTCAACGGCTCCGGCCTCGTTGTCATCAACCCGCCATACACGCTCGCCGCTGATCTCGCCGTGCTGCTTCCGGTTCTCGCCGAGCGCCTCGCGGATGGTGCCGGCGCGCATGCGGATGTCACACAGATCGGCTAATTGACCACCCAGAAAGCAGCGGTTTGCCTGTATTTTCGGCACGTTGCCTTAATGCCAGAGCTTCACGCAATTGTGCTTTGCCCGCATGATTTGACGGTCGGATATTTTTTCGATGCGGGCTGGTGTGCCTGCGCCGACATGCAGCGGAGCGCAGTCCTGCTCAACGGCATGGGATGCGCGCCGGCATGGATATGCGAGGGGCGTTTGACGTCTCCCGAGCGGAAGGCACGAGCTGCTCACCACCCTCGTGGAGAAGGATTGCAGGCATGCGGCAGACGGGCGTCGTCAAGTTTTTCAATCAGACCAAAGGTTATGGATTCATTAAGCCCGACGAAGGCGGCGCCGACGTGTTCGTGCACGTGTCCGCCGTCGAGCGCTCGGGCGTAGGCTCGCTGGCGGAAGGCCAGCGCATTTCGTTCGAGACCGAGCCCGACAAGCGCGGCAAAGGTCCCAAGGCCATCAATCTGCAGATCTCGGGCTGAGCGCCCGCCTCTGCGCTGACCTGCGGCAGATCACGCGATCTGCACGCGTGTGTTCTGTGCGCGCAACACTTTGCGTGCGTCCGATATCTCTGTTTCCAGAAATGTAACCATATCGCCCTAGCTTCGGATCGTTGGTCACGGTCCTGGGCGAGGCGCTATGGGTATCCTGAATGGCGTAGCAGTCGACGAGATCAGTGCGCGCGGAAGCATTCGTGACGGCGACGTCGCGGCGATGCGTCGTGCATTCAATGAAGACGGCACGATCTCGACCTCGGAAGCGGAAGCGCTTCTATCGCTCAACAGCGCGTGCCGCGTGACCGATGCCACCTGGGCGCCTTTCTTCATCGAAGCCCTGACCGACTACATCGTCCATCAGTCCGAGCCGGACGGTTACATCGTCGTCGACAAGGCCGACTGGCTCGTTGCCCGCATCAGCCGCGATGGGCACATATCGACGAACACCGAACTCGAGTTGCTGCTCAACGTGATCGACAAGGCGCGCTGGTCGCCGCCGAGCCTTGCGGGTTTCGCGCTCACGCAGGTGCGCGATGCGGTGATCTCGGGCGTCGGCGTGACGCGCGCCGGCCAGATGCTGCAGCCGGGCATGATCGGCCAGAACGAGATCGATCTCATCCGCCGCATTCTCTACGCCTTCGCCGGCGACGGCGGCATCGCGGTTACGCGCGCCGAAGCCGAGGTCCTGATCGCGATCAACAAGGCACTTGCGCCGGGTAAGAGCTCGCCGGCTTGGACCGAGCTGTTCGTGAAAGCGGTAGGCGCCTCCGTGCTCGCGAGCCTCGGCCATCATATCCCGCCGCGTGAGGAAGCGCTCAGGATCGAAGTTTGGGCCAAGGATGCCGATGCACGCGGTGCGGGCGTTCTGCTGGCGGATTCGGTCGGCAGGGGCGAGGAAGGGTCGAGCGCCCGCGAGCGCATTGGCAAGTTCCTCGGCCGCATGGTTGCAGGTGGCGCCGGCAGTGTGTGGAGCACGTTCCGGATGCAGTCGAGCGAGGAGCGCGCGCTGGCGCGGCTCGAACGGCAGCGGCTCGAGATCGTCACGAACGAGCAGATCGACGATGCCGAATGCCAGTGGCTGATCGAGAACCTCGGCAAGGATGGCAAGCTCGACGCCAACGAGATCGAACTCCTGGCGTTCCTACAACGCGAGAGCCCGTTGCCACATCCGGAGCTCGCCGCATTCGCCGCCCGGCACGGCGTGGCGGCGTAGTCGCGTTGCTGTAGCGCTCAGAACCGTCCCTCAGAGACGAGATCGTTCATCGTCGCGACGGCGGTGACGGCGTGCGTCACATCCGTTCGCAGGCGCTCGCTGAGCTGATCGGGGGCAACGCGGGACGTGAGGGCGATGCCCTGCTCACCATCCATGAGTTGCTGCGCCAGCATGGCCGTCAGAATTGTGCGATGGGCGTCGATGAGGGCTGTGCCTTCGTGAGCGTCGACGAGGCCCGAGTCGATCAGCCCCTGCAGCCGCTCTGACGTCGCCCTGGCGCGGATGCCGTTCTTGATCGCGAGAACGCGGGCACCTGCAACGAGCGGGAAGAGGCCGTGCATCTTGAGGTCGACGCGTCCGTTGCTGTCGGTCTTGAGCTTGCGGAAGATCGTCAGTGGCGCGCGGGCGCCGCGTGCGCTTTCGGAGAGCAGCTTGATGAAGGATGGCGTGTGCTGCGCTACGTCATAGGCGTGATCGAAAATGTCCTCGGCCAGTTCGAGTGCTCCATGCACGGCGACGGCGTCGAAGAAGATGTCGACGTTGAGAAGATCCCCGGGTCGCTGCCGGCGGACCCAGCGATCGATCGTCTCGATCCAGTGCGATCGACTCATGCGCCATTGAGCATTCTTGCTCATCACGCCGCCCTTGCAGAAGGGCACGCCGACGGCATCGAGAATGTTGGAAATTTCCTCGCCGAGCGCTGCGAACCATTGATCCTCCGGCCCGTCCGGCTCGCCTTCGGTATAGACGATGGCATGATCCTGATCGGCGGCGAGGAGGCTCTCGCCGCGTCCGGCCGAGCCGAGAACCATCAGCGCATAGGCAACGGGTGGGCCACCGCGACCGGCCTCGGCGAGCCGCTGCTCGGCCATGACCGCGGCGCGGGCCGCCAGCGCGCAGATCTCCGAGCTTATGACCGACGAGACGAGGCGCGCGTCGACCTCTTCCTCAAGGAGCATAGCGGCCATGTGTGGGAGCTGCGCCCAGGCCTTCGCCAGTGTCGGAGCATCCGGCGCGCTGTCGATCTGGTCGCCCAGCATCATGGCCGTTGAGGCGCGGTGGCGCAGGAGGTTGCGCGTCGTCAGCGCACCGACGAGCTCATCGTCCCGGTCCACCACTGCGAGATGGCGGATGCCGAGCCGGTCCATGCGGCCAATGGCACGATAGACGAAGGCATCCTCCTCGACGGTTTGAAGCGGGCGCGAGGCGATCTCATCGATTCGGCGGGACATGGCAGCACCATCGCCGTTCGCGACGGCTCTCAGCACGTCGCGCTCGGTAATGATGCCGACGCCATGATCCGCTGAGGAGACAAAAAGCGAGCTTGTGCGTTTCTCGAGCAACAGCGCCATGGCCTCCTTGAGGCTCGTTGCTCCCGACACCATGACTGGTGGCGCACTCATGACATCGCGTACGCGATGGCGATAGGGAAAGCTGTCGACCTTGACGAGGACGCGCGGCAGATCGGCCGCTGGCGGCAGTTCCGGAGTGAAAAGGCCCCGCGCTGTTCGCGCATCCTGCTCGGCGCGGACGCGGGCGGCGGCCTCCGCCTCAGCGAGCGTGCGGATGCCGCGGGCACGTAGATGCGGGATGAGAGCAACGAAGGCATGAGCCGCGGCCAGGGCGTCGCCGATGGCACTGTGACGGCCTTCAATCTCGATGCCGAGGGCGCCGCAGATGCTTTCGAGATCGTCGTGCGGGCCGGCCTCGGACGTCAGGCGGGCGAGCAGGCGGACATCGAGTGCACGCGGTGTCTGCCAGGGACGGCTGGCGATCTGGTACTCGCGATTGAGGATCGCGATGTCGTAGCCGATCGTGTGGCCGATCAGGATCGCGCGGCCGAGGAAGGATTCCATTTCCGGTGCGAAGGTCGCGAAATCATGGGCGCCGGCGACATCCTGCGCGGTGATTCCATGTACCCTGGTGGCCTGCGCCGGAATGTCGACGCCGGGGTCGACGAGCCGGGTGAGCTGCTCGCTCGGCTGCACGGCGCCGGCACGAATGCGGACCGCACCGAACTGGACGAGGCGTGCTGTCTTGAGGTCGAGACCCGTCGTCTCGGTGTCGATGGCGACGGCCTCGAGAGCGACGAGAGGCGTGGATGGCGCAAGCGGCATCATGGCGGCTGATTCCCCGACGCCGCATGGACGGCGTCGCGATCGAGCCTACTCACCTCGGACCGACGGCGAAAGTAGCCAATGGTGGCGAAGCAGCGCCAAGGGCCACCGCATTGATGCTACGGCCGCTGCGGGATCGTCAGGCCGCGCTGTACGGCGGGGCGGGCGAGGCCGCGCTCGAGCCAAGCCGGTACGTGCTTCAGCCTGTCGAATTCGACGAGCTCGCCGGCACCGTAGAAGCCGATCAGATTGCGCACCCAGCCGAGCATGGAGATATCGGCGATGGTGTAGTCGTCGCCCATGATCCACGTGCGCCCGTCGAGTCGCGTCTCCATGACGCCGAGCAGGCGCTTCGACTCGTTCTGATAGCGCTCCAGCGGTCGCTTGTCGGCGATCTCCTTGCCGGCGAACTTGTGGAAGTAGCCGACCTGCCCGAACATCGGGCCAATGAAGGCCATCTGAAAGAACACCCACTGCAGCGTCTCGTAGCGGCGCGCCGGATCGGTGGGCATGAGCTGCCCGGTCTTGTCGGCGAGATAGACGAGGATGGCGCCCGATTCGAAAAGGGCGAGCGGGCGCCCGCCCGGGCCGTGCGGATCGATGATCGCGGGAATTTTTCCGTTCGGGTTCAGCGACAGGAACTCCGGCGTCCAGTTTTCTTTCTTGCCGATGTCGATGGCGTGCGCCTCGTAGGGCAGGTCCGTTTCCTCGAGCGCGATCGAGACTTTGACGCCATTGGGCGTCGGCAGCGAATAGAGCTGCAGGCGCTCGGGATGCTTCGCCGGCCACCGAGCTGTGATAGGGAAGTCAGAGAGATCCGACATAAAGGACTCCAAGAAGGGGCTGCTTTCCATAAAGGTGGCGTCAGATGGCGCTATCCTCAAGGCTGGCCATAAGCTCGCGCAGAGCGGCCTTGTGCGGGCGAAGGAGGCGTCGGGATGAGTTTGCTGTCCATCCGGCGAATGATCCGCGGGCTTGCGGCCGCTGCCGGCTTCGGCCTGCTCGTGCTGCTCGCCGCCTGTCGCACAGAGGCACCGGGCCTGCCGACGCTGGGTGTGCGTGTCGACGGCACGACGGTGTCGGGTGTCTCGGCAGGCGCTTATATGGCGGGCCAGCTCCACCTTGCGCACAACAGGATCGTCACGGGCGCGGCGCTGATTGCTGGCGGCCCCTATGGCTGTGCGCAGAGCGTCTACGCGCGCGGCATCGTCGGGCCGGGCTCGGCGCTGATCAACGCTTCGAAGGCCATCAACGGCTGCATGGCGAACGATCTCGCAGGCTGGGGCGTGCCGAACCCGCAACAGCTTGCCGATCAGGCGCGGGATTTCGCCGGCGAGGGGCGCATCGATCCTATCGAAGCGACGGCGGGCGATCGCATCTACCTCTTCTCGGGCACGAAGGACGTGACAGTGCTGCCGGATATCGGCCTCGCGGCGCTGAAACTGTACGAGCGCCTGGGCGTGCCGGAAGATCACATCAAGCGCGTCGCGGACATGCCGGCCGGTCACGGCTTCATAGCAAAGGGCAAAGGCGTCGCGTGCAGCCTGACCGCGAAGCCATTCATCAACGATTGCGACTACGACCAGGCCGGCGAGCTGCTGAGCTTTCTGCTCGGGCCGCTGCAGCCGGCCGATGCGACGGCCAACGTCGAGCGGTTCGTCTTCGATCAGCACGCTTTCACGAAGGACCTCGTCGATCACAGCCTCGCGCGCGAGGGCGTGGTGCTGATCCCCGAGCGCTGCCGGCGAGAGGCCGGATGCCGCGTCCATGTCGTCTTCCATGGCTGCCGGCAATCGCGCGCGGAGATCGGCGATACATTCATCGAGGATAGCGGCTACGTGCGGTGGGCGGGGCCGAACCGGCTGGTCGTGCTGATGCCGCAAGCCGAGGCCAGCACGTCCAATCCATATGGCTGCTGGGACTGGTGGGGCTACACGGGCTCCGAGTATCTGACGCGCAAGGGACCGCAGATCGCCGCTGTCCGCCGGATGCTCGACCGACTGGCATCGGCGAAGTAGGCGGGACGACCGGTGTGGTGTCACGAAGCGATACGATTGCGCCCTTCGCGGCGGTGGATATAGTGCACGCCCTTGCGCCCCACTAGCGCGCGCACTCGGAGGGAACAGCGTATGAGTCTCAATCGCATCGTGCTGTGGATGCTGACCGCGGCGCTGCTCGCGCCTCTGCCGGCCTCGGCGCAATACGGCAGCGGCCCTGGCGGTCGCGCACCCTACGAGCGGCGTGACCAGGAGCGCAACGTTCCAGGTCGCTTCGACTACTACGCGCTCGTTCTCTCCTGGAGCCCGACCTTCTGCGCGTCGCTGCCGCGTGATCGATACGAGCCGCAATGCCACCGCCGTGGCGCGCGTCCCTATGCCTTCGTCCTGCACGGGCTTTGGCCTCAGCACGAGCGTGGATGGCCGGAGAACTGCCCGACCCGGGAGCGGCCATTCGTGCCGCAGCCACTGATCGACAGCATGCTCGACATCATGCCGAGCTCACGTCTCGTCATTCATGAGTACCGCAAGCACGGGACGTGCTCGGGCCTGACGCCGGAGGGCTACTACGGTCTGTCGCGCCGTCTCTTCAATTCCGTAAAGATCCCACAGCGCTTCGTGCAGCCGAACGATGACTTCACGGTCTCGCCCGAGGCGCTGGTCAACGCGTTCGTCGATGCCAATCCGAACCTCAAGCCGGACATGATGGCAGTGGCGTGTGGCGGATCGGGCAACCGGCTACGCGAGGTGCGCATCTGCTTCAGCCGCGATGGCCAGCCGACTAGGTGTGGCCGCAATGAGGACCAGAGCCGGATGTGCCGCGCCTCGAGCATGTACGTACCGCCCGTCCGCAGCAGCCCGGCGCCATCGGCAGGCGGCCGCCGCATCTGACCGCGAGCGCGTTTGTGACGTTCCGACCTGTGGATAAGTCGGTGGCCGATTGCCAGCCGGCAGCGCGCCTCCTTGTCGACATAATTGAACAAGGCCAACATTACGTGCCTTCGGCAGAGAAGGCGGTTTCGGGAGCGGTCGTGTGCGTGGTGGCGCTCACAGCAGGATGACTGGCCAATTGCCTGACGCGCGGACCGGGCGCGGCTGGCGTCTCGGGGCGTCCGCCTCTGCGGCCGAGGATGCGGCGCCCCGATTGGACGATCTCATGCACGAGGTGGGCGGCCGAGGGATGTTCGGCGCTCGTGCCACGATGATCGGCTGGGGTTTCTGCGGCTTCCTGATCGGGGCGCTCTTCTGGCATGCCATTGGCTTCTGGGACGTCATCGGTGAGGAAATTCTCCAGCGCCCAGAAGCGAAAGTAAGCATCGTCGCGCGGCTGGCGCTCCCTGTGAGACCACCAAACTCCACGACACTCGCGCTCGATCGCTCGACCGGCAGGACGACCTCGGTGCCCTGTAGCGAACAGATGCATCATCTCGAGGAAGCGTCTATCGGGCGGTCGGATCTGATCGTCGCCGAGGCGCGGGTTCGGCGCGAGAATTAGTCCGTTCTGCTCATGCGACGTTTATTGCGGCCCTGTGCCGAGACGTGAGTGGCG
>JAEZAW010000122.1 GCA_023430315.1 Pseudomonadota bacterium | reverse complement strand
GGCGCACCCGGTAGGATTCGAACCTACGACCTTCGCCTTCGGAGGGCGACACTCTATCCAGCTGAGCTACGGGTGCTGAGACCGCCTCTGATACAGCATCGGCGGCGCCAGGGCAAACACCGCCATCCGGCGGCCGACTTGGGCCTCGTGAGCCGCATCTAATCCGATGCGGCGTCCGCATTTCAGCAAAGTGCGCTGCCAGCGGGGCCGGTATTGCCGGTCTTGCCGCCGGGGACTGCGCTGAGGCTGTCCGCGGCGAGAGCGGGCAGCGAAAGACAGGGCTCGGTCCGATTCCAGAGCTGCTGGAAGCCATTTGCGGCCGCGCGCGCGGCGTCGGGCGCATCGGCATGAAACTGCTCGAAGAGATCGCGGCGGTTCATGTCGCGGCGCAGGCTGTCACCAAACCAGACAGACGTGCCGCCGATAATGAGCTGCTCATGGGCATCACGCAGGCGGGGATCGCGAATGACACGCACCTCGGAGAGATGCCGGGTGCTCTGGTCGGCGCTGCCGGCGATGAACGGATCGAGCGCCACATCGTCATCGGAGATGACGAGGCGAATATTTGCTGCCTTGTCCACAAGAGCCGTACGCAGCGCTACGAGCGCGCGCACGACCGGGCTGTCCGCCGAGCGCGCAACGGCGAGGATGCTTGCTGCAGTGGTGCCCGCTCCCGCGTCGGAGAACCTCTCGATACCGGCGGCAGCGAATGCCATCAGGCGCTGCTCGCGTGCTTCCAGGAGGTTGTCGCCATTTCCGGGGGGCACCTTGATCTGCATGTGACGTCCTTCTGGAACCTATTGCCGGGCTGCGTGATACGGCCCGGTATCTGCGTGCTCTCGCCCGTCCATTAACAGCCGAGGGAGTTAAAAGTTGATTAGAAGGGGGGCCAATCTGGGGCACTTCCACGGCGCCTCAGCGGCGAAAGGACTTTATCCAAAGGTGCGTGCAATGCATGACCGCCGTGCGTGGCTAGGTCAGGCGCGACCTCTTCGTTGACACCCCGGTTGTCCGGCGGCATCGCTTGGCACGGGCCGAGACCGATCCAGGCGTGGCCGGCAACATGCGGGGGCGCCGTGGAAATTTCAGCTCTGGACATCCTGGTCATTGCTGCGGCGCTCGCAGCGGCGGGCCTGGGAATGGGATTTCTTGTCGGCCTCTTCGGCATCGGCGGCGGGGGTATCGCCGCGCCAATTCTTTATGAAGTGTTCTCGTTTCTCGGCGTCGCCCCGGCCGAACGTATGCATCTGGCGCTCGGGACGTCGCTCGCCGTCATGATTCCGGCGTCGATCCGTTCCTTTCTCGCCCATCGCGCGCGTGGCGGCGTCGACATGGAGGCGTGGCGGCGCCTCGCGCCGGGCGTCTTGGTAGGCGTCGTGCTGGGCGCTTTGATTGCAAGCGTGTCCTCCGGCACGGCGCTCAAGTGGGTGTGGATCGCCTTTTCCCTCAGCATGGCGGCAAAGCTCTGGTTCGGGCGCGATAGCTGGCGCCTCGGGGATTCGTTGCCGCGGCGTCCGCTGGTCGAGTTGTGGGGTGCGTTCGTTGGCACGGTCTCGACGCTGCTCAGCATCGGCGGTGGCGCGTTCATCACCATGATGCTCACGCTCTATGGCCGACCCATCCAAACGGCCGTGGGCACGGCCGCCGGCGTCGGGCCGCTGATCGCCATTCCCGGCATGATCGGCTTCATGTGGGCCGGCTGGGGTGCCGACCTGCCGCTGCCTTTCACGATCGGTTACGTTAGCCTGATTGCCGCTGCGGCCCTGGTGCCGACAAGCGTGCTGGCGGCGCCGTGGGGCGTGCGCGTCGCGCATGGCATATCGCGGCGCAAGCTCGAGATCGGCTTCGGCCTGCTGCTCGCTACTATGGGCGCACGGTTTCTGATCAGTGTGATCTCCGGCAGATAGCCGTGAAATGGGTGTTTCGAGACTAAGACGCTCGAATTCTTGCCATTTTTTCTAAGCCTACTGACGGTGGCTGCCGCGGTGATTCGGCGGCCATTGCCGGGTGAGGGAGATGTGCGCATCGCCCCGGCAAGGTGGGGAGCGGGGGCTTGCCATCGCGTTTTGCGTCCAGGGGAGCGGCCTTGCCGCTCCGAACGCCAACCCGTGCGCAGGTGGACCAAACCATGGATCCAAACATCATTGTCATGATCACGTTGCTGAGCCTGCCGAATGGCGAGCCCAGTGTGCACCTCAAGCCATTCGAGACGGTCGCGGACTGCACCGAGGCTGCAAAGATCGAGGCGTCGGACCCGTTCGTGGCCCGCGTGGAGTGCTCGGAACTCACCGATGGCAGCCTGACGCTCAGCTTCAAGCGGGGGCCGTCGTCGCAAGGCGCCAAGCATCGCGACAAGACCCCCAGCTGAACCCACGATCATCGAGTGAGCGCAGTTCCGCGTTGGCCATTTGGCCGGGATTCCGAACACAACACACTGCCGACGCAGAAGGACGACCTTTGATGACGCTTGAGCTGAACCCCTCTGTCGATCGCACCTCTCCGGCTGCCGTCGCATACGATCTCATGCGCGACATTCTCCTCGATGATCCGCGCCGGCCGTCGCCTTCGAGTGATGAGTTCAGGGCTTATCTTCTCGATCTCTATGCCGAGTGCCTGCTGGCGGTGAATGGCAAGCGCGTATCGTCACACGGCAAGCCGACCGAGATACGCGCCGCACCGTCATCGCCGCCGCCACGCGAGCGCGACAAGCGGGACGGCGCGTCGCCTGTAAAGATGATGAAGGCGAATTAGGCGGGTTGGCCAATCATGCGAGAATGATCCGCGGCCAGCGGACGTGGAAAGCCGTGCCGCGTTTCGCCGGCGCATCGGACTGCAGGCGTATGCTGCCGCCGATCCGTTCCAGCGTGCGCCGCACGAGGGCGAGGCCCATGCCGGAGCTGTCCTCAGGACCGTCGGCGTCATTGATTTTGCGGAACGGCAGGAAGACCGCGCTCTGCCACTCGCGGGGAATGCCCGGACCATCGTCCTCTACGGTGATGTCGAGCGTATCCTCGCCGAGGCGGGCCGAAAGCCGTATGCGGCCGTCGGCGCGGTCGTGATGCTTGATCGCGTTGCCGACGAGATTGCGCAGGACGAGCTCCAATGGCGCGGCCAGTGTCATCAGGTGCGGCCAGGTGCCCTCGATCGTGATCTCCATGCCGGCGGGCGGCGCCAGGCCCGCCACAACGTCTTCCGCGAGCCGGCGCGTATCGGCCATGGCGATACCTTCGATCTTGCGGCCCGCACGCGCATAGTCGAATAGCCCGTTGAGCATCGCCAGCATCCGCCTCTGGTGATCACCCATGGCGGCGAGCTTGGCGCCAACGGTGGCGAGGTCCTGCGCCGCCAGCGCGCGGTCGGCATCGGCGCCATCGTAGCGCAGGGCGCGCAGCGGCGCCTTGAGATCGTGCGAGATGACATAGGCGAACTCTTCGAGGTCGCGGTTGACGAGGGCCAATTCCTGGTTGGCGCGCTGGATGGCTTCGCTCTTCTCGACCAGCTCGGCCTCGGCCATCGCACGCAGGCGCATCTGCGTCCTGAGCTCGGATTCGAGCGAGGAATGATCAACGACACTGCGTACCAGCATGAGATGGCCCGGCTCGCTCGCGTCCCAATAAATGTCGAGGCTGAGTCGGTGCGGAGGCCTCTCAGCGGAGGCCGCGCCACCGTTCATGATGATGTTCGGGATCGTGATCGCTTCGCCGGTTCCCTCGCGCAACGCAGCCAGTTCCTCCTCGAGGCCGATGAGTGCGAGGACGCTTTCGCCGATCGGGCGATCCAAGGTCACGAAATCGACGAGCGAGCCAAACCGTCGACGCGCAACGAGATCGGCATCGATCCAGACGATGCCGAAGGAACGGTGCTCGGCCAGAAAGCGGCCGGCGGCGATCAGGTGAGCCGTCTCGTCGCCGAGATCTTCAGCTTTCACGACGGAGGATCGAGGTGGCGGCGTCAATGAATGTGTCCTCGACATTGGCACCCGTCTTCGCGGACGTAAGCAGGACCGGCTGACGCGCCTCCTGAAGCTTTGCCGGCAGCTCGGCGGCCTCGCTATCGGAAAAGAGATCGACCTTGTTGGCGATGAACGAGAAGTGGCGACCCGGCATCGCGTCCTGGAAGTTCTCGGCCAAATGCACCATGCTTTCGAGTGTCGCGCGCCGCTTGAGATCGCCGATGATGAGCGCGGCAGAGGCGCCCTTGACGTAGACGTGGCGGAAAATGCTCTGGCCGAAGTTGCCGTCCGTATCCCATACGATGAGCTCGATGGCTTGATCTCCATTCGGACCCGCCCGCGTGATCGGCACGCGATAGAGCTCCACCCCGAATGTCGACTTGTACTCCGTCTGGAAGCGTCCCTCTACGAGACGGCGAATGAGTGATGTCTTGCCGACGCCGATCTCGCCGAGCAGCATGACCTTGCGGGAGATCATTGTCCCTCGCCGTCGAAGATGGGCTCGAAGACGACACGCCGGTTCGGGCTCGATGAGCCACTGCGCTGGCTTATATCGAGGACCGCGGTCCGCCCGACCGTTCTGAGGCGCGAGGCATCGATGCCGCGGCGCACGAGATCGGCGGCGACGCGATCGGCGCGGGCGAGCGCCAAGGGCAGGTTGCGGTCGGTCGTGCCCCGCTCGTCGGTGTAGCCGATGATGCGGACCACGACGTCGGTGCGGCCCATGAGCGACGCCAGCGCATCGAGCGCGGCATCGGTCCTTGCCGGCGCACTGTAGGCAGTATCATCCGCGAAGAAGATCGCGTGCGTTTGTAGCCAGCGTTCGAGATCAGCGCGCGGATCGGGCTTCGGCGCCAGAGCGGCGATCTCATTGCGAATGCTCTGGAGCTCGGAGGTGACAGCGGCCGAGCGCGCCATGGTATCGAGCGCGGCATTCATGCTGCCGAGTGCTGCGGCAATCGCGTCCAGCCGTGCTTCGAGGCCGGCGATCCGTTCGCGTGTGCGGATGGCATCCATGGCGAGATCCGCGCTCTCGGAACCAGGAACGATGCTGATTCTCTCAGTGACGACAGCGGCCGGCGCAATATCGTGCAGCCGCTTCAGGAGATCCGAGCGGATGTCGCCGGATGGCGTGAGCCCGCTTACGTCGATCCGCATTCCACCGCGGGCAACCTCCGCCCGCGTCGGATAGCCCTTGAGTGCCGGTGTGCCTGCGATCACGCGATCGACAGCGGCCTGCAGAGTGTCCGTCTTATACGTGATGTAGCCCTGCCAGCCGAAGAATGTCGCCAGCGCCAGCGCCAGCAACCATAGCAGGAAACGCAGCGGCCGCATCCCCGAGCGGCGCTGCTGTTGGCGCATCTTCGCTTGCCGCTCCGCGATGCCGGTTTCGAGGCGCGCGGCCAGCGCAGCCAGATCCGGTGTCGTGCCACCCGCCTCAAGCGTGTGCAGAAACTCTTCGTCGAGCAGCGTTTGCACACCCGCGCCGGCGTGGCCGCGGCACTTGGCGGCAAGCAGGTGCAGCGGCGAGCCGCGCAGATAGATGGTGTGGCCGCCGAAATCGATGGTGCGCAGACCGGCCTTGTCGGCCTCGTAGACCTCCTCGATGAAGGCCGTCATGGCCGTGAGCATGCCGCCGAAGAGGGCATCTTTCCCGTCCGGTTGAACGCCCTCAGGCGCCGAGCGGCTCCAGTGCGCGAGCAATTCGCCGGAGCCACGCCGAATGAGATGAAGCTCGTCCACCTCGAAGCGACCGCTGTCGGCGAGCGCAAGCTCGGCCATGGAGCGGCCGGTCGTCCAGCTCCGAATGCGCAGCGAGAGGCGGTTCTTCGTCAGCCCGTCTTCGAGGCGCTGGTTGATGTCCTCCATGAGGTCGCGGATGGCACTGCGCACATAGTCGCGCACCATAGTGCCAATGTGGGGATAGAGCTTCCCCGGAAGGGCGTCGCTGTTGGCCTCGACCTCGGTACGCACCGTGCGCACGACGAGAGGCGCGAGTGCATCGGAGACCTGGCGGTGATTGGCGACCTCTGCATCCCTGAGCGCGCCCTCGAGGGTTGCGGCAACGCTGCTGCGGAAGCGGGCATCCGTGCCGGCACGCGTGGCGATTTCCTCAAGGCGCTGCGTGAGCACGTTTAGCTCGCGGCTCTCCTTGTCGAAGAGCAGTTCCTTGAGCCGGATGACGCTGTCCTGCGACATGGGCGGGCTGCCTATGTGGTCATGGATGCTGAGGCGTCGCGTCGCGTGATCCGCGCAACCGCCTATTCGTGGTGGGAGATGCGGCGAATGCGGTCGCCGAGCTCGAAGATGCTGCGCGAGAGCTCGTCGAAGGACGAGCGGCGCTCGGACGCGTTCTCGGAGGCCAGCGCCTCGAGTCGTGCCTGGATCGCCTCGAGCTTGCGCTGCAGGTCGCCCTCGAGCTCCTTGACGCGGGCTTCGAGCGCGTTCAGCCGCACCTCGTGGTCGCGCTTGAACTCTCCGTAGAGGAGATCGCGGATCTGCTCGATCTTGTCGTCCGTGGACTCGGTCGGCGCAGCGCCATTGCGCAGTTCGCCTAGCGACGTCGCATTCATGGAGCTATCCCCCCATACGCACACATACTCGACTGAACGTGCACGGATGGGACCGGCACGCGACTACAGAGCCACCATCATAGGCAGAAGAAAGTCTCATTTTCCAGAGCCTTGACCCTACCCGCCGCAAATAGGGCCAGATTGGACGTTTCCGGAGCAATGCCCTTGCTGGCAATGGGCCGGAACGGGGCACCCGCGGAGCCGGAGAGCCGGCTCGCGCGTCTTTGCGCGTGGAACGGTTCTATGGTTTCCTTGGCGGCGAGCCGAGGAGGTTTGACATGGCCACGCCCACCCGGATCACCCCCGCTGAAGCCGCGGCCGCACCGCTCGAGGATGGCCGGCTCTCGACCCGCTGGTTCGAGGGCGACGGCATCGAGATCCGCCACTATGCCCCGAAGGGCGAGGATCGCCAGACGCCCCACGACCGCGACGAGTTCTATTTCGTGATCTCGGGGAACGGGACCTTCGTGCGCGGCGCGGAGCGCGTCCGCTTCGGCCCCGGCGACATGCTCTTCGCCGCCGCCGGCGAGGAGCACCGGTTCTCCGAGGTCAGCGGCGACTTCGCCACCTGGGTGCTGTTCTACGGACCACAGAAGACATGACGGTGCCTGTCCTCCCCGACGGCCTCAAGAAGCAGCATGTGATCGATCCCGAGATCTGCATTCGCTGCAACACGTGCGAGGCCACGTGTCCGGTCGGGGCAGTGACGCACAATGATGCCAACTACGTCGTCGATGCCGAGAAGTGCAACTACTGCATGGACTGCATCTCGCCGTGCCCGACCGGCTCCATCGACAACTGGCGAATCGTTCGCGCGGAGGCTGCTTACTCGCTCGATGCGCAGATGGAATGGACGGAGCTGCCCTCGCAGGAGGATCTTGGTGAAAGTGCGCTCGCAGCGACTCTTGCCGATGCCAGCGAGGCGGAAATCGCGGCG
>JAEZAW010000104.1 GCA_023430315.1 Pseudomonadota bacterium | reverse complement strand
GCGACGCCGTTGAAGCTGTCCGTCGAGATGTCCCAGTTGGTGTTATCGGCGACATCCGCCTTTTTCTTCGGCCCGTACTCGTTCGGCCGCGCGACGAATGCCGTCCGGAAGCCGGTCTTGGCTGCGGCCGCAAGATCGCCGTTGTGGGCAGCGACGAGCATGACCTCGTGCGGCTCGAGATTGAGCGCGGCAGCGCTGCCGAGGTAGGCCTGAGGCGTGGGCTTGAAGGCGCGCGCCACCTCGGCGCCGACAATGACGTCCCACGGCAGACCCGCGTGCTTTGCCATGCGCACGGCGAGCCCGATGTTCGCATTCGAGCACGTGCCGATGATGTAGCGCTTCTTAAGCCGCGTCAGGCCCTCGACGACATCCGGCCAAGGCTGAAGACGATGCCAGATGGTGACGAGGTGCTTGATGTCCTGCTCGTGCAGGCCCTTGATGTCGTACTTCTGAAGCAGCTTCTCGAGGCTCTCCCGGTGCAGCGTGTCGAGGATCGTGAACTCGCGGCGACCCGAGCGGACTTCCTCCATGCCGGGCTGATAGAGACCGCGCCAATCGTCGGCGAACTGGTCCCAGTCGCGCTTGATATCCCGCGCATTGCCGAACGAGGTCAGCTCGCGGATGGTTGTTCCGCGCCAGTCGACCACGGTGCCGAACACGTCGAACACGAGGGCCTTTACCTGGTCTTTTGCGGCCATGTTTGTACTCCTCCCGAACTAGAGAAACATCGTTGCGATTAATCTAGGCTGCCGGCTGCTCGCGCGCGGCCGCTGCCTGCCAGTCCTCGGCAATCATGGCTGCCGCCTTCTCCGCGATCATCAATGTCGGCGAGTTCGTATTGCCGGATGTGATGGTCGGCATGACCGAGGCATCGGCAATACGCAGGCCCTCGACACCATGCGCCTTGAGGCGGGGGGAGACAACGGCAAGATCGTCAACGCCCATCCGGCATGTCGAAACAGGATGGAAGATGGTGGTCGAGATCTCGCCGGCCGCCCGCGCCAGATCCTCGTCGCTCTGGATGTCGGGTCCGGGGCGGAACTCCTCGGGGCGGTACTTGGCGAGTGCCGGCATGGAGATAATGCGACGCGTGACGCGCACGCTGTCGGCGGCGACGCGGCGATCGTCCTCAGTCGCGAGGTAGTTCGGGCGGATCTCAGGATGCGCTTTCGGATCGGCCGAGAGGATGCGCACGTGCCCGCGGCTCGTCGGCCGTACGTTGCACACGCTCGCCGTGAAGGCCGGGAAGGGATCGAGCGGCTCACCGAACTTCGGCAGTGTAAGCGGCTGCACGTGATACTGGATATTCGGCGTTTCGCGCGAAGGATCGGAGCGCGTGAAGGCGCCGAGCTGCGAGGGCGCCATGGTCATGGGGCCGCGCCTGAAGAGCGCGTACTCGAGCGCGAAGCTCGCTCGCTGCACGAGGCTCTGGTAGCGCTCGTTCATCGTTTTCACGCCCTGCACCTTGTAGGCACAGCGGATCTGCAGGTGATCCTGTAGGTTCTCGCCGACGCCCTTGAGCTCATGGCGAACGGCAATGCCGTGCTGCTGGAGCAGCGCACCGGAGCCGATGCCCGAGAGCTGGAGGATCTGCGGCGTGCCGATGGATCCCGCAGCCATGACAACCTCGCGTCGTGCGGTCGCCTGACGCATGGCCCCGTACTGCTCGAAGGCGACGCCGGTGACGCGCTTTCCCGACATCTCCAAGCGGTGCACCGTCGCGTGGGTAGCAATCGTCAGGTTCGGGCGGCTCTTGGCCGGACGCAGAAACCCCTTCGCTGTGTTCCAGCGAATGCCCGAGCGCTGGTTGACGTGGAAGTAGCCGCAGCCTTCGTTGCTGCCGCGGTTGAAGTCGTCGGTCTTCGGAATACCGGCTTCGGCGGCGGCTTCGCGGAAGGCGTCGAGGATTTCCCACGAGATGCGCGGCTGCTCGATGCGCCACTCGCCGCCGCGCTCGTGCAGGCCCTCGAACGCATCCGGCTCCAGCGCCCACTGATCCTCGTGCTGGCGGAAATAAGGGAGCACATCGTCCCATCCCCAACCGGCATTGCCCATCTGCCGCCAGCCGTCGTAGTCGCGCGCCTGGCCGCGCATGTAGATCATGCCGTTGATCGAGGAGCAGCCGCCGAGCACTTTGCCGCGCGGGTAGTTGAGCGAGCGGCCGTTGAGCCCTGGCTCCTTTGCGGTTGCATAACCCCAGTCGGCGCGCGGGTTGCCCATGAGGTAGAGGTAGCCGACGGGAATGTGGATCCAGTGATAGTTGTCACTGCCACCAGCTTCGAGCAGAAGCACGCGCTTGCTGCGATCGGCCGAAAGCCGGTTGGCGAGCAGGCAGCCCGCCGTGCCCGCACCGACGATGATGTAGTCGTAGGTGCCTTCCGCGCCCATGTGCCGCCTCCCGCCCGAGTTTTGCCGGAGCCACGCCAGGAATTGGCCAGAACCGCTCCAGACCTGCTTTTTAGTGCAGAAGCTGTTCTTAGCGCGCGCACGAACCCAGGCAATGCGGAAAATTCAACACCGCTCAACCGAGGCCTCGCTTGCCGCCGAAGGGATGGCAGCCATGCGACGGGCAGATTTCAGTTCAGGTTGCGGTCGCAAGGTCCGAGGGGTTGTACGGACGGCATCTAAGGGTCCACCCTGAGACATTGCCCCCAAAAATTGCAATCCTTGAGAGATACAATCAATAAGTGTTAAACGCGCTGCACCAAATTTCATCCTTTGTAAACAATTTTTCCCGACGGGCCTTGAAGTTTTCCCGCAGATGAGTGCATATGGACACACTGAAATCGTGGCGCCGTCCCACCTAT
>JAEZAW010000272.1 GCA_023430315.1 Pseudomonadota bacterium | reverse complement strand
TGATGGTGAGCTGCCCACCCGGCTGATTGCCCTGAATGATCAGGGGCTTGAGCATTGCACGAGCGGCATAGATGGCGGCTGTGTAGCCGGCCGGACCGGAACCAAGAATGATTACTTTAGCGTGGCGGGGTGTGGTCATGGGATTGCCTTCCAGACGCTTCCGTCTCGTCTTTCAGCTATGCGTTAAACGCATATGGACCCAGTTGGCAAGCCCTACAAGTGCCGCTGGCCTGCTTGCGAACCGGATTCCAGCCATCGTGGTCAAAACCAGCCTGCCGGAGAACCCTAAGTCCGTACTTATGTCGGCTCAGGGGTAGCCTGCCGGGCCAGCTAGGCGGCGCGGCGGATGGCGGCCGGGTATGCTTGTTTTTATCCTGGACGCCGCTCTATGGACGTCCAGCGCAGGTCCAGGCCCTCGTTGAGGGGGCTGAAGAGCAGGCCGGAGATCCCGGCCCGGAAAACGCCGAACCTTACTGCCGTGCCGATCCACAATTCCGCGGCATCCGCCTCGATCAGCGTTGCGGCGGCGGTGTAGTTGCGCCAGCGTGCCCCTTGGTCCGTCGTGCGACGGGCCTCGGCAATGAGAGCATCTACGGCCTCACTGCAGTACCAGCTGTAGTTCGTCCGGCCCGCTGCCTTGCAGCCGAATCGGGCGCCGATCCAAGGGTCGGGATCGGGCGGCAGGCGAGTCTCGGCCATGAACAGCACATCGAACATCTGCTTTTCGTCGTGCGACCGGGCAAAGATGGCCTCGGCGGCCTCGGCGACGATGCGCGACTTCACGCCGAGCTGATCGAGGCCCTGCTTGAGCGTCGCCGCGGCCATTTCGGCGTGCGCTTGCCCGGCGACCGTGCCGATCGTGATTTCAGGCAGCGGTCCCGGCACCTTCTCGAGATACTCGCGGGCGCGCACGAGATCGAAGCGATAACCGCGAGCCGGGTTCGTGTCGCCCCAGATGAGATCGGGGAGCGGCGAGCCATTGCGCACCATGGTCCCGGCCAGCAAGCCCTGCGTCAGCCCGTCGTAGTCGAAGGCGTGCGAGAGCGCGCGGCGGAAATCGATATTGCTGGTAGGCGCGCGGCGGTTGTGCAGGACGCCCCGTACGAGGCGCAGCGTAGGCTGCTCGACGACCTGGAACCCTGGCGTGGTACGCAGGAGTGTGAGCTGGTCGATGGCCAGATGCCCGAGAATGCCGCCGAGATCGCCCTTGAGCAGCGCCGCGACGCGCTCGCCGGGGTCGGCAACCGGATAGACCTCGAACTCGTCGATGGCGTTGGGTCCCCAGTCGGCAATGAAGTGCTCGTGATTGCGCGAGGCAATGAAGGCGCCTTCGCGATCGCGCCGGAAGGGAATGTAGGAGCCAGAACCGGCGCTATTGCGCTGCAGCCATTCCTGGCCCCAGTCGTTGTTCTTCTCGTTCGCGACGACGAGCGCGCGATTGACGATTGCGAGTTCCGGTAGCAGGGACGCGAAGCCCTGCATGGGCTGCGTGAGATTGAAGACGACCGTATCGCCATTCGCGCGCGTGCCGCCTGGTGCGATGACCCCGGCAAAGAGCGGATACGGACCCTGCTTCAACGCCAGCAGCCTCTCCATGGAGTAGGCCACGTCGGTGGCGCGGACCGGACTGCCATCATGGAACCGTGCGTCCGGTCGCAGATAAAATGTGTGCACCTGCCCGTCGGGCGATATCTCGTGTTTGCTGGCGAGCCAGAGCTGCAGGCGCGGCGGCGAGCCCGTCCAGCGCAGCAGGCTGTCGTAGAAGTTCAGTCTGATGAGGTTCTGGCCCGGATCGTCGATCGTGTGCGGATCGAATGTGCCATACGTCGTCGCCGTCCCGAGCACGAGGCGACGCTTCTCCTCGGGCGAGGCATCCGCTGCTGCAAGGCACAGCATGAGCGCGGCTAGGATGGCTAACATCCAGCCCGTCATTCCGGTCCTGCAGATCGCCCGCATTCCGCAGCCCAACATGATGCCACGCACGATCTTGACGCCCTCATGCGCGTGGGTCAATGACGCGCCGGGGAATTGGTGAGAATTGGTGACCAGCGTTGTGTGTGCGTGGCACAAACGCCATTCTTGCGGCGCTTTTGAGATGATCGCCCGATGACAGAGCTGCTCTGGACAGGTCCGAATGACGCAGCCGGGACGCTGCTGCTCGCGCACGGTGCCGGCGCGGCCATGGACAGTCCGTTCATGGCTCTCATCAGCGAGATGCTGGCGACACGCGCCATTCGAGTCGCGCGCTTCGAATTTACCTACATGGCGGCGCGGCGCGGTGGCGGAAAGCGCAGACCACCGCCTAAGGCCGAAGCCCTCGACGGCGAGATGATCGCGGCCGCGCGGGCGGCGATGAAGGGCGCTTCAGGCAAGCTCGTCATCGGCGGCAAGTCCATGGGCGGGCGCGTCGCGAGCCACGTCGCCGACAGTTTGCATCAATCAGGTGAGGTCGCCGGCCTCGTCTGCCTCGGGTATCCTTTCCATCCACCCAAGACGCCCGAGCGGTTGCGTGTCGCGCATCTCGAAACGCTCACCTGCCCGACGCTCATCATTCAAGGCGAGCGCGATCCCTTCGGCAACCGCGCCGAGGTCGAGGCGCTCACGCTGCCGCCCGCCATCCGTTTCCATTGGGCGCACGACGGCGATCATGATCTCGGACCGCGCGGTGGCTCGGGTACAACCCGCCGCGGGAATCTCGAAGCGGCGGCGGATGCGATCGCGGCGTTCATGAAGGCGCTGTAGCGGGCAGCGCAGTTTCGCGGCTTCGCCACGAGAGGGGCTGCCGCCCCTTCAACCCCGCCCGGGGGACACCCCGGAACCCCCGTCTCTTATTGACTTGGAGTTCGCTGCTAATGCTGCGGTCATAAAGGCGGGTGGGTCCGGAAGGGTGTCCCTCCCGGTGGAGCGCGAGGCTAGCCTCGCTCGCGAAGCGACAGTCCGCGGATCGCTGCCTGCATGGCGGCCGCGGGCATAGCACGTCGCTTGAATGCGACAGCACCTCTTCCCGGCAGCCCGCGGCAAGAAAGAATCAAGCCTTCGCCGGCACCTCGTCGGGCACGGGCAGTTTCCGTGGGATCATGGACACGAAGAGGAAGATGAGAGCGGCCGCGCCTGCGAGAATGCGGAAGAGCGTGTCGAAGCCCCACGTGCCGTGCACCCAGGCGATGAGCGGCAGCGCGGCGGCGAGCGCGACGAACGATACGACGTAGCGTGCGCCATACACGGATCCGCGCATCTCCGACCGCGCCATGCGGCCGATCATGTAGTCGTTGATCGGGATCTGGCCGAAGGCGCCGAGCATGAAGCCGAGCGCGACGGCGAGTGCCGTCCAGTCCGAGAGCCCCGGCATGAGCAGGAAGATCACGACCTGCATGGCGGCGACGCCCATGAAGACCGTGCGCGGCCCGAGCGTATCGAGCAGGCGGCCGACGACGAGCTGGGCAAGCGATGCGATCGCGAACACGACGAAGGCGAGCCAGCCGACGACGGTCGCTGAGCCCGCAATGCCGCCCATGCGCTCGTCGAGAACTTTCGGCAGAGCGAAGGTGGTCGACTGGAAGACGATGCTCGAGATCGCACTGACGACGAAGATCACGATCGTGAGGCGCAGCAGGATCTGCCGGAGCTGCTGATCGATGGTGCCGCTGCTCGATGCCGGCTTGGCGCCATTGCTGGCGACGGCGGCGCGTTTGGCGGCCTTCGCCGTCTGCTCTGCAGCCATCTCGGGGCGCGAGAAGATGAAGTAGGCGATGCCGATGGCAATCGAGATGAGGCCTGGCAGAACGAAGGCTGCGCGCCAGCCGCCATTGTCGATGAGGAAGCCGGTGATGAGTGCGGCGCTGCCGACGCCGAGATTGCCCCACACGCCGTTGATGGCGATGGCTTGGCCTGTGCCTGAGGCTTTCGCACTCTCGACGACCATGGCGAGGCCGACGGGATGGTAGATCGCCGCCAATACGCCGACGAAAAAGAGCAGGAGCATGATCTGCAGCGGCGTGCTCGCGAAGGCCGTGAAGATCGAGGCGAGGCCGATGCCGATGAAGAAGACGGACATCATGCCATAGCGGCTCCAGCGGTCTGAAAGCCAGCCGGCCGGTAGCGAGAAGAGGCCGAAGGCGACGAAGCCCGGTGTCGCGTACGGGACGAGCTCGGCATAGCTCATGCCCCACTCGCGGGTGAGCGCGAGGGCTGCGACGGTCGCGAAGATCAGTGTGAAGAGGTGATCGAGGAAATGGCCGACGTTGAGAAAAAGGAAGTGAATTCGCGCTCGAGTCATCGGGCGCCTCCCGGCGCTATGCTTGTTGTCATTTGCGCGAGTGTAGCAAGGCCCGTGGGGAAGGTCACTTGATCTTGGTCGCCTGCGGAGCTGCGTGCAATTGCTTGACGGCATAAGGGATCAGGCGCTGCGGTGCATCCCTGACCCTCCAGGTGCCGCCCTTGACTGCGAGGACCGCATCGGCAAGGTGACGCTCCCACCATGCGCGGGGTCCAATGATACAGGCATCGTTTGCCGCCAGCCTCGCGCGGAGGCTGCCATTCTACTATGGCTGGGTCGTCCTCGGCGTCGTGTGCTGTGTGTCGATTGCGCGCGTCGGCCCTGCCGTGGCAACGCTGTCGGTGTTCATTGGCC
>JAEZAW010000270.1 GCA_023430315.1 Pseudomonadota bacterium | reverse complement strand
AAGGTCGCCAGCGACCTTCGTGTCCAGTGTTCGCTCCAGCGACATACTTTGGACAGTAGAGCAGACTGCAGCTTAGCTCCGCGCGTCGGGGCCAAATCTGCTTCCTCTGCGGTGCGTAGGATGGCGTGCCTCGCATGCTGCAACTGCTCAGCGCAGCTTCGGGTCAGTCACGTCGACTGCCCGCCGGAAGTGTTTGTCCGCTTCAACGCCGACAGCCGACCTCGCTCAATCCATAAGCTGCTCCCGCTGCCACAGCGGGCGTATTCGCCTAATCTGGCGGAGAGAGTGTCGCACGAATGTCGGTTCGCCTTTGTCCGCCTTTGTCCGTTTTTTCGTTAAGAATTAAGCGCTTAACGCCAATTTTTGAGAAAATACATTACGTGTCAAAAGGTTAGGTTTTTCCGCCGTAGTTAGGTCAGAAGTTAGGTCATGGGGCGCTAAAGGCGGAGTATGTGCGGGTGTCGAGAGAGCACACATAGGCGAAGCACGAAGTCCGTATTACGCTGACATCGCACAACAGCGGGAGGGGAGCGTGCGGGCGATCGACAGAGTGCGGGCGATCCAGGCGATCGTCGGTAGCATGGAAGACACTATGGGCTTCGAGGACATCAGGGTGTTCTTCGAGGCCATGGACATGGAGGCGGAAACGGATTCGAACGGCGATCCCATTTCCGGGACGAAGCGAGACATCATCCGCAGCTACATTGATACCTGCCCTAATGCAAAACTCATCGACATCGCCGAGCAATTCGGCCTGGGGCTAAACATAGCCTCATCAAGCATCGCGCAACTGGGTGAGAGCGAGTACTGGCTGGAAGGACATTTTAGAGTGTTCATCAGCCACGTGCACACAGAGAAGGTTTCAGCCGCAAACCTAAAAGGGTCACTCCAAAGATACGGCATCACTTGCTTTGTTGCCCACGAGGACATTGCCACCAGCGATGAATGGCGAGACGAAATACTGAAGTGCCTTAATTCGATGGATGCGATGGTCACAATACTGTCGGGCGATTTCGGTGCGAGTAAGTGGTGCGACCAAGAAGTTGGTTTTGCAGTATGTCGAGATGTTTTGATCGTTCCGCTGAACAAGGGCGTTCAACCCTACGGCTTCATCGAGAAGTATCAGGCTTACCCTGCTACGGGACGACCAGTCGGGCAGGTTGCGCAAACCGTTTTTGAGACGCTAGCGGCAAACCGCCGGACTAGAGAAATCCTCGCAGACTCTTTGGTCAGGCTCATACCAATCATCTCGCAAGCCGATCTGTCGATCTTTCGCCTGCACCAGCTAAATGCAATTGGTGGGCTAGAGAAGCATCATTGGGAAAAGCTTAGGAATAGCGTTCAAGCTCAGTCCGCCCTAAGCGATGTCACGCAACTCGTTGCAATCCTGAATCCGATGCTTGCTTCGAAGGGCGTGGAGCCGGTCACGCCTGCGGGTGAAAAACAGGGGAGCGCGTTGGACGACAAAATCCCGTTCTAGCTAGCTCACGCTTGTCACCTGTCCGATTAGAACAGCGCTGATTGCTTGCTAGGCGGCTCTGGCGGTTCCGGCATGAATAAGCTCGTCTGCATCTGCGCTGCTTCGATGCGCTCGCACGCGATGTCGAAGTATTTTTGCTCACGTTCGATGCCGATGAACCTGCGACTGTGACGGGCACAAGCGATGCCCGTTGTTCCTGATCCCATGAACGGGTCGAGGATGCTGTCCGCATCCTTCACGAAGCCAAGGCACCACTCCATCAACTCGATGGACTTTTGCGTCGGATGAACCTTCCCGTCCTTCAGTGCCCGCGCGCGGGGTAGCGTGAATATGCGCGCTGCTCGCTGTTGCGATGACCACGCAAATTCACAATCAGCGAGCGAAAACCCGCGCTGCCCCTTGTCCCACACAAGCCACTGCATCGTCGGTGGTAGGAAATCAGTGAAGTAGTTGCCGCCCCAAATGATCTGATCTTTGCTGCAGGTTAGGAGAGCGTCGAATATCTCGCGGGCTGGACGCTCGTTGTCCCATTCATCACCCTCCCACTGCGTCCATCCGTTCTCGGCCTTACCGGCGTGTTTGTCCGCACCAATCCCATAGGGGGGATCAGTAACGACTGCATCGACCTTAGCGATGGTTGGAATGATCTCTCTGCAGTCGCCGAGATAGAGCGTCGCGTTTCCAATGACCCTTTTCATACGCCTCAATAATCACGGCGTAGTCCCCGCCGCGTGGCTGTTCCGGTGGCGTCGCGAATCTGCGAAAGCCTAAAACCGCCCTAGCCATAACGGGTAAACCCGTCAAGAAATAATCCGACAACGGACGAACATTCGAATGCGGTCTTCTCCGTCTAAGGTAAACGCTGAAAACACAGATAGATCAGGGTGTAAGCCGCAAGAAGCGGCGGAAATCCGCGAAGTTAGGTCAAAGTTAGGTCAGGAAGGCGCCCTGAGGAGCAAAAAAGTCAATGTTTTCAATGCTTTTAGTGGTTAACTGGCGGAGAGAGTGGGATTCGAACCCACGGTACGCTTTCACGTACACACGCGTTCCAGGCGTGCGCCTTAAACCACTCGGCCATCTCTCCTAGGTGCCGTCTGGCGGCAATCCGGGCGGAACCTCTATAGGATTTCGACGATTCTGCAAGCCAAGGCCGAGCAAATGCGACGCTTGCAGCCATAAGCATTGCCGTGGAGCCGGCGCGGCTGGTCTGGCGCCTGCCCCATGGCCTACGGCTGAGCCCTGCGGCGGCGCCCCCAATCTCGGAAGGGTGGGAGGCGCGCAGGCGGCCGGCCGCCGAGCACGGTCGTTCATGCAACCCTGTCCGGCGGCACGCTCCCGGAGACCCGGTCGCACTTGTCGTCGGCCGGACCCTCTGCCAAACACAGGTAGGAACTAAGAGATTCGCGCCGTGGCCAATGGGCGGCGGACGCCCGGGCTAGGCGTCAAGACTGGCTGTTCGAGTGTCTGTGCGTGCCGGTCCCGTGCCGGCGGAGCCGCATGGCCATCATGTTGCCGCACGCCGGCCCCGCAGTGTGTGCGGTCGCGGCGGGGAGCAGGGAAGGGGATTCATGGACCGGATCAGGATCACAGGGGGGCAGCGGCTCGAGGGCACGATCCCCATTTCCGGCGCCAAGAACGCCGCCCTGCCGTTGATGATCGCGAGCCTGCTGACGAGCGACCGGCTGACGCTCAAGAATGTCCCGAACCTCGCGGACGTGAACCTCCTCGCGCGGATTCTGCGCAATCATGGCGTGGACCATTCGGTGGACGGCAAGCGCGCGAATGCCGATCCGCATCTGCTCGGCGAGACCTTCCATCTCACGGCGCGCGACATCGTGGACACGACCGCGCCTTACGAGATGGTCTCGCGCATGCGGGCGAGCTTCTGGGTGCTCGGGCCGCTGCTGGCGCGCGCGGGCGAGGCGCGGGTGTCGCTGCCGGGTGGCTGCGCCATCGGCACGCGGCCCGTGGACCTGCACCTGCTCGGGCTCAAAGCGCTCGGCGCGGAGATCGATATCGATGCCGGCTATGTCGTCGCCAAAGCACCGAAGGGTGGCCTCAGAGGCACGCGCATTGTCATGCCCAAGGTGTCGGTCGGCGCGACGCACAATGTGCTGATGGCGGCGAGCCTCGCGCGCGGCGAGACCGTGATCGAGAATGCGGCGCGCGAGCCGGAAGTGGCCGATGTCGCCGAGTGCCTCGCCAAGATGGGCGCCAAGATCGAGGGCATCGGTACTTCGACGCTCAGGATCGAGGGACGCGATCGACTCGAGGGCGCCACGCACCATGTGCTGCCCGATCGGATCGAGACGGGCACATATGCCTTTGCTGTCGCAGCGACCGGTGGTGATGTGGTGCTCGAAGGTGCGCGGAAGTCGCTGCTCGAGACGGCGTTCGAAACGCTCCAGCAGACCGGAACGACAGTCGAGGAAACAGCGGAGGGCGTGCGCGTTGCCCGCAACGGCAATGCCATCGAGCCCGTGAGCATCGAGACGCAGCCTTTCCCTGGCTTCCCGACGGATCTGCAGGCACAGCTCATGGCGCTGATGACGCGCGCCACAGGTACGAGCGTGATCCGCGAGACGATCTTCGAGAACCGCTTCATGCACGTGCAGGAGCTTGCCCGTCTCGGCGCCGACATCCGCCTTCACGGCGACTCGGCGACGATCCGCGGCGTTGGCACGCTGCGCGGCGCGCCCGTGATGGCGACGGATCTGCGGGCCTCGGTGTCGCTCGTCATTGCCGGGCTCATGGCCGATGGCGAGACCATGATCAACCGCGTGTACCATCTCGACCGTGGTTTCGAGCGGCTCGAGGAGAAACTCTCGCGCTGCGGCGCTCGCATCGAGCGCCTGACGGGCTGACGCCTGCCATCCCCCTTCAGCAATCCGGAAAGCTGCTTGTCATGCCGATCTCGGATGTCGGGGCATCGTCCGTGCGGGCCTACGCGCTACTCGCGCTGGCAAGCCTATGCTGGTCCGGAAATCATGTTCTCGGGCGCGCGATTGCGGGGCAGGTGCCGCCTGTCAGCCTCTCGGCGCTGCGCTGGGTGGCGCCCTGCATCATTGCCGGTATCCTGGCGCGCCATCATCTGAGCCGCGACTGGCCGGCGATCAAGTCGCACTGGAAGGTCATCCTCGCGCTGGGGCTCTCTGGTGGCGCGCTCTTCAGCGCGCTCCAGTACGTCGGGCTGCAGTATACGACTGCGGTCAACGTGTCGGTGCTCAACTCGCTCGGACCGGTGTTCATCGTGGCCGCGGTCGCGATCATGTTCGGCGAGACCATGCGGCCGATACAGCTCGCCGGCATTGCAGTGTCGCTCGCAGGCGTGCTGTTCATCGTATCGCGTGGCGAACCATCGATGCTCCTGGCACTCTCTTTCAACTACGGCGATCTCATCATCCTTTTCAACATGATGGTGTGGGCGGTTTATTCGGCGGTTCTCCGCCTCAGGCCGGCTGTGCATTGGACGAGCTTCATGTTCGTTTTCGCGTTCATCGCCGCGGTCGGCACGCTGCCGTTCGCCATGTACGAACATGCGCAGGGCTTCCACTTCCAAGCGACAGCGGCGACTTTGGTGACGATTGCGTATGTGTCGATCTTCCCTAGCCTTATCGCATTCCTCGCCTGGAACCGGGGCGTGGAGCTCATCGGGGCGAACCGCGCCGGCGCTCTTCTGCATCTGGTAGCGCTGTACAGTGCTGTCCTGGCCGGAATTTTCCTCGGTGAGCAGCTTCAAGGCTTTCACGTGATCGGATTTGTGCTCATTCTCGCGGGCGTTACGCTCGCGGCGCGCAAGGCCTGAGCGGGACTGAGCGGCGGCGCCCCTTGGAAAGGGGGGCGAACTGGCTTATTTATCGATGCGCAGGGCTGCGGGGTGCGTTAGAGGCCATACGACCCGGGGGCCTATAAGATCCGCTAGGGTGCTGTCCCTGACCGGAGCCGTGGTTCCGGATACACGGTGCCCACCTACTTCTTTGTAGGGACCACGCGGGTTCGTCCGCCGCGACGGCTTTCGCGGCTCTGCATAATCCAAATTCTGCATCGAAGCAGATCGCGCCTCCGGCGCGACGGGGGGGGCAACGGCGCCACACGCCAACGTCAGCGTATGTTGCCGCCCCTCATCCTAACCTTCTCCCCGTGAGGACGGGGAGAAGGAATTATTTGCTGATCAGGCGGCGAGATCGAAGCGGTCGAGGTTCATGACCTTGGTCCAGGCCGCGACGAAGTCCTTCACGAACTTCTCCTTCGCATCCCTGCTGGCATAGACCTCGGCGAGCGCGCGCAGTACCGAGTTCGAGCCGAACACGAGGTCGACGCGCGTGCCCGTCCACTTGACCTCGCCGCTCTTGCGGTCGCGGCCCTCGAACACGTCCTTGGCGTCGGAGACCGCCTTCCACTCCGTGCACATGTCGAGAAGGTTCACGAAAAAGTCGTTGGTCAGCGCGCCGGGCTTGTCGGTGAACACGCCATGCGCGGTACCACCCACGTTGATGTTGATCGCGCGCAGGCCGCCGATCAGCACCGTCAGCTCGGGTGCGGTCAGCGTGAGGAGCTGCGCTTTGTCGATCAGCAGCGCCTCGGCGGGCACGGCATAGCGGGCCTTCTGGTAGTTGCGGAAGCCGTCCGCGACCGGCTCGAGATAGGAGAAGGACTCCACATCCGTCTGCACCTGCGAGGCGTCCGTGCGGCCCGGCGCGAACGGCACCGTCACGTTGTGACCGGCCGCCTTGGCCGCCTGCTCGACGCCGGCATTGCCCGCAAGCACGATCAGATCGGCGAGCGAAACCTGCTTGCCGCCGCTCTGGTCCTGATTGAATTCGAAGCGAATGCGCTCAAGCGCCTTCAACACCTTGGCGAGCTGCTCGGGCTGGTTGGCTTCCCAGTCCTTCTGCGGCGCCAAGCGGATGCGTGCACCATTGGCGCCACCACGCTTGTCGCCGCCGCGGAAGGTGGAGGCGGAAGCCCAGGCGGTGCCGACCAGCTCGGAGACGCTCAGCCCCGAGGCCAGCACTTTGGCCCTGAGCGCCGCGGCATCGGCATCGTCGATCAGCGGGTGGTCGACGGCCGGCACCGGGTCCTGCCAGATCAGCTCTTCCTTCGGCACTTCCGGGCCGAGGTAGCGG
>JAEZAW010000374.1 GCA_023430315.1 Pseudomonadota bacterium | reverse complement strand
CGCTTGGCTGCGACGCGCAGCTCATCGTGCGACGGCAGCCCCAGCGCGAGCCGAACCGCCTTCGGCGCATGCCCCGGCACCATGGCAAATGCGCTGGATGGCGTGATGGCGACACCCACGCGTGCAGCCGCCGCAACGAAGGCCTCGGAGCGCCACGTTTCCGGCAGCTTCAGCCACAGATGATAGGAGGCTGGATCTCCTATGAAGGCATGGTCACCAAGCACTTTGGCGACGATCGCCTGTCGCCGGCGTGCGTCCTGGCGTTTCAGTTTGACGATCTCTGCCGCGGCGCCATCCAGGATCAGTCGCGCGCCAAGGTCGAGGCTGAGCGGCGGCACAGTCCAGGCGCCACCTCGCACCGTCGACCAGAGGCGCTCGCGCAGTTCCTTCGGCACATGCACCATGCCGACTGATATGCCGGGCGCAATGCGCTTCGACAGGCTGTCGATGACAATGCAGCGCTCCGGAGCGAGCGCGGCCAGCGGCGCGCTATCGCTCAGAAAGCCATAGACGAGATCCTCGATGATCGGGATATCGAGCTTCGATGCCAGACGCACGATCTCGGCGCGTCGCTCATTACTCATCGAGAGGCCGAGCGGATTGTGCATCATCGGTTGCACGTAGATGGCAGACACTGCGGATTTCCGATGCGCCCTGGACAGGGCCTCGGGCTGCATCCCGTCGTCGTCCATGGCAATGGGAATAAGCGACACGCCAAGGCGGGCGGCGATGCTTTTGATCATGGGATAGGAGAGCGCCTCCACAGCGATCCTGCCGCCGACAGGAACGAGTGCCGAAAAGGCTGCGGCAATGGATTGCCGGCCTGATCCGGTGAAGACCAGCGCATCGCCGGACGGCTGCCAATCGCGTGTGCCGAGAAACTCCGCGAAGACTTTCCGGGCGGCATCGATGCGTCGAGCCGTAACCGGCTCCGTTGCGCTGCCAGCAGCATCAGCGCGCTGCAGACCGCCCAAAGCACGCGCGATGAAGCCGGCCTGTTGCGGAACCGTCGGGAAGTTGAACTCGAGATCGATGCGGCCTTCGTGCGCCTCTCCCTGCGGCAGTGTCGCTGGTGTCGCGCCCGCGATAAACGTGCCCCGCCCGACCTCGCCGACGACGAGACCACGCCGCGTGAGCTCGGCGTAGACGCGGCTCGCGGTCGAGACGGCGATCCCCTGCTCATAGGCGAAGTCGCGCTGGGTCGGCAGCTTGGCGCCGGGCCGCAGGCGGCCCTCCTGGATTTCCGCCGCAAATCGGTCGGCGATGTCGCGATAGTCGCCCAAGGGAATATTGCTCCGAGATCAATGTTGCTATTGCTCCGATATTAATCTCGATCAATTCTCCGAGGCAATAGCCTGGAGTTGCCCTCATGCCGACATCAACCAGTCTCGCAGCGTTTGCCTTGATGGCACTGGCCATGGTGCTCACGCCCGGCCCGAACATGATCTATCTGCTGTCGCGCTCCATTCTGCAGGGACGAACGGCAGGTTTCATTTCGCTGCTCGGCGTGATTCTAGGCTTCCTCGTGTACATGCTCGGCGCGGCTCTCGGCCTGACCGGCATTCTACTGGCCGTGCCTTTGGCCTATGACGCCATCCGGTGGCTGGGCGCTGCCTATCTGCTCTGGCTTGCCTGGACGGCGATCCGTTCCGGAGCGCGCTCGGTTCTCGAGCCGAGACGCGATCTGCCGCACGATGGTGCGCAGCGGCTCTTCATGATGGGCTTCCTCACCAATCTGCTCAATCCGAAGATCGCCGTGCTGTATTTATCGCTACTGCCGCAGTTCGTCGAAACTGAGCGCGGCCCGATCCTCGGCCAGTTCCTCATTCTCGGACTGACGCAGATCACCATCAGCTTCAGCATCAATCTGACCATCGTACTCATGGCCGGCACTGTTGCCAGCTGGATGGCTGCTCGCCCTTCGTGGCTCGTCGTTCAGCGCTGGCTGATGGGCACCGTCTTCGCGGCGCTGGCGGTTCGCCTTGCACTCGAGCGGAGGCCTGCATGAGTCACGATACACCGGTCACCATCAAGTCCGCACATCATCGCCGGCGGAATGTGAGTCCATCTCTCTGGCTCGGGAAGGTGCGCGACCTCCTTTCGCTGTGGCGCGAGCGCGTCCGTCAACGGCGCGAGCTTCGAGATCTCGACCCTCACCAGATGCGGGATGCCGGAATCGATCCGGAGAGGATTCGGCGTGAAACGGCGAAGCATTTCTGGCAGCCGTAACATCTTGCTCTTCAGCTCTTGTCGCACTGACAGGCACCCAAGGAAATCCACTCATGTCACACCTCAAGTTCCGACAAGTCGACGTATTCTCCTCCGAGCCGTTCCGCGGCAATCCACTAGCCGTTGTCGTTGGCGCCGATGCGTTGACGGATACGCAGATGCAACGCATCGCGAATTGGACCAACCTCAGCGAGACGACCTTTCTGTGCCAGCCCACGGACGCCAACGCCGACTACCGCGCGCGGATCTTCACGCCCGAGCGTGAGCTGCCATTCGCCGGCCACCCGACGCTCGGGACCTGTCATGTATGGCTTGGCCTCGGCAATACGCCGAAGGGCAGCGAGATCGTACAGGAATGCGGGGCGGGGCTCGTGCGCATCAAACGCGATGGTCCGCGACTGGCCTTCGCCGCACCGCCATTGCGCCGTAGCGGCCCCTTGGAACCAGGGCTTCTCCATCGCATCGCCAAGGCTCTCGCACTTGATCCCAGTGCGATCAAAGCGTCGCAGTGGGTGGATAACGGACCAGGGTGGGCCGGGATTCTGCTGGCGACGCGCCGTGAGCTGCTGTCCGTCGAGCGCGATTACACGGCTTTGCCCGGACAGCCGATCGGTCTCGTCGCCCCATGTGATCCGGCGCATGATGACACGGACACGCAATTCGAGGTGCGTGCCTTTGTCGGCACGCGCGCTGCGGAGGACCCGGTCACGGGAAGTCTCAACGCGAGTCTGGCCCAGTGGTTGATCGGCGCCGGACTGGCATCGGAGACTTATGTCGCCTCCCAAGGGACTGCGCTGGGCAGAGCCGGCCGCATATACGTGAAGCGCGCCGAACCAGATATCTGGATCGGCGGACATGTCGTGACATGCGTAGATGGAGCCATCGCCGTCTAGCCTGGAGATTCTGCATCGAACGAGGTGCCAGAGTGCGCAGTGCTCTGGCCTTTATCGCTGATTGATTGATAACTTGAGCATAGGATCACGCTTGTTCGCCATGCATTGAATCTGAGAGAGCGGAGGTAGCGATGGGCAACTTGGTCTTTCGGGATCTGGATCTGCGTGCCCCATCAAGCCAACCGCTTCTTTCCGCCGTGGTGGCGAAGAACGGCGTTTTGATCCAGCAGGCTGCGAGTTTTGTAGAGCGACTATTTCTGTTGCGTTCGGATTGGTCTCCCGGTCTGTGCTTTGTCGGGGGACAAGCACACCCCGCACAGATAGATGGGCGCTATAGCGATTTCTCGGCGTTCAGCCTCGCGGGGGCGGGCGAGGAGCCGGAGATAGCCTTCACGGCTTGTGTCGGAGAGGCCGTGGAGCGCCTTTCCCAACTCGAGCGGCCATCCGACATCCACTGTTCGTCGCCTTTGTCCGACATCCGTGATCGTCTTCTGCCTGGTCTGGCCTCTCTTCTGTCCGATGCGGGCACGGAGATCGGCTTCGAGGAACACGCGACATACGATTGGGTGGAGGGAAGGAGTTTGATCCATGCGGCGCCGGTACTGATCCCGGCGGACTGGTGCCTGCGACGCGCCAAACTCGAGAACAAGCTGAAACCGAGAAGCGCATTGAGCACGGGTGCCGCAGCAGGCCCGACATTGGAAGCGGCGACGGAACGCGCCCTGCTGGAGCTTGTGGAGCGGGACGCCGTCAGCCTTTGGTGGCGTGGAGGTCGGCGTGGGCGCCCGCTGCCGATGGAGTTGGCTGCAGTCCAAAAGGGAATGCAACTGGTGCAAGTCCTGCGTCAGGACAAGCTCGATCGCGCCTCATGGCTGCTCGATTTGACAACCGACATAGGCATACCGGCGGTTGCGGCAGTATCCTTTGATAGGCATGGTCAGGGTTTGGCGTGTGGCTTCGCAGCCCGCGTGAACCTCGATGAGGCAGTGCGCGCGGCGATCATCGAGATGATGCAGATGGAGCTCGGTCTTCAGCTGGCACAAGCCAAGCAGGAGAGGATGGGCGAGAGCTCGTTGAGCGAGGTCGACCGTCTGCATCTGCGGAGATCTACGGTAATCGACAGTGAAACGTGCGATCTCGTGCATCCCGCCGGCAAGCCGACCACGGTGATCGAGCCGGAGCGCCGTCCTCCAATTGCCGTGCTGAAGGCGGCTTTCGCCCGATCCAGCATCGATGCGGCCATTGTCAATCTGACACGCGATCAATTCGGCATACCGGTCGTATTCGCCCTCGCGCCGGGACTTCAGCCCATGCCGTCATCAACTACGACGCCACGATTGAGATCGATGCTTTCCGCGGCAGAGTTCAACGAGCGCAAAATACCTGACGTCGCGCTCTTTTGATCGTTAGACCGAACTGGGAGTCCTGTCACGGTCGGGCGTCACTTGGTCAGATAGTCGAACGCCGAAAGCAGGTGGCACTTCACCACGTGGATGAATTCCTCGACGGGAACGTGTTCGTCGATGCTGCCCATTCCGCGCGGCGCCGGGCCGTACACGATCGCCGGAAGCCCTTTGTAGCGCCAGAGCCGCGCGTCGGTCGCGCCGAGGCTGATGATCGGTGCCGGATCGATGCCTGAGAGCTTCTTCGCATTCTGGCGCACGTAGTCGATCATCTCGGTATCGGGCGAAGTCCAGGCCGGCTCCTCCGACAGAATCACGCGGTACGTCACGCCTGGATAGCCAGCAACGATCTCGTCGACGCGGGGAAGGATGTCCTTCTCGTTGAGCCCATTGGGCATGCGGATGTCGACCTGCATACGGCACTCCGCGGCCACCATGTTGACCTTGATGCCGCCTGAGACGAGGCCGGGATTGACAGTGACCCTGCGAATGATGGCTGCCGCACCGGCCCCGTACTCGCCATCGATGACCTCGGAGGCTGAGCTGATGGCGGATTCGAGATTCCCGAGATCGGGCACGATGATGTTCTCGAGCTTGGCCAAGTCGGCAATGATCTTGCTCGCGATGGCGGTCGCGCTCGGGCTCATATGGGTGTAAGCGCCGTGCGCTCCTGCCGTGCGAATGCGGAACTCGAGCCAAAGCGGTCCCTTCTCGCCAAAGCGCAAAGTGCTGATGCCGCTCGGTTCGCCATTGAGACAGCAATCACCGAAGACTTCCGGGCGATGCTCGGCGAGATAGCGCGCGCCCCATGGGCCGAAGGTTTCCTCGTCGGAAACGACGACCAGTGAAAGGCGCCCTTTGAGCTGCTCGCGAATGCGGTGCAGATAGGCATAGGTGAAGATGGAGGCCGTGGTGCCGCATTTCATGTCGGCCGAGCCGCGGCCATAGATCTTGCCGTCGACGAGGGCACCGCCCCAGGGATCCTGGCTCCACGTGCTCGCATCCTCGACCGGGAACACGTCGATATGACCGTTGAGGGCTAGATGACGCCCGGCGACGCTGCCATCGAATGAGGAAACGATGTTGGGCATCACCTCATTGGGCGCGATGATCTCGTAGTCGAGGCCCTGAGCATCGAGAAATGTTCGTACGTGCTGTGCGGCTTCGAGCGTGTCGCCGGGTGGATTGGGGCTGCGGCAGCGGATGAAATCCCGCAGGTACTGGATGAGGACATCACGGTCCGCTTCCACCCATGCTTCGAGATCTTGCTTGGTTACGGTCATGTTCTGCTCTTGGCTTGCGAACGGAAGAGATAGAGCGCCGCGGAGATCGCGTGGCAACGGACGACATTCAACGCTTCTTCCGCCGGCACATGCTCGTCGGTGCTGCCCATGCCTCGCGGAGAAGGGCCATACACAACGGCCGGGATATCCTTGTACCGCCAGAGCCTCGCGTCAGTATTTCCGAGGCTGACTGCGGACACGGGGCGGATGCCGGTAATGTCGGCGGCCGTCTCGGTCACAATGTGCGCGAGCTCGTTGTCGGGATCATTCCAGTTGGGACGATTGAGCAATATGACCTCGTAGCTGAAGCCATGCCGTTCCTCGAGCGCGTCGATAGCTGCCAGGAACTGATCGACATCGGCACCATTCGGTAGCCGCATATCGACCTCGAATGTGCAGCGGGACGCGATCATGTTGACCCGCGAGCCGCCCGTGATCGTGCCGATGTTGATGGTGGTTTTGCGAGCCAGGTCGCTCGCGCCCTTGCCATAGGAGAGGTCGTACTGCTCGCGCGACTTTTCGAGCGCCGAGACGACGGGCTCAGGCTCCTTGATGGGGATGTCGGCAAGCTTCTTCAGATCCGCGATCAGCTCGTAAGCTTTCTCGATCGCACTGGGGCTGAGGTGGGGATAGGCGCCATGTCCACCTGGCGTCTGAATGGCTATGCGGAGCCACAGGGCGCCCTTCTCGCCGAAGCGGACAACGTAGGCGCCGCTCGGTTCTGCGTTCAGGAGGGCCGTTCCCATGATCTCCTCGGGGCAGGCATCAAAAAGGTGCCGAGCTCCGTTGGGACCAAAGCTTTCCTCTTCCGAGACAACCGTTAGCGTGAGCTTGCCAGCAAGATGCGAAGCCAAACGCGAGAGATAGATGTAGGACATGATCGACGCCGTGGTGCCGACCTTCATGTCTGCGCTGCCTCTGCCCCAGATAGCGCCTTCCACCACCCCGTCCCACGGATCGTGCGACCATCCATCCGTCGTCTCGACGGGAAACACGTCGATGTGACCGTTCAAGACGAGATGCTTCTTGCCCTCGCTGAAATTCTGCGTGGCAACGAGGTTTGGCATGGTCTCGTCGCGCGTGTGCATGGTGTACGTGAGGCCAAGTCCGTCGAGATGCGCGCGCACCTTGTCCATGACTGCGCGCGTGTCGCCCGGAGGATTAGGCGTGCGAATGCGTACGATCTCCTGCATGAATTGAAGGATCTTGCTGCGATCCTCCTCGATCCACTGCAGAATTGTCTGTCGCAGCTCTGTGGGCGTAGTCACGTTTCACGTTCCTTCTTCGCTCGGCGAGGTGACGATCCTCGCCGCCCATTCACACGGCGGCTGCCTCGATCTCGCTTTCGTAGCGTAGGGGTATCGGGTTCACGTTGTTGCGTCCGAGGAAGCTGCCTTTCTGCGAGCATTTCACAACGTAGTTGGAAGCGGCGCGGCGTTCAGACTCGTACACGTGAAGTGCCTCATCGATATCCTTGGTGCTGGCGAACGCATTGCGGAGCGCCAGGGAGTCGATGAAGGTCTGGCTCGCTCCCTGAGCCATGTCCGGCATCATGGGATGCGCGGAATCGCCTAGCAGCGTGACGCGGCCGTGGGTCCATTTGTAAGGACTACCGTCGACATCGAAGAGGGGGCTCTCGACGACAGTCTCACGCGGCGTGATGCTGAGTGTTCTCGGGATATGCGTCTTGGTCCACGAGGTGAAATAGGCGACGAACTCGTCGAAGTTCTTCGCTCCTGCCACAGAGCCGAACCAGTACGCTTTGCCGTCCCCGATCGGAATGACCGACAGCCAACCGCCGCGCGTATAGAAGCCGGTCTGAGCAGCCGGGTGCACATCGACGTCCTTGAGGTCGATGACGGAGCGAAAGCGAAAGGCGTGATGATCATTCGGGCGAAAAGTTACGCCGCCAATCAGCTGCTTGCGAATGGCCGAGTAAATGCCGTCCGCCCCGATGATGACATCACCTTCGTAGCTCGTGCCATTGCTGAAATGACAAACGGCTTTGTCGCTTGCGCTTTCTACGGACACCACCTCGTGGCCGAATTTGATCCGATCCATGCCGTACGTCTCGGCGAGCATCGTGCTCAATGCCAGCCGGTAAGTTCCGACCGACGGGGCGCCGTACTTCGTCGGCCAGCTGCTCGTGTCGACTGCAAAGAGCGGCTTTCCTTCGGCGTCGAAGCCGAAGTAGTGGTCCAGCTTGACCGAAATGGCATCGTACTGCTCGCGCAGTCCAAGGCCGTATATTGCACGTCCGGCGTTCGGCCAAAGATTGAGGCCGGCCCCTGTCACGCGAAGAGATGGTGATTTCTCGAACACCTCGACGTCGAAGCCCAAGGCAACCAACCCAATGGCGGCCGAAAGCCCGCCCAGTCCGGCGCCGCATATCCCAACGCGCATCTCGATGCCCTTCTCTTAGTTTGCTCGTTGCGAGAGCTAGCGCTTTAGGCTCCAGGCGTCCGCCGTCGCGCCGTGATAGGGGATTCGCTCTCGGGCAGGCGTGTATTGGCCGGACGCGATCATGCTGTTGACGTGTGATGTGATCTCGTCGAGCGTGGCAAACCACACGCCACCTTTTTCCAGCATGTACTGGACCATCTTTTCCATGCGCGCGCATCGCGCGAGGCGCCCCATCACGAAGGGATGCCACACCGCAATCCAGAGACCGCCGTATTCCCAAGCGGCCTCGAACTCGGCCATGAAGACATCCATGGCGCGCTCGGGTGAGTTCGGCTGGATGTGGTAGCCGAGATCGGAGTTGATCGTGAATTGCGGCCAGTCATCGAGTCCCCAATGCGTTGGAAGCTCGACGACGCTGCCGTTGTCACCCTCGATGATGTAGGGAACGTCATCTCCCATGAGGGATGAGTCGTAAGTAAAGCCCTCTCGTGCCAAGTAGTTCAGCGTGTTCTTCGAGAAGCGGTAGCTCGGCGCTCTGTAGCCGCGCGGGCGAATGCCAAGCACCTTGTCCAGCGCTTCCAGATTGCGCATGAACCAGTAGTCTTCCGTCTCGGCGGACAGTGTGTCGAGCCTCTCATGGAGATATCCATGAGCGCCGATCTCGTGTCCCTCATCCCTGATTTGCTTGACGATGTCCGGGTAGTGCTCGACCGTCCAGCCCGGTACGAAGAACGTTTGTTTGATGCCGTATTTCTTGTACAGCTTCAGGATGCGCGGCACGCCGACACGGTCATAGCGAAGCAGGGACGCCGTGCCGATCAGAGTGTCTGCCTTCTGCGGATGCGCGTAGTGCAGGAGGCAGTCGGAATCCATATCGAAGGTAATCGCGACTGCGCACTTTGCGCCGTTCGGCCACTTTATTGGATTCTCGATCATGCCTTTATTTCCTTCCCTAATGCAGTCGATGCTCGTGAGAGCCGACGACCGCGCCACATATCCCGCTCATGCGCGCGGTCGCCGTTCTGGCCGCTAGCGTTGCCGTGTTTGCGCGACGCCGAGCCTCGCGTGACTAGTGCTTCGCTGCCGCGGCGGGAGCCTCAGTGGAAGTGCCGAACGGAATGAGGGTCGGGCGGTCTTGATAGCGGCCGGTCATGCCATATGCATTTGCCATGCGCTCCCAGCGGCCCGTCAGCAGCATGAAGTCGATCGACGTGTTCATGAAGTTGATGAGGTCCTGGTTGCCGCGCTTCACACTCCACGCGATGGGCAGGAGGTTATACGGATTCTCCTGGAAGAGATCCGTCACACCGGGCTGCGCCGTCGCATAACGCCGCGCCTGCCAGGCATCCTCGATGCCGACATCAGCGCGCCCTGCGGACACTTCGACGAAGGGAGCGGTCAGGTTTCCAGTGCCGAGGGCGACGAGCGTGGCCTTCGGGAAGTTCTCTTTAACGTACTCCATGCCGGCACCGCCCTGCACGACGGCAATCTTGATGCCTTCCTTGTTGAAGTCGGCAAGCGTCTTGAAGCGCTCGTCGCCCTTCTTCACGATAGCGCTATAGCCAAGGTAGTGAATGGGTTTGGTGAACTCGACGGCCGCGGCGCGCTGGACGGTCGCGAACGTACCGGCCATGGAGAGGTCGAACTGGCCGGACTGCAAGCCGGCAGCGAAGTTCGCCCACGTCGTCTCGACGAAGACCGGCTCCACGCCGATCGTCTTGAAGATGTAGCGCACACCCTCGACGTAGAAGCCCTTTATCTCGCCCGATGCGGGATCCTTGATGGTGCCGGGAGGAGAGGGGATATAGCCGATCTTGATCGACTTCTCTTTGAGAATGCGATCCATAACCTGCGCGCTCGCGGTCTGCACGCTGGCAGGCGCCACAAGTGCGGCCAACATGCTCCCGAGCAGGAGCGAGCGACGTACGATGCTCTTCATTGCATGGTCCCTTTCTTTCAGCGCCAAAGTCTCGGTCCTCACTCAGCGCAGAACGCGCTGCAGAAACTCCGCCGTGCGCGCGTGAGACGGGTTCGTGAAGATCTTCTCGGGGGCGTCGATTTCGACGCGAATTCCGTCGTCCATCATCATCACGCGGTCGGCAACGTCCCGCGCGAAGCTCATCTCATGTGTGACGACGACCATGGTCATGCCGTCGGCCGCAAGAGACTTGATGACATCGAGGACTTCACCCACGAGCTCGGGGTCGAGCGCCGATGTGGGTTCGTCGAACAGCATGACCTCGGGGTTCATGGCGAGCGCCCGCGCGATGGCGGCGCGCTGTTGCTGGCCGCCGGAGAGCGTCTCGGGATAGGCATCGATCTTTGCCGAGAGACCGACGCGATCGAGCAAGGCCTTTGCCTGCTCGATGGCTTCCTCGCGCTTGCGTCTCTGGACTATCGTCGGGCCCTCGATAACATTCTCGAGGACGCTCATATGTGGGAAGAGATTGAAGCTCTGAAACACCATGCCCATGCGCGTGCGTATCGCCGCGACGCGGGCCGAACCGTCCTTGACGAGCTTACTATCGGAGGTCTTGCGATAACCGACGAGCTCATTGCCGAGCCAGATCTCGCCGTGATCGTATTCCTCGAGGAAGTTCATGCACCGGAGGAATGTGCTCTTGCCGGACCCGCTCGGACCGATGATGGCCAGCACTTCGCCCTTGACGATATCGAGATCGATGCCCTTCAGGACATGCAGCTTCCCGAAATACTTCTGCACGTTGCGTGCCTTGATCATGGTGGATTTCATTGGCGCAGCTGCCAGCGCCGCTCGAGGCGCTGCGAGGCATAGATGATGGGATAGATCAGGACCGCAAACGCCACTGCCAGCGCAGTGTAGATCTCGAGCGGTCGATAGGTGTTGTTGATGAGGTTGTTCGACTCGTGCAGCAGCTCGTTGACCGCGACCGCCGAGCCAAGCGTGGTCAGCTTGATGAGCGAGGCAAACTCATTGATGAAGGGCGGGATCATGCGCCGGACAGCCTGCGGAAGAATGATCCTGCGCATTGCCTGTGTGTAGGTCATGCCGATCGCGCGTGCGGCGTCCCACTGCCCCTTGCTGATGGAGTTCACGCCGGCCCGGAAGATCTCGCCGAAGTAGGCAGCGGCGTGCAGGCCGAGACCAATAGTGACCGACACGGTATTGCTCATCTGCAGGCCGGTGAGGATCGGTAACGAGTAGTAGATCCAGACAAGCTGCACGAGCACCGGCGTCGACCGGAAAAGCTCAATGAAGGCTGCGGCAGGCGCTCGAAGCATAAGGATCTGGCTTCGACGCATGAGGCCGAGGGCAAGGCCCAGGGTCAATCCGATCAATGTCGCCCAGAAGGTGATCTGGGCGGTCACGATGGCGCCGCGCACGAAGACCGCACGATAATCCCAGACGATCTGGAAGTGCCACGTGTAGTCCATGAAACGAGGGGTTACCTTCTCTATATGGCCGCGCTCAATGTGGAACGCAGAATGCTGTATGCAGCATTCTGCGTCGCAAGGACCATGCCATATCAAGCGTGCGGAAGAAAAGCCCTGTTTTGCCGACGGCGCAGCGGAATCAACAAGCGAACGGCTTCGGGGCGAAGCGCTAGTTTGCATAATTTGCTTGCATGGAGCGGCGCCTCTTTGATCAAAGGGCGTGGCGTTTGCGAGCTGCTGGGCGAAGTGACTGCATGGCGATCCGAACCTCAGATCGAGGCCCCGCATCGCGCCGTGCTCAATCCTGTAGGCTGAATTCTGCATACTGCGTACATCTTGCATTCCGGTTCGAGTCGTAGCAATACTCGCCTGAGAAATCGCCCGTAAGTCTGACTGCTTAACCGCGCATCGCGCCGAAGTGGTCAGCCGGC
>JAEZAW010000316.1 GCA_023430315.1 Pseudomonadota bacterium | reverse complement strand
CGTGATCGATATCCGTCAACCGCTCGACATTGTGCGCGATAATCTCGAGGCGCGGTCGCTGCTTTCCAACGCGGCGTAGCCTGCAGCAGAACGCATTGATTGCGCCGGCCTCGTGCCGGCGCATCTGTTTTTGAGACGCATTCGACTGAGAAGGCGATCAGCTCTCGTTCTGCTGGCTCAGATAGCGCTCGAGCCAGTGAATGTCGTAGAGGCCATTCGCGATGTCGGGATGGCGGCAGAGCTCGGTGAAGAGCGGGATCGTGGTCTCGATGCCGTCGATCACGAACTCCGAGAGGCAGCGCCGCAAGCGCATGAGGCACTCGTTGCGGTTCTTACCGTGCACGATGAGCTTCCCGATCAGGCTGTCGTAGTTCGGCGGGATGCGATAGCCCTGGTAGACGCCTGAATCGACGCGCACGCCGAGCCCACCCGGTGGATGCCAGTATGTGATCTTGCCCGGCGAGGGGCGAAAGTTCATCGGGTTCTCGGCATTGATGCGGCACTCGATGGCGTGCCCCGAGAACGTCACTTCCTCCTGCGTCACCGAAAGCGAGCCGCCCGAGGCAATGCGGATCTGCTCGAGGACGAGATCGAGACCGGTGATCATCTCCGTCACCGGATGTTCGACCTGCAGGCGCGTGTTCATCTCGATGAAATAGAACTCGCCGTCCTCGTAGAGGAACTCGACGGTGCCGGCGCCGCGGTACTTGAGCTTCTTCATCGCATTGGCGACGGTCGTGCCGATCTTCTTTCGCTGCTCGGCATTGAGGGCCGGCGAAGGCGCCTCTTCGAGGATCTTCTGGTGGCGGCGCTGGAGCGAGCAGTCGCGTTCGCCAAGGTGGATGGCATTGCCCTTGCCGTCGCCGAAGACCTGGATCTCAATGTGCCGGGGATGCGTGAGGTACTTCTCGATATAGACGCTGTCGTCGCCGAAGGCGGCCTTCGCCTCAGCGCGCGCGGTCCTGAAGGCGATCTCGAGATCCTCTTCCGAGCGGGCGACTTTCATGCCGCGCCCGCCGCCGCCCGCCGCCGCCTTGATCCGCACGGGAAAGCCCATGGACTTGGCGATGCGCAGGCCATCCTTTTCATTGGCGACGCCGCCGTCGGAGCCGGGGACGACCGGGATGCCGAGCCGCTTGGCTGTTTCCTTGGCTTCGATCTTGTCGCCCATGATCCGGATGTGCTCGGACGTCGGGCCGATGAAGGTGATGTCGTGCTCTTCGAGGATCTCGGCGAAGCGCGCGTTCTCCGAAAGGAAGCCGTAGCCCGGATGAATGGCGTCGGCGCCAGTGATCTCGCAGGCAGCAAGCAGGCGCGGGATATTGAGATAGCTCTCGGAAGCCGGCGGCGGGCCGATGCAGACGCTCTCGTCGGCAAGGCGGACGTGCATGGCGTCGGCGTCCGCAGTCGAGTGCACGGCCACGGTCGCAATGCCGAGTTCCTTGCAGGCGCGCTGGATCCGGAGCGCGATCTCGCCGCGGTTGGCGATCAGAACCTTGTCGAACATGCCTTGTCCTCGTCGCGCTGCGTCCGGCACAGCGCTTGATCCTGCTACTCGATGATCACAAGGGGCTCGCCGAATTCGACGGGCTGGCCATTCTCGATCAGGATCTCTTTGACCACCCCCGAACGTGGCGCAGGGATGTGGTTCATTGTCTTCATGGCCTCGATGATGAGAAGCGTCTGGCCCTGTGTGACGCGCGTGCCGATGTCGATGAAGGCCGCAGCACCGGGCTCGGGTGAGCGATAGGCCGTGCCGACCATGGGCGATTTCACGCAGCCTGGATGGCTCGCCGGATCGAGGCCGGAGGGCGCTGCAGAAGCGGGTGCGCCCGGCGCTGAAACCGGTGCGCCTGAAGCGGCAGGCGCGGCCGCAGGGACACCGACGGCGTAGGCTGCAGGCGCCGCGGCGTGACGCGCAACGCGCACCTTGAGATCGTCCTTCTCGATCTCGATCTCGGTGAGACCTGTCTCGTTGAGGAGCTGCGCGAGATCGCGGATCAGGCCCTTGTCGAGGGCATCGCGGTCCTTGCTTTCCTTGGCCATGCTTTAAGTCCGCAGATGGGGTTCAGACAACGGCGCTCAGCTTTTTGCAGCGGCGCTCAGGCGCGCGTGCAGTCCATCGAGCGCGAGGAGATAGCCTTTGGGGCCGAAGCCACAGAGCACGCCGAAAGCGGCGGGAGAGACGTACGAGTGATGCCGGAAGGGCTCGCGGCGGAAGACGTTCGAAAGATGAACCTCGACCACGGGCACTTCGGCGGCAGTCAGCGCATCAAGAAGGGCGATGGAGGTGTGCGTATAGGCGCCGGCATTGAGGATGATGCCGCTGGCGCTCGTGCGCGCTTCCTGGATCCAGGTGACGAGCTCGCCCTCAATATTGGTCTGGCGGAAGCTCACGGTAAGACCGAGCGCGCGGGCGTGGTCCTCCACCATGCGGCGGACATCATCCAGCGTCTCGGAGCCATAGATATGGGGTTCGCGCAGGCCGAGCATATTGAGGTTGGGCCCGTTCAGCACATAGACCGGCTTCACCATCACCTCGCCTCGATACCTGGCCCGATCATCGCCGAGCGCGCCGCCAAGACATCTCGCCTGGCGCCGGTCAGCAGGGTGCTCCTCGTTAGAACCTGCGTCCGTCTACCAGCTTATTTGGCGCTGCGATAGAGCGGGTTGTGGACCATTCCGCGGCGTGCGGCAGCCCCATGGCATGGGTCAGCAACAGCCATGATGGCCTATGCAAGTCAAGACCCGCGCAGTACTGGCACGCGCGGGTCCGGATTAACGTCGATTTCGCTAGGAATCCCGGGTAGATCGCGGCTCAGCAGACCTTGCAGCCGCCGCTCTTGCGGACGTCCGTAATGTGCTGGCCCATGAGCTCGAGAAGGTTCTGCGGCGCGCCCGCGATGGCGCGGTCGGCGACGAGGAAGTGCGGTGTTCCCTGAATGCCCATCGACTGCGCGAGTTCGCGAACACGCGCGATCTCCTGAGCCACGGCTTCGCTCTTCATGTCGGCCTTGAGCTTGGCCATGTCGACGCCCGCTTTCTCGGCGGCGGCAAGCGCGGTCTGTTCATTGGCCTGGCCGCGCAGAGTGATGAGGGCGCGGTGGACTTCCCAGTACTTGCCCTGGGCCTTTGCGGCGAGGGCCACGCGGGCAGCTTCCTCGGAGCCCTTAGAGAGGATCGGCAGCTCCTTGAGAACGAACTTTACGTTCGTATCCTTCTCGATGAGCTTGGCGACATCGCTGAAGGCGCGCTTGCAGTAGCCGCAGTTGTAGTCGAAGAACTCGACGACAGTGATGTCGCCTTTGGGGTTGCCTGCGACCGGAGCGCCGGGGCTGCGATAGATCTCTTCTGACTGAGCAGTAATCGCAGCCTGGAGTTTCTTCGCCTGGATCTCCTCCATACGGGCTTCGAGCGCCGTCTGCACTTCGAGGAACACCTCGGGGTTCGCGAGGAGATATTCCTTGATGATGGCCCCGATCGCCTGACGCTGCTCGGGGGAGAAGACTTCGGCCGCCTTACTGCCCGCATCGGGTGCCGCTGCCTGGGCGAGACGGATCGGCGCGCTGCTCTCTTGAGCACGGGACGGCATCGCCGCCGGCGCCACCATGGCTGCGGCTATGGCCAGCGCGGCAAGCTTCGTCAGGCGGCGCCCGCCGTTCCTCGTATGGGTCATCAGGAAGCGCCTCCTTGGCGTTCGGTTCGGCAGGGTTATACCCTCAGCCGGGGATTTTGAAATTCACGATATCGCCAGCACGGATCCAGTTCGGAGAGCCGTTCTTGAGGCGCGGCTGGGCACGTTTCGCGAAAATCTGGGCTTGTTTGAGGTCGCCCTCGAGGAACAGGGCCTCCGCGGTCGCCAAATCGGCCTCCGGCAGGCGATCCTGCTTGTAGAAGGCATTGGCGAGGATCCGGTAGGCTTGGGGATTAGGGTCCTGGATCAGCGACTTGCGGGCGAGGCCGATGATCTCGTCCAGATTGCTGTTGTCCTCCGCCGATATCATGGCCTGGGCCAGGCGGACGCTGATCAGCGGAGCGTTGGCACCCGCAAGCTGTGCAGCACGTCGCATGATCGGCACGGCTTCGCGTGGCCGCCCCGAGCGCATGAGGAAATCGGCTTTGATCTCGTGGAAGTAGGGATTGTTGGGCTGCTCTTTGATAAGAGCGTCGACCAATGGCATCGCGCCTTCGATGCCACTCTGGAAGTACATGCCGATGGCCCGGCCGTAGCGCGCAGGCAGCGACTGGTCCGTTTGCGGGTAGCGATTGAAGACGATCTGCGGTCGGTCGAGGTAGCCTGAGATCTTGGCCCGCATCATATCGTGACGGAGCTGAAGCGGTGCCGGATCGCGCATGTTCCAGTTGGGGCTCGCCTGCGCGGTCGGCCGAATCTGGTTGATACGGTCCGCTGCGAACGGATGACTGCGCGCGAAGAGACTCTGAGGCGTTCTCTGAAGTGAGAAACTCTCCTCCTGAGCGAAGCGCTCGAAGATCTCGATCATGCCGCGCGCGGACTGCTTCGTCGCATTGAGGTAGCGCAGGCCGGCTTGATCTGCGACGAGCTCGTTGCCGCGCATCTGTCCAAGCAACACGCCGACGAACAGGAACTGCGACAGAAAGCCACGCGTCGGATCGGCGGCGATTTTCGAGCGCAGGTCCGAGAGGTGAGCGTTGGAGATATGGCCTGCCTCGTGCGCGATCACACCGATCACCTGATTCGGCGTTTCCGAGGCCAGCAGCGAGCCTGTGTGAATGAAGACATTGCGGCCGTCGAGCACGAACGCGTTGAAGCTTTCGTGCCGGATGATCCGCATGGTGATGCGGCCCGTACCGAGCCCCGCCGCGCGGAAAATCGGCTGGGCGTAGTCGTTCAGAAGCTGCTCGATCTCAGTGTCGCGGATGAAGCTCAGGCCCTGCGCTTCCGCGGGCCGGGCCTGTGTGCCAAAGCCCGCCACCAGCGCGATCGCTGCCGCCGCCAAACGGCTCCGCCAGGCCCGGAATCTCCGATGATTCGTCATGAGCGGGTCTATGGCTCGCCTCTGTGGCTCGATTATGCTGCGCGCAAAGTTAATGACAGCGCGGACGAGGGTCAACGCAGGGACGTGAGGCGGCGCGGGCAGTTGCTGGACGGTCTGTGGCATTCGGCTAGGATAAACCTGAACGGAACGATCGGGAGTGCAGCATGACGGTTGCCGACAGCCTGCCCATGCTGGAGCGCCGCCGGATCGAGGCGACGATCCTCAAGCATGTCTATGACACGCTGAAGGAGAGCCACGGCAAGGAGATCGCGACGCGCGCGATCGCCGACGCGGTACGCCGCTCCTCGATCGAGCAGGCCCGCCAGCTCGCCGCGTCCGAGCCCGGCGGCGCAACATCCATGCGCACGTTCATCGATCGCCAGGCCCAGTGGCGCATGGGCGACGCGCTCCGCACCGAGACGCTTCTGGAGAGCGATACCGAGTTCGATTTCAATGTCACCCGCTGCCGCTACGCCGAGATGTACAAGGAAATGGGTCTCGGCGAGATCGGCCACCTGCTCTCCTGCCAGCGCGACGGCACGTTCTGCGAAGGTTACGATCCGCGCCTGAAAATGGAGCGGACGCAGACGATCATGCAGGGCGCCAGTCACTGCGATTTCCGCTACCGCTGGGTGGAAGCGGAGAATCCCTGACAGGGACGGGCCGAGGGGCCGGCGTTCCATGCAGGCCGACCGGCATCCGCCGGGGTTGACCCGGGTCCCCGTTAGCGCGATTCTATAGTGGATTTTGATGGATTTGCTGCGGTGCACGCGCGAGCGTCGGGCGCCTGGGCTTGGTTGCCAGTTGGCCCATGCCCGACAGCGATCCCTTACGAGGCCCCGAAGTATGAGCAGGATACCCGATTTCTCGACCGTCGCGCTCGGCACGCCCTCCAAGATGCCGGCCGTGGCGCCCGCGACTAGCTTCGAGACACCCGAGGGCATCGCGCTCAAGTCGGTCTACACGGGCGCCGATATCGCCAGCCTCGGCTTCGTGGATACGCTGCCGGGCATCGCGCCCTTCCTGCGCGGGCCGTACCCGACCATGTACGTCACGCAGCCGTGGACCATCCGCCAGTACGCAGGTTTCTCGACGGCCGAGGAAAGCAATGCCTTTTACCGGCGCAATATTGCGGCCGGCCAGAAGGGCTTGTCGGTCGCCTTCGATCTCGCGACGCACCGTGGCTACGACAGTGACCATCCGCGCGTGAAGGGCGATGTCGGCATGGCCGGCGTCGCGATCGATTCCATCTACGACATGCGCACGTTAATGGATGGCATCGACCTCTCGCAGATGTCCGTGTCGATGACCATGAATGGCGCGGTGCTGCCGGTGCTCGCGCTCTTCATCGTTGCGGGCGAGGAGCAGGGCGTGCCAATCGCCAAGCTCTCGGGGACCATCCAGAACGACATTCTCAAGGAGTTCATGGTCCGCAACACGTACATCTATCCGCCCGCGCCCTCCATGCGGATCATCTCGGACATCTTCGGCTATACCAGCGCGAACATGCCGAAGTTCAACTCGATCTCCATCTCCGGCTATCACATGCAGGAGGCCGGCGCGACGGCGGACCTGGAGCTTGCCTACACACTCGCCGATGGCATCGAGTATGCGCGCGCTGGCGTCGCAGCGGGCCTCGGCATCGACAAGTTCGCCCCGCGTCTGTCGTTCTTCTGGGCGATCGGCATGAACTTCTTCATGGAGATCGCCAAGATGCGCGCGGCGCGTCTGCTCTGGGCGCGTCTCATCAAGTCCGAGTTCGCGCCCAAGGACGAGCGATCACTCTCGCTACGCACGCACTGTCAGACCTCGGGCTGGAGCCTCACGGCGCAGGATGTATTCAACAACGTCACGCGCACATGCATCGAGGCCATGGCGGCGACGCAGGGCCATACGCAGTCGCTGCACACGAATGCCCTCGACGAGGCGATCGCACTGCCGACCGATTTCTCGGCGCGCATTGCCCGCAATACGCAGCTCGTTCTGCAGCAGGAGAGCGGCACGACGCGCACGGCCGACCTCTGGGGCGGCAGCTACTACGTCGAGCGGCTGACCTACGAGCTTGCCGAGAAGGCGTGGCAGCACATCGAGGAAGTCGAGCGTCTCGGCGGCATGGCCAAAGCGATTGCGGCCGGCATCCCGAAGATGCGCATCGAGGAAGCGGCCGCACGTACGCAGGCGCGGATCGACTCCGGCCGCCAGACCATCGTCGGCGTGAACAAGTACCGCGTGGCCAACGAGGCCGAGATCGACATTCTGAGGGTCGACAATGCCAAGGTGCGTGAGCAGCAGCTCGCCAAGCTCGCGCGCCTCAAGGGTGAGCGCAATGCGGCGGACGTCGCGGCCGCGCTGAGCGCGTTGACAGAGGGCGCGAAGGGTGGCGCAAACCTGCTCGATCTGGCGGTGAAAGCCGCGCGCGCGAAGGCGACGGTCGGCGAGATCTCGGACGCACTCGAAGTGGTGTACGGCCGTCATCGCGCCGAGATCCGCGCGGTATCGGGTGTCTATCGATCGGAGGCGAGTGCGATGACCAGTGCGCTTGGCAAGGTGCAAGGTCTCGTCGAGAACTTCGAGCGCAATGATGGGCGCCGTCCGCGCATCCTGATCGCCAAGATCGGCCAGGACGGCCACGACCGCGGCCAAAAGGTAATCGCGACGGCGTTCGCCGATCTCGGTTTCGACGTCGACATCGGTCCTCTGTTCTCGACGCCGGACGAAGTCGCGCGGCAGGCCGTCGAGAATGACGTGCACATCGTCGGCGTGTCGTCGCTGGCAGCCGGGCATCTGACGCTGGTGCCGGAGCTGCGCGCCGCGCTCGAAGCCGAAGGCCGCGGCGATATCATGATCGTCGTCGGCGGCGTCATCCCGCCGGCAGACTATCCGGCATTGTTCGAGGCCGGCGCGAAGGCCGTGTTCGGCCCCGGCACCAACATCGCCGAAGCGGCAGCCGACCTCCTCGAGAAGCTCAACGTGGCGCTCGGTTACGCGCCGAAGGTCGCGGCAGAGTAGGCTGTTGCGGCAACAACTTGCTCCCGAAGCAAGTGCCCTCCAAGCGCGTCCGGAACTTGTTAAGCGCTCCATGCTAGGCTTTCCGGTGGCCAATTGGCACGGAGATGCGGCATGGGAGTCTGGGGCGCAGGGCTTTACCAGAACGACGTCGCTCTCGACGTGCGCGGCGCCTATCGCGACGCCCGATCCCTAGGTTTCACCGGCGAACGGCTGGCATCTCTCGTGCTCGACATGACCGGCGCGCGCGAGAATGAGGACGGGAATATTGCCGCGCTCGTGCTCGCGGACCTTCTCTGGCGGGACGGTAGACTCGACGCTCCGCGCAGGCAGACCGCGCTCGATCTCGCGAGGCAGCCTGGTGGGATTCTCCAGTTCGATGATTTGGCCTCGCGACGCAGTCATGCGAAGGCGCTCACCGCGTTGGCAGACCGTCTTGTGTCGGCACAGCGCGTTCCGACGAAGGCGGCCGAGCCGTATGTCGAGCAAAGCGATTTCAAAGTGGGCGAGGCACTGGCTTATCCGGATAGTGCGGGCGGATGGTGGATCCTGCGTGTCGTCACGCTCTACACGCGCTTCGGTGGCCGCAGCCCTGTGGTCGAGGTCTTGGACTGGCGCCGAGACGGAATGCCTGACGCAGCGACGGTCGCACGCCTCAATTGGTGGCGCCTCAGCGATGCCGCGATACTTGGCGAGGCCCGCGCGAAGGAAACTCTGATGGGCCTTATCCAAGCCGGTCGGTTGCCAACCGATGCTGTTTGGGAAGACTACGAAACTCAGATGGCGGCGCCGCACGTGCCCGTTATTCGTACGTCCGAGCGCGATCCGGCCTTCAAGAAAATGGTGCGGCTCGGCGTGACCGTGCCGCCGACCCGGCCTTTCACGAGCGATTGGTTCATCGCCACGAATGCATGGACGCGATGGAAGGAGCTACCGGAGAAGCTGACGGCTTACTTCGGTGACCGGAAAGCATCCACCAACTAGTCGATGCCTTAGCGGCGCGGCTGGGGGATCGGCGTTTTGACCTGCGAGTCGACGATGCTGCCGATGTCACCGGAGCAACCGGCGAGGCAGACCGTGCAGATCATGCCCGTGGCGCAGCCGGGAACGTCCAGGTCCTCGATGGGCTTGACGGTAATGACGCGGTTGCGCGGAAGTGCCTTCGGCGCCGTCGGATCCTCTGCGTCGCTTGCAGTCTCGGCGCCGCGCGACGTCTCTCGAGTGCGCACGCGAGGAATGTAAACCCCCGGCGACGTGCCACCCGAGCTGTCGGCGCCGTCGCCGTGATGCTCTTCGTCCGCCTTGCGCTTCGTCGTCGTGCTATCCTGGTGGCTCGACGAATGCTCTTTGGGTGCGCGGATCACCTTGCCGCCGCCGCGTCGCGCTTCGGCATCGCCACCGCTAAATGTCATGCCGGAGATTGCAACGGCGAAGACAAGGCTCGCGCGGACGACGGCCGTCAGCACAGAAAGCCAGGACATGGGGTACTCCCTCGGCACAGAAATGGCCGTGCAACCGTACGGCAAATCCATTTACCGACCGTTAAGCGCCTGGCTTGGACGTCGGGTTACCCTGTTTCGCGCGTCAAGCTTGGGGCAGGCCCTGTGCGCTAAGGACCGAAAGTGATCCGGTGAATGCGGAAGGCATCTGCGGAGGTGCCCGGCCGAATTTTGTCTTGAGAGGGCAGCGATGACGGCGGCGGAAACGGTACGTGCTCTGAGGCAATACACGGGCCTCAATCTGCCGCTGAAAAAGCTGGTTCACATCGGGGCCAACACCGGACAGGAAGTCGAGCCCTACGACCAGGCAGATATCGAAGGTTATCACGTAGAAGCTCATCCCGAATATTTTGCGCAAGTTGCCGCGCGTTGCAGCTCGACTCGCAAGCAGAAGGCCGTATTGGCTTGCTGTGACCAAGCATCGGGCCGCACCGTCGAGTTCAACGTGACGAGCAACGGGCAATCTTCTTCATTGCTTCCGCTCGGGCGCCATGCGGTCGCCTATCCGTTCATTACGGTAACGGACAAGATTCAGCTCCAAACCACCACGATCGATGATCTCATCAACGCTGGCAGCTTGCCAGCCGACCCCGATTGGATGGTCATCGACGTGCAAGGTGCGGAGAGCCGCGTCATCGCGGGAGCCGAGAAGCTGCTGGAGTCGGGCAAGCTGTGGGGCCTGCAAGTCGAGGTCGCTTTGGATAGCCTGTATGAGGGCGGGCCGTCCTTCGAGCGGCTTTACACCGACTACCTGAAGCCGAAGGGCTATTATCTCAAACATGCCGACTTCAATCTCTTCGGCTGGACGAATGCCTTGTTCCTCAAGCGGTGGTGGCGATTGCCGGACGAGGACATGGCCCCGCTTCATCGTCATGTCGGACTGGATCTCGGTGAGGGGAAAAATATCGCGCTCGACGGACACTGCTCGCAAAGCAGCGTGTCGGTCTGGTCGACGCATGCCGAGGAAGCGCGAAATGCCGTGAGCGGCTTCCCCCATGGCAGCTATTCCTTCCACACACAGATAGAACCCAATTCCTGGTGGAAGGTCGAATGGAGCCAGCCGCAGCGCATTGACGAGATACTTTGCTTCAACAGGATCGATGGGGACGCCGAAGTACGCGAGCGCATTGCGGGAGCGATCTTCGAGTACTCCCTCGACGGCGCATCTTGGTGTGCGCTGCACACAGTCGGAGAAGTCTTCGGCGGCGTCGACGGCAGCCCGCTTCGGTTGCGAGGGCCAATCGAGGCAAGGGCGTTCCGCGTCCGCCAACCTCGAAGCGTCCCCCTGCACTTCGACCACATTCGTCTTCTGCAGAAGTTGGCTGGTTCGTGATCTCAGCAGCGGTTGCGCCCGCACCTCGGGATGGCGCCGCGACTCCTGGCTTGAAAGTTGGCGCCCAAGTTCGCGTAGTTCAGTGGTAGACAGCTTCCCAAGCCGCGCCGAAACCCAAAAACTTTGCTGAAACAATGCGGCACATCGGTGCGCTCTGGTGAGCATCGGTGCACGGAAAGGCGCATTTTGCTGGCGTCGGGCGAGCAGCGGTGAACTCGCTGCTCTACAGTTGCTCTTCAGCGCGGGAACATAAGTAAAACGAGTCCACAAAAGGGGCGCGATTTGCTACTGTTCGAGTCGCTTTCTGAGTAGGCGCCCGCTCTTCCTTGCGGCCCTGACCTCGATCTCAAGGCAGGACACCGGTCGGTGTCTGGGCTGACGGTCTTCAACCGTCGATCGAAGAATGGGATTACGCCAATGGTAGACTTGGAAAGCAGTAGAGTGCACGTGCGTCAGTACCAGCGCGTGCGAAATGGCAGGGTGGAAACTGTGTGTTCCCACACCCGCCGGTGGCCCCGCTAAGGCCGAAGTCTATGCATTGTCAGTTGTGTAAAGGCCCCTTGCCAGAGGGGCCTTGCGTATTTTTAGGCCGCCTGTTGGAAGGGGGCCTGGATGGAACGGTGCACTGTGCCGCCCATGAGCGTCAAACTATTCCGATTCGGAATAATATGGATGTGGTGATTTGAATCATTTTCGCAACATGTGGATGGCGCGCTTACAACCTGTGATTCCTTAAGGAATCGTTAGGTGAATCAGAGATTGCATCGGGGCATCGAGCCTTCTGTACGAGAAAGCCATTATCCCTGTCGGCGCTCGCGCTGTCGGCGAACAACGCGAGCCACGCGGGGGCGATTGGGGGAATTTCGTTGGACGCGCGGGCGGGGAGGCCGAGGGGGCGGCTGGGGTGATGGTGGAACAGGGTCCCACTCCACTTCAAGCTTACCGCCACCGTTTGGCTTGGTGTTCCATCGAACGGACAACTTGCCAAGGCGCTTCCAAGCAAATTTGGCAAGGACGAGCACTACCCCCAATAGTGCCCCCAACTTCGCCAACGCCTCAAACGTAATCATGATGGCCTCTCAGAACGACCAAGCGCACGTAATGCGCCCTTAAGTCGTGAGGCCTGTTGGTGTTTGAAGGGGATAAGAAGTGTGAAACACGAACGCGCTGGGCGTGTCTATAGCGTGGCGCCTGCTTTTTCGGCATTTTCCGGATATTTGCAAGGCAAAGCGGCATCTGAATAATCGTAAAACGCTCTGGTAGCGGATTGTGTGATCGTGACGCATCATGTCCAGCAAAATCGTGCGTCTGGAGCCGCGATTTTCAGACCTTTCATCGGCCTTCTGCGGGAGTCCGATAAGCCTCACTCTCAAACACCTTCCGGCAGCATTCGTCATGCGGCGTGAAGATGCTTGAGACGGGGAGGTGACGAAGTGCCGAAGGGGTGGTATCTGGGGGCGAGTTTGAGGGAAGCGGCGCGCACGGCGCTGAACAGAAGCCGCCGGTGGCATATCTAACCTCGAAATGCGGGCGTAGTTCAGTGGTAGAACGTCAGCTTCCCAAGCTGAATGTCGTCGGTTCGATCCCGATCGCCCGCTCCATTTGACCGCACAGCGGTCAAAGGGGAGCATAGGCAGCGCGACTCCTTCCAACTCGGAAGGATCGCCGAATGCACCTCGAAGCCGCCGCCTCCCTTTGGTTCGCTCACCTCTCCCGCAACTTCCGCTCCGCCTACCCCAAGCAGGCCGAATGCCTGCTGCGCTCGCACCTCATCCCCGCCCTCGGTTCCCGCCCCCTGCTCGAAATCAGGAAGCGCGATCTCATCACCGTGATCGATTGCGCAGCCGAGCGCGGCCCCTCTAACGCGCGCCACCTCTTCGCCTACACCCGCACCTTCCTCAATTGGTGCGCCTCGCGCGATCTCATCGAGCACTCGCCAGCCGCGCACATCTCCCCCACGCACTTGCTTGGGCCGGCCGCGTTCCGCACGCGCATCCTCTCTGACAGTGAGCTGTCCAGCATTTGGCACGCCTGTGGCGCGCTGGGGCAGTTCGGCACCATCGTTCGCCTGCTCGCGCTGACGGGGCAGCGTCGCGGCGAAGTGATCGGGATGCGATGGTCCGAACTATCCGGCCTGGATGAGCCGGGAAAGGCGGTCTGGACGATCGATGCCGCCCGCTACAAATCTGCCGTGCCTCAGCGCATCCCGCTCAGCGCGCTCGCCGTGCGCGAGCTGGCCGCGATACAGCGCCGCTCTCCGCTTTGCTTCCCTTCCGAGCGCAAGACGTCGGAGCGGCCCTTCTCAGGCGTCGGGAAGCTGCTACTGCGCTTGAACGCGATGAGCGGTGTCGAGGGATGGGTGCTGCACGACTTGCGGAGGACGATGCGCACCGGCATGGCCCGCTTGGGCGTGCCGGATGAGATCGCGGAAGCGTGCATCGGCCATGGGAAGCGCGGATTGGCGCGCGTCTATAATCAGCACCGCTATGAAAGGGAGATGCGCGACGCGTTCGAGCAGTGGGCCGCCCTAGTGCAGGAACAAAAAAGGCCCACGGGACTCCAGTCCCGTGAGCGAATCAGATAAGGCGTGCGTGCGACGGAGCAGCGGTCGGCTTGGAAACCCGAGGTGTTAATCCGTTGTCCGTGTGCTGCGTCATGGAGCGGGGCTAACGCCCGCAGGAAGGCCTTGGATGGTTGCCGCCGTCTGAGGCCTTCTTCTTACCGAGGTACGTTCTGTACCCGCCTTAGGATACATTTTGTACCTTAAGCCTGAGGCTGATCTCACTGATTCGCGGGATCATTACAAGCCGTAAAATCAACCAAGCGTTGATCGGCCACTGCGCGAGGCGTTCCGTGCATGGCGACTGACAGCTCGTCCTGCCTCTTGAGCCCCAGACCCGAATCATGGCCCTCTAATCGTCCGGCGTCAGTACTCGCCTGCGCGGGCTTTTGATTGCTCGCGTGGCTTCCTCAAAATCCCCCGCGCCGGTGGCAGGGGTTAGATGAGCTCTTCGTTGGTACTGGACGAATTGCTCTGAGCCAAACTCTGCGAGCGAGCATACAGCTACGCGCGTGCATGAGGAGTGCACATGGGAAAGCCTTGGAATGTCTGGAGAGCCTTCGCTTGGGGTGCCGGAATTGGCGTTCTCTATCAGGGGACATTGATGACGGTGCACTCTGAATGGGGCACTGATCCCGGTCGTATAGGCTACGCCGCCGGTGCACTTTTCGGTGGCGGCTTTATTTTGGGCTTTATTTTTGGATTCGCGGCACTCTTGCGCAATCGCATTGCGAGGGGCTAGCCCAACCGGCGGACGAAAGGAGAGCGTCATGGATAGTGGGCATTGGGTCCAGCTTACGCTTAGCGATGGCAAAGAAGTGTACGTCAATTTGGCGCGCGTTGTGGCGATCGAACACCATGAGGGCGGATCGATCGTCAGGTTCTCGCGGCAAGAAGGCAATCGATTAATTGTAGTCGAGAAACCGCTCGAGATTTTGAAAGAGCCGAAACTCTAATCGACGTCTCACTTGATCTGCATCATCCGCTCAAGCACATCGCGATCATCGCGCATCCCATCCGACTCAGCCTGAAGGGTGCGGATATCGTCCTTCAGCGCAGCCGAGACGCCTTCCACGGAAGCAAGGCCGGAAAGCGAGCCGAGCAAGCGGGCCGGCGTGATACCGCCTTCCGCCTTCCGCGCCATCCACGCGACCACCTTTTCGTCGCTAAGCAGCCGCTCAGCCGCTTTCATCCGCGCTTTGCTGAGGGCGCGACCACCACCGAAGAGCGCAGCCGCCGTCACCGCGTCGCCGGTCGCGATCACCTGCGCGATCGCTAAGAGGTCGCCGCCCTTCTTCGGCAGCTCCCCCGTCTCTTTGATGGTCTTGAGGGTCTTGTCCCTCAGCGTCTTGATCGCCTGCTGCGAAAGCTCTTCCGCGCCACGCGCAATCTCAGCCATCTCGTCTGCCTGCGCCTGCTCACGTGCTCGCGCCTTCGGCCTTAACCGCTTCCCCGCGTCCTGCGCGCGCATCGCAGCGGCCATCCCACCCACGTCGTCCGCCGTCGCCTTCGCACTCTTCGCACCGGCCATCAGGCCCTCAAGCGTTTCGGCGCCTTTCCTGCTAAGGCCGCTGATCGCCCTCGCAGCCGGCTTCGCTACCGCGCCAACCGCAGGGCCGGCCGCACCCATCCCCGCGTCCACAACGCTCTCTGTCGTGCTGGGGTACTCTTCCGAACCGGAGAGGCCGAAGAGCGAGCCGATGTCGCGCGCCACTCGTTTGCCGGCCGCGCTGCCCAGTCCAGCCATTGGGATCTGCAAAGCGGGACCGCCTGGAACGGCCATGCCCGCAGTCGCGCCAATACCCGTCCCTAGCGTGTCGAGCGCGTCCTGTGGGTTGCGTGCGGCCCAATTCAATACGCCGGCCGCTCCCGGCACCCTTGCTGGTAGCGGAGGCTGCTGAGCGGCTGGCTTGCGCGCTTCGAGGAACGCGAAAATCTCTTCTCGCGTCGCGTCCTGGGGAAACTCATAGCGGCGTCCCTCGAATTCGACAGTCGTCATTCGGTGTACTCCTCAAGGGTGCCGCTCTTATTGCGGCGGATACGCATGACGGGCGTCTCTTGGAGCTTCGGATCGCCCAAGCTCGGATCGCCCTTCGGGCTCGCACCGATACCCTCAAGCGGGTTGCGCAGATTGCGCAGTCTCTTGAAGCCCTCAGGCAGCGTGAGTTCGCCCGAGAAAATTTGCTCGGCGATCTCGCCTTGCTTGATCGCGTGATTGTTCAGGGCACGCAGCCGCTTCGCGATTTCGCGATTGCCCTCGGGGGTGCGAATCAAGGACGGCAACGAACTGCGAAACATTTGCACATCGCGATCACTCGCGGCTCCAGGGAGGCCCTGTCGCGCTGCGGGCGTCATGCGGTCGATGAGCGACTGGAGGGCCTGCACATCGTCCGTGCCTTCAAGGGCGATGCCGACCCGCCCCAAATGACCTTTGATCGCAGCGCCCATGCCGGTCGCGATTTTCCCTCGCTTCGTCGCCGTCCCGATCAAGCTATCCAGTTCATCGAGAGCGATTGCGTCCACACGCGCCTGCTGCCCCGCCTCGCTCAGCTTATCCATCTGCCCGACACCCTGCCGCGCGGCCGCGATGCGCGATTCCTTCGTGTAGGGGTCGGGCTCGGCCGGCTTTTCGTTCTTGAAGATCTGGCGGCCCGTCTGCGGATCGATGACTGCCGCACCCTCGCCCACAGTAATCGGCTTTGCGGGGTCGGGCGGCGAGGTGGCGCCGACGATATCCTGGATGAGCTTGGTCATGCGCTCTGCAGGGAAACGGATAGCGTTACGCGCGAAGGTGGGGTCCGCGACCACAGCCGAGAAGACCGCTTTGGGCGGCGCTACATCGCCCAGCTCGCGTCGCTTCCTATCGACTAGCTGCATGATCTCCAGTTGGGCTTCGCGCTCGCCCTGCGCGGCTGCCTCTGTGCGGGTGCGCTCGGCGTCTGCGGTTGCGCGCGCCTCGGCCCGCGCATTGGCACGGCCGGTCTCGATCATTTGCTGCTCGCGTAGAGCTGCCGGCTTCCCCCAAATCGATTCGAATATCCCGCCTAGGGCGCCCGAGTTAGATGGGGCAACGACAGAGGCGAAGGGGTTGCGAGTTTCGTCGGCCATAAGTGACTCCTACTTGCTGGTCCCCTCACTTCTGGCGCCCGAAGGGCGCGGTCTCACTCCCTCATTGCTGCCCGCTGTAGGCTGGCGAACAATTCGGGATGGGTTCGGGCCAGCTTCTTTCGGCCGGCCGGCGTGATCATGCTGAAGGTGCTGCTGCGGCTCTCGTCTTTCGCGGCCTTGCGCTCAGCTGCTTCCGCGCTCGCCTCAAGCAGTGCATCGCGAATGGCGCCGCCGATATCGGCCTTCGCCAACTTCTCGGAGGCGTGCCGAACCGCACGCATTCCGTAGTCCAGGAGAAGTTCTGCGTGCAGCTCGGCTTCGTTGACGAGCGCCCGCTCGCGATTGGCGATTTCGGCTTCGAGCAGTGCGGAAGCGGCGAAGATGGCGTCGAAGAGAGGGATAAGCGCAGTCGCTTCGATATCCAGCTCAGCAATGTAGATTCGGATGCCCCGCGCCGCAGCCACGCGGAGGAATTGCCCTGCAGTCTTGCCGGGGACAAGGGCACTATCGAACCGGGGGAGAAGCAAGATATCGCCCTGCCTGAGGTAGCGGGAAAGCTCCGTGAAGACGCTTCGATTGTCGAGCGGCGTCGTGGCCCGCTCAGACTCGAAGTGGATCGACTGATTATCCAGCGGGCCAAACCCTTTTCGCTGGGAGAAGCTGGTGAGCATTTCGCGCTGCGCTTCGCGACTCTTGAAATCCTCACCAGAGGATAGAGCGTATGCGTGTACCGTCATGGTTAGACCCTCTGATTGAGTTGCGTGTTGCGGGAAGTCGCGCGGCGTGCGCGGCGCTCACGGTCCTTTTGTTCGAGCTTGTCGGCGTAGCGGGAAGCGATCTGCTGCTGGATCGGCGTGCGCTCGAAAGGGGGGCCGAAGCCCGCATTCCGCACCTCTTTCCAATGGGCGAGGCGGACGGGCTGGAAGTCGTCATTAAGCACCCAGTGTTCGCCAGCTGAGTATCGAGCAACATAGAAGCCGTATGCTTCGGCTGGCTGCACGTCGCGAGGCGTGCCATCGGTTAGCACTATCTTGCCGGAGATCAGCTTCGGCATGAGCGCGAGCTTTCGGCGCAGCGGGTTCTGCCCGTTCTCAGCTGCGATGCGCGCGGCCGCTTTTTGGAACGATTGCCGCTCCTCAGCTTGCTTGCGCGATTTCGTTTTCAGTGCGGGCTTAGCGCGGGACATTTTTCATCTCGCTCGCCACTCGGGCATAGAAGGCCGGCCGGTCGCTCGGGTCGTACCCGCCCTGCTCGACCACGATGCGGGCAGCCTGCTCAAGGCGATCGGGATCGCGCGCGAGCGCCGGGTACTTAGCGGCAAACTCGCGCAGCATCTGTTCTGCCTGCTCCTCGCCTCTCTGCTGCGAAGGGGCGGGCGTGCCGCCGGAGAGCACGCGGTCGACCTCCTGTTGATATTCGGCTCGCAGAGTCTGCCTCTCGGGCTCCGTAAGCGGGTGGCTCGACTGCGTGTTGCCGAAGAATTCGGGATCTGGGGCTAGCCAATCGTTCTCGATGCGGGCGCGGCCGTTCAGCGGGGCCAGATCGCCCACGTTCAAACGGCGCTCGATCTCGCCAAATGCCAGCTGCCTTGCCTTGAGCTTGTTCGCCTCATCGGCGACTTCGCTGAACCAATCGTGCGTTCCAAACTCGTTCGCGAGAGGGTCGGTCTTCTTACCCATGGGGCGTGTCTCCAGGAATGATGGCTGCGAGCTGTGCGCGGTAGGCGGAAAGCACAGCCGCAATTGAGAGGGTGAGCTCGGTCAGCTCCGCGAGATCGCGATCGAGGCAAGAGAGCCGGAAACCGACGTCCGCGACCTGCTGGCTGGTTAGATCCCTTGCAGGCGGCGAACCGCGCTGGGGCGTCTCGGACGGTGCCTGAGAGTGACCAGCAACGTCAGGGCCGGAGCGCTGCCCCAGCGCGTTCTGTGCCTCGCGCCGGCGGACCCGATTCGGGTTCGGATGCTGCCAACGGGGACCAGGTGGTCTGCGGTTTCTTCGGGACATTCGGAAGCTCGGCTGATCGCGTTTAAACGCGAATATGGACTCTAGACGGACATTCCGCAAACGGTGTTCATAGTAATACGTTGAATTTAGAGCGTTTAAAGTCTATATATAGAGGCATCAAAAGGACGCCGATTCGGCGCCTTTAATCCGCATACTGTGAGAAAGCCAATGACCAAGCCACCCGAAGACCTGATCCCGATTGCCAAGTTCTGCGCTGATGTCGGGATCTCGCGGAATGTCCTTACGCAGTATTGGGCGAAGGACGGCCGCGCCCCCCAGATGGTCCGCCGCTCGAACCACCTGTTCATCACGCTCGCCGCCTGGGACGCCTGGGAGGCCCGCAGGGACGCGGACCGGCAGCGGCTGGGCAAGCCCCATCTGCGCTCGCCAGAGCGCTGGCCGCCTCGCCCTGACGGACGCGGCCGCAAGCCCGCCACCACTGCCACCGGCTAAACCAATCTGAGAGGGCTATGAGATGACCAAAGTCACCATCGAAACCGCCGCGGACCTTCCAAACATCGTCATCACGACTCGTGACCGCAGCAGGGTCGAAAAGATGGAAGCGATAACCCCATCATCGACCGGCATCCTCACGCATGAGTTTGAGGGCAGCGAGATCTATAGCTGGGTACTTTGCGGGCACCTACATCCTGAGCGCACGCTCGAATATTGCGAGAGCATCCTGCCTTACGTGACCAACGGCCGAAAGAAAGCCGGCCTGCAAGATGCGGTGGCCATTCTCCGCGCTTTTCTCGACACAAACGACAGACCCGCCCACTAAACCAACCCAATCTGAGAGGGACTTCCCATGAAGCTTGCAATGACTTTGGCTCTAATCCTCATGCTCCTGATCGGGTGGGTTCTCTGGGTCATCCAACCCGAAACCCCTGCCGCACGCGAGCTAAGGAACGCAAAGGCGGATGCCCATGCGGCTGTGTTCCGCGCAGAGGTTGCGCAGCCAGCAAACAAGAAGCCAACACGCGACTTTTTTGAAGTCACATACGCCGAGACCGTGATGGAATTTCCGCACGGCATGGCGACAGAAAAAATGGAGTGCGCTGTTCGCACGTGGCTGCTGAAAGAGCGAATGAAATTCGTTCCAGCAGATTCGGACAGGGCTCTCGCACTTAAGGGTGCGCTCGCCATGAATGGTAGGTGCTAAGATGAGTGACCGCACCCGCCACAGTCCCTTCGTATCGCGTGTTCTGAGCGCGGTTGATGAGAAGTACCAGGGATGGGGCAATCGCCCTTCCCCGCGCAACTGGACAGCGCTCTCCGCTATCGCCACCACAATCGAGACGATGGCATCCGGCTCCGCTGAGCGCGTCACCTATCTCAGCAGCGCGCCGACCGGCCTCGGAAAGTCGGTGACCATCCGCGCTTCGATCGTCGAGCTTATGCGGGACGACCGCTACCGCGAGTGCGGGATTGTCGTCTTCCTTCGCCAACGCGAGCAAGTCAGGTACTTCCATGAAAAGCTGACGGCTGCAGGCATTCCCGCATCCGATATCAGCGTGCAGATCGGCAACAAATCCGAGAAGGATGACCTGCATACGCTTGTCGGCGTCGCGCCCAATGAGGCGCGCATCGTCATCGCTACTCAGGCGAAGCTGCTCTCCGTTGTCGCGAAGCGCCGCGATGTTCACGCCTCCGCATCTCTCGATGAGCTATGGCTCTATCGCGATGCGCCGCGCCGCGTCCGCGTCTGGGATGAGTCAATCATCCCCGCGAAACCATTTGTCTTGCTCAATGGCGACATTGAGAATGCGGTCAAGCAACTGCGCGACGCCAAACTAAAGACGGCAGCCGATCTTATCGAGACGTGGCGACGCGGTTTGAGGGCCGGCGCGTCTACCGTAGTCCCCTGGTTCGACAAGCCCGAATACATGCTGCACACGCGGCTGCTCGCGAAGGGCGGCGCTTTCGATGATGGCTCCCCTCTCGAAACACTCTTAGAGCAGCAAGAGCAGGGGCTCGCCGTACGCGCCGATCACAAAGGGAATGCCGTCCTGCATTACGCCGAAGTGCTGCCCGATGACTTCGCCCCTTTCCTCATCACCGACGCGAGCGGCGAGCTGCGCGGTCTCTATCCTTATTGGGATCGCGGTCGCGGCAAGATCGTCCACCTTGAGAGCGGGGAGAAGCGTTACGAGGGCCTCACCATCCACCATTGGGATCACAAATCCGGAACAGGCACGCATTTCAACAATGCTGTTCGACTGACTCTCGCGCAGGCCGCCGCTTCCGTCTTCTCCCGCGTCCCCGCGAATGACGAGGTGCTGTTCATCGTCCGCAAGCCTTCCAAGCCCTTTCAGAACATGGAGCGCCTGGAGGAAGACAAGCCGGGCAAGACGGGGAAGAAGGATGGGGAGAAGACACCGGGCATCCGCGATCTGCTCACGCCGGAGCAGAATGCGCGCGCTTACTTCCTCACGTGGGGAAGGCACGAAGCGACCAACGACTATCGAAGGTGCAAGCACATCGTGCTTGTCGGCATCCTGCAAACCCCCGTCGCGGCCACAGTCGCGATGCTGAAGGCGGCTGGCCGCATGGATGTCGAGGATGGATTGAGCGAGGTAGACGTCAGGGCAGGGCATCAAAGGGAGGCCGGGCACAACATCCTGCAAGCGGTCGGCCGCATCGCCGTCCGCTACCTCATTAGTGACCAGTGTCCGGATGGGCTGACGGCGTGGATGATCTTCTCGACAGGCGGCCAGATGTCCATTCCGGTCGAGATGGTCCAGCACTGCTTCCCCGGCGCGACCATTCGGGAGTGGGAGCCATTCGGCTTTGAGGCGCGCAACAGCCGGCGCAAGACGGATAACCGCGAGCGCTTCGCGGATGCCCTCGCCAAGCGCCTGGGTGACGCGCAGACGGTCAGCTTTGAGGCGCGCGACCTGTCTCCCGAATTCAGTCCCGCCATGGCCTTCCGGTTCCTGGCGAAGGATGAGGACGTGAAGCGGATCTTGCGGGGGAAGCACGGCCTCGCCCTTGAGCGGGGGGAGCGGTTCAAGCGGGGGAGGGCACGGGTCGATACGTATGTGGTCCGGCGGGACGGCTGACGCACTTCAAGATCTTGTAAGAAGGATACTCTTGATCCTGAAGAGCGTGGGGCGGATTTCCCTTTAGAATCAATGGGCGCCTCCGAGGGACGGAATGGTTAAGGGCGAGGGCTGGTGGCCTCGGTTGGGGTCTTGGGAGTGGTTAATTTGGCGATTTTGTCTAACCCCTTACGCGCGAGACTTTTCGCTCATTTGGGGGCGCCCACAGGGCGCGATTCGCGCCACCCGATAGGTGACTCCTATAGGATTCATAGGGGCCTTCCGCGGCGCGCATTGCTCGCCCAGCGAGCTTTCGGGGAGTCACGTAGCGATGGATGCATATACAATGATGAATGAGCAGGAAGCGGGCTCAAAGCGTTCACCGGGCTAATCGTCAGTATACGCATAGACTTTCCGAATGCTTACCGCTCGAAGGGGCTAAGTACGCTGAAAATGCATGGGAAAATCGGCCATTCGCCGAGAGGTTGCGATTTCGATCTATGTATAGTTCCATATTATGGTGTTATGCGCGCACGATTAACGGGAATTAACTTAGATATCAGCGAGTTAGGCCCATTTTAGCTGCCCTAATTTTGCATACCCGGTTAATGGGCCTTAATCGGATCAGCTATCGGAAGATATGTATACGGATGATTTGCTTCGTGACCCGTTTAAACGCGCTCCGCACTCGCTATCTGTATATACAACTAAGTCTACGTGACTCGCAGAGCGCGCTTGGTCTTCCGAGCCGAAAGGGCGGGTACGGATCAATTGCTACGTGACAGCTTGAAGCCTTGCGCTCGCCCTTCGCAATCGGAAGGCCGATTGCCGGGGCACAGCGAGCGCAGGACGAGCAAACGTCTTTCGAAGGGAGGGGAGGTGGCCGGGGGGCGGGCCGTGCCGGGGGTTCTCCCCGGCCGGGTAAGGTATCGTTAACGGATCTAAAA